>CAZGUM010000224.1:0-6166 GCA_964529085.1 uncultured Methylomonas sp. | reverse complement strand
GTCATTGCCAAGCTGACGAAAGCCAGTCGGAGGATGTCGGGGTCCACGGTAGAAGAAATCTGCCCCTGATCTTTCAAATCGGAAACCTTACGAGCACCTCGTGTACGGCCACGTTCCAGAAGTTGCTGGATAAATCGGCGACCGGGGCCGTGGTTTAGCGCAATTATTTTGAGAATAAGTTTTGGGAACTCAGGCTTTGCAGTCATCGTGTCGTAATACAAACGCAGAAAATCTTTGAAGCCAGTCACCGAGGCAAGCATGGGACCATCAAGAACGGACAACATCGGATTAAGGGTCTCCCGGATCATCTCCTCATAGAGTCCCTGCTTATTTCCGAAGTAATAACGGATCATCGAGATGTTTGTGTTTGCCTTTTCTGCTACCAGCCGAGTAGAAACTTTGTGGTATTCATCAGCAAGGAAGCATTCAAGGGCTGCGCGGATCAATCTATCCCTTACCGAGTCTGAATTGTTTTCTGTGGCCATGATCTGCAACCCCAATATCGAGTTTATGCAGATTAGCACTGTTGGCAGATTAGGTCGGCATAGTTTCGTCAATCAATTTTGGCTATTTGATTGAACGCTATCCTTTAGATCAGATGTTTGCTTCTGGCTACTTGGTTGAGGTCGCCAACGGCTGGTTTGTAGTTCGCCAGTGTTCAGAACCTGGCTTTGGACGAATGACCGCTTTAGAGAAGCTCGAGTGACAAAAATGGGCCGGTGTTGCTCATTCGCCCCTAGAGCAATCTTAACAATTAGTTCTCGATTAATACTTAATTTTCCGCCCCCCATTTAAAACCCAATCTTAATCGTCGGTTGGGCAATTTTATCCACCATTCTGCTGGCAAAACAGCGGTATACCTATTCAGGCTCGATCATTTAAGTGTCGAGCCTCAATGATTCAGCTCCGAGAGAGAACAATGGAGAAAAAAGCTCGGCCAATGTCGTTCTGAGCCTGATTGTTCAAGAGAATTTCTAAATTACTCGAGCTTCGAACTAGATGATTCTAGAAAATTACTCGATCATTCGAGCTCTGAACTGAATCATTCAAGAAATTATCTCGGCCATTCGAGCTCAGAGCTGAATCATTCAAGAAATTTTCTCGGCCGTCCGAGCTCTGAACTGAATCGTTCAAGAAATTTTCTCGGTCGTCCGCGCTCGGGACTGAATCGTTCAAGAAATTTTCTCGGCCATTCGGCTTCCAAGCTATATCATTCCGAAATTATGCTAGATCTTGGGTGCTTAGCGATTCGGCGTCCATCTAATACCGTTCACGGGCGAGGGGTCTGTTGCTGAACGACAATGAAGCGAGGGATCGCCGCTATGCGTCGGTTTCGAGCAAGCAATGTTAGCTTTCTAAATTTAAAACCAATTGTTCCGAATACAAAAGGCCGGGGCAGTCCGCGCCGATTAGCGATAGCACGGTCGGAGGAATGTTGGCTTCGAAGGGTACGATTACATAAGCTAATCGCACCTTTCGTCATGACAGCTTATTTGGCAATAAGGGTTCTAACCTGGCCATTGCATGTAAAGTTGGACCGAGGACTAAACTACACCCTATCCGCCAACAAGCGTATCGGATGCACCAGTTTCCGCGCGGTCTCGGCGCGGTCGGCATTGAGGTAAAACGCGCAGCTGAAATTGCTGCTGACCACCACGTCCGCACCGGAGCCTTCGATGGCCTGGCGCTTGGCGTTGCGCAGTGGCTGGGCATTATCGGGGTGGCTGAGCATATAGCTGCCGCCGGCGCCGCAGCAGAGTTGATTGTCGGGCAAGGCTTCGATATTCAAACCGGGGATTTTCCGCAGCAGTTCGTGAACGGCACGGCCGTTTTTCAACACATTGCGCTGGCTGCAAGGCTCGTGTACCGCCACGTTTAAATTGGAAGCCGCCGGCTCCAGCGTATCCGGCCAATGCGCCAATAAAAATTCGTTGATGTCTTGCAAGCTGCGGCCGAACCAACCGGCGGTTTCGCTATCGTCGCCTTGATACTCGCTGAGCATCGCGCCGCAACCGCTGGCGACATAGATCACCGCTTCCACTTCCAGCTGGTAGAACGCTTCGATATTTTTATCTTTTAAGGTTTGCGCGGAACAGCCGTTGTGCTGGTGAATCGCCCCGCAACAGCCCTGGCCTTCCGGCACCACGACTTCGTAGCCTATGGTATTTAGCAGTTTGATCGCGGCGCGCTGGGTGGCGCGGTCGAAATGTTCGGCCAAGCAGCCGGTAAACAAGGCTACTCGCCCGCGCTGCCGCTGGCGTCTGCCGACCGGATAAATCCCGGCCAAACTGCCCAAGGCCGGTTCGTTAAGCAAGCTTTCGGCAGTAGCCAATTTTAATTTGCGCAGCAAGCCGCTGGCTCTTAGCGGTTTTCGCAAGCCGGAACGTAAATACAAAGACAGCAAGGGCAATAACATGCGCCGCCGGCGTTTATGTTCGATTAAATACATAGCCAGTTTGGCTAACCAGGGCCGCGCAACAGTTTGCCGCAGTTTCATTCTGGCCTGATCGAACAGCGCGCCGTAACTCATCCGGCTGGGACAGGCGGTTTCGCAAGCCCGGCATTGCAGACAGTTATCAAGATGGCCGCGCTCTTCCGCGCTGATAGGCACATCCTCCACCAATACTTTACTGATGGTGCGTATCCGTTGCCGCGGGGTTTCCGCGTCGGTTTCGAATAAACGGAAGGTTGGGCAGCTGCTGACGCACATGCCGCAGCGCATGCATTCGCTGGCTTCCGGGATATACGGACCGCTGGGCGCAGGCGAATCCGAGCCGCTATCGCCCGTGAATTCACCGATGCCAAAATCCATAATATCGAACATGTCAGCCCTCCATCATTTTTGTGTAAGCCCGGCGCAGCAACTCCATTTCGGCTGGCGGCCGGCCGCGTAATTCCGGCAAAGTGCGCATCTGGCAGCCCAAGCGCTGCATCAAGCGATGCGGTGGGTCCAGCAGTTTGAAGCGCGCCATGTAGACGGTGACGACGCCTTTCGGGGTATCGACGTATTCCTGATAACCGGCTTCGGCGTACAGCAAATCGTTATCGAAACCTAGCATTCGATTGATGGCGTTGATCAAGGTTGCCGGGTGAACGGTGATTTTCCCTTCGGTTACCGCCGCGCCTTCATCGAAGGCGACGGACAGCGGCGGCAAGGATTGCGGAAAGCACACGCTACCGGCGGCCTGTTGCGCAAACATGGTTAGGGCGCTGATATCGCCTTTGTACATCAACAACAATCTATGGCTGGCAAATACTTCCGGCACTGCAATATTCATGCACTACCCAGCGGCATAGTTGTCCCACAGCGATTTAAAACTGCTATCCAGGCGCGACAGCCGGCTGTTGATCTGATCCAGCAAGGAGTAATGCGGAAAGCGCGCCTTATTGCCGTCGCGATACCATTGTTCCATTGCTTCGGTAAGTTGGGTGCGTTCGGCAAAGCAATCGGCAATCTGCTGTTTCAGCCAGCTGATACTGCTTTGCGGCGCCAATTCCGCCACCCGATAACGTAAGCCGTTGTTAAAGATCCGCACGCCGCCGCCTTGGGCTGCGGTGTGATACAAGGCTTCCTGATCGACGATTTCCACACCGGCCAGATAATCGATACCAAACTCGTGCAACTGCGGCAGCCAGGGCACGGTAGGCCCCATCAACACGGTTTTGGCATGGCTGGACAGTTCCACCAAGCGCGGAAAAGTTTTATTCGGAATGCTGCTGGCGGTCAGAAACACCCAGTCGGCTTGCGGCAACAAAAACTCGCACGCGGAATCCGGCAAATCGGCGGCGGACGGCTGCCGTTCCAGAATGGTTAAATGCATCTTGTCCTGATAGCGCTCGATGCCCGGATAACGGCCGATCACCACCACATTTTTGCTTTGCAATTGCGGCAAAAAATATTCGAATACCGCCAGATTGGCGTGCTCGTCGTGGCTGTCCAGCACTACCGATTCCGGCAAGGGACGAGCGTTGATGCAGCTATTGATCGCGGCCATCGCCACGGTAGCCTTGTAGGGTTCCCATTCGGTGATCCAGGCCGCCAGATCGGTGACCGGCTTACCGCCCAGGGTACCGGACCACGGCAAGGTCCGCGTGCTCTGCCCCGGACTCATCGCCAAGCCGGCGGTAGCCTTACCCTTGCATTGGCAAAGGGTCCACACCAAACCTATCATCAGGTTGTCCACCACGGCATCGCTGCTGCAATAATCCAGCAGCAATTCGTACAAACGTTTTGGATTAGCCATTGCCCCCCCTTATTGCGGGATGTCTAGCAATTTTGCTTCGGTTTTAATGTTGTCTTGCTGCCCCCAGGCATTGATTGCTTCGACGAACCATTGCTTTTTGCTTGGGTGCGGCTGCACAACGTCGTATTCGGCATAAAAACTGCCGTCGCCATGAAATTTGATCTGGCCGATGCGCTGCTTACCGGCGCTATACCAATAACCTACCAAATCCTGCGTTTGGGTAAACGGATCGGTCACCAGACTGAATTCGGCGCTATCGAAATCCGGCAAACTCAGCTGGGTTTGCACCGAAAAACCCAAACGGGCGATATTCTCGGAGATACGTTGACACACGGCCCTACCGAAAACCCGTTTGGCCTCGACATGTTCGCTGATGCTGTTGGCGGTCATGCGGCATCCTCCATCACCGCGTCGGCCAGATCCATGATCACCGATGCGCCGGAACGGTCTTCCGGATCGAGCGCCCTCATCAGTACCAGAATCGATTGCGCTTCCGCATCCAATTGCCGCCGCAACTTGATAAATGCCAGGGCTTTTAAGCTATACAGGTAAAACAAGGCGATGTCGCTGACATACATATCCCACTGTTCCAACTCCCGGCCCAATTGCCGATAATCGGCCGGAAAGCCGCCCTGACGGGCGGCCTCGGTCAGCGCGGCCATCACTTCGCACTCGGCTTCCAGCAGGCGGCCTTGGTAAAAATAGAACTTATACAAGGCAAAATAGGTTTGCAGACATGTACTATCCAAGGATTGCGCCTGTCTGAAATACTTTTCCGCCAAGGGTTTGTCGGCGTGGCTGGCAACCACCGCCATCTGCAACAGTCTATTTACCTCTTCCGGCACATCCGGACTGAATAAAACCCGCTCTTCAAAAAAGCCAACCTGACTCATGGTTTACCAAACCTCGGCGGGCGCTACCAAAGCTGCAACCGGGGTACCGCCCAACAGATGTTGATCGATAATAGTTGTTACATCTGCTTTGGTGACTTTGCCGTACATGACGCCTTCGGGATAGACCAGCACGCTGGGTCCGAGCATGCAAGGCCCCATGCAACCGGTATTGGTTAAACCGATTTTCTCGAACAGATTGCGGGCCTGAATTTGGTTCATGAACTCGTTCATGACCTCGGCACAGCCGCTGGCGGTACAGGAGCCGCGCGGATGACCTTGCGGACGGGCTTGAGTGCAGACGAATACGTGTTTATCGGGACGAGGCATAGTGGGATTCCTTATGGTTTAACTTAAAAATAAGGTGTCGCTATCGCGACGAATTCTTTGATATCGGTTCTCGGACCGACGACCGAGATACTTTCTTTTGCTCCGCCAAAAGAAAGTATCCAAAGAAAAGGCGGCCCGAATGCCGCTTATCCCCTGCGCTCCTCGCTTTTGAACGGGGTTGCCGAAAGGGGCTTCCTGCCCCTGCGGCGCCCCTGCGGGCTAACCGGTTCAAAAGCTCCGGTGCTCGGCGCGGCATACGGGAGACAACCGTTCTACATTCGATGCTCCTAGATATACATTTAGCACCAGAAATCTAAAAAAACGCTTTTACAAAACATTGTGAAGCTTCTTCAGCTGGCGGCGGCTCGATCCCGAATTTATTCGGACAACCTAGTAATTCCGCGACAAGCCCCATCCCCTATGCCGCGCCGAGCACCGCAGCGTTTATCGAGAATAGCCCGAAGGGGCACCGCAGGGATGCGGTGCGTCGGCAGAGGGGCTGGGAAGCCCCTTCTGCTGACCCTCGAGAAACGCTACGGCGCGCAGGATCAAAGCGGCATCGGGGTGGCCTTTTCTTTGGATACTTTCTTTTGGCCAAGCAAAAGAAAGTATCTCGGCCGTCGGGCCGAGACCCGACTTCTAAAAAAGCCGTCGTGCCAGCGACACATTGTTTAAAATCCGCGTAGGCACAAAAACCGTGCC
>CAZGUM010000223.1:0-6241 GCA_964529085.1 uncultured Methylomonas sp. | reverse complement strand
GGCTTTAATCGCTTTGGGGCGTGGCGCCGGTTTCTCGCTTGATGAGATCGGTGAAATGTTTACCCCCGAAGGGCCTGAAATTAATAGAGCTTTGCTTTTGGCTAAGGCGGATGAGCTGGATAGAAAAATTAAAGAACTGACCGCTATGCGCGATGGACTTCGCCATGCCGCGATCTGCAATGCGCCAAGCCATTTTGAATGTCCAAAATTTCGTCGCCTCTTACGCATTGCGGGTAAGCATCGGTTTAGGCAGCCAACTAAATTGAAGAAAAACAAACTTTCTCAATGACCCTGACACAACATGTCGGTGTCAGTCTCCACACTTCTCGCCATTTGCTCTAAATTAGCTAACACTTACTGACTAGCTATTTCCATTCGACCGATTTCTTGCAACATCTCATCCATGTGCTTATTCGCATGAGCGATCAACGCACTACCGATAAAGGCTGGAAAATGTGATTTCCACAATTTCTCGTTTATATTAAGCGGCCTTTATCGAAACCAATTTTTATAAGCTGTTAATGTGCAGCAGTCTAGCGGGTTGCGTACCAAATTCACCCTTTCCGGATGAACAATTCGACATCCATGTTAGGCATCAGCCTAAGAATCCACACTCAAGGCCGATAGGCTGTCATGATCGTTAACCGCAACCGATATCCGTTTGATCAACTCGATGTTGCTGCTTAGCTCCGTCATGCCGCCGACCGCCAGTGTGACGATCATAGCTTCAACGGCATAGCGATTAACAATGCCTTGCGCCCATCGCCGCGACAAATCCGTCGGGCGATGAGCCACAATATTCTGCTTCACGATTCCCCGCTATTCATCGACAAGCACTTCCTTAGGCATATGGCGATTAATCAGAAAAAACACCACCGGAATCACGATGAGCGAGAATAAAGTCGAGGCGATGATACCGAAGATGAAGCTCCACGCTAATCCCGAAAAAATCGGATCAAGTACGATCATCACCGAACCCAGTACCGCCGAAGCCGCCGTCAAAAAGATCGGATTCAAACGGGTGGCACCCGCCTCGATAATGGCGTCAGCCAAACTGATGTCGGGATTGCCGCGATAGATGTTCTCGATGAAATCGATGAGGATGATCGAGTTACGTACCACGATGCCGGCCAAAGCGATCATACCGATCATCGCCGTGGCGGTGAAGTAGATCGGGTCGGCATATTGACCGACATCCGAGGCGAACAAGTTGATAAACCAAAAGCCTGGCATGATGCCGATGACCGTTAACGGAATCGCGATCATCATGATCAGCGGCACGCCCAGCGAACCAGTCTGCCCCACCAGCAGGATATAGATCATCACCATGGCCGCCGCAAAAGCTAAGCCCAGATCACGAAACACATCGACGGTAATTTTCCATTCGCCTTCGCCGGCCATTTCGGCTTTGTAACCCGGCGGCAAGGGATGTTGTTCGAGTTTGTCACCCAAGTCCCAAACCGCTTCCACGGGACTCCTGCCGGCCATTTCGCCCAGTACGTAAGACACCCGTTGCAGGTTTTTGTGGTAAATGGTCTGGTCGCCGTTTTCCTGGACGAAGTGGCCGATTTCACTCAAGCGCACCAAGTCACCGTTGACGGACTTGACCGACAAGTTGAGCAAATCAGCTGCCGAGGAGCGTGCCGCTCTGGGTAATTGCAGTTCGATCAACAAGGGCTGACGTTCGCTAGCGATATGCAGGGTACCGGCCGAGCCGCCTTCAACCGCCAGTTTTAGGCTACTGGCAACTTGCAGATCGCTAATCCCCAATAATGCGGCTTTGTCCTGATCGAGCATAAAATGAAACTGGTCCTGTGGCGCTTGCACATAATCGTCGACATCAACCACACCTTCTGTTTTTTCAAGATCAGCCCTAACCCGATTCGATACCTTCACAATATCCCCGTAACTCGCTTCCGGCGGACCATAAATTTCCGCAACCACACTGGATAACACTGGCGGTCCCGGCGGCATTTCGACGATTTTGATGTTGGCGCCGTATTTTTGTTCGATTTTGTCGATGTCGGGGCGCATTCTCAGCGCAATCGCATGTGACTGTTGCTCACGGCGGGTTTTGTCGATCAACACCATGCGGATGTCGCCAATATAAGCGCCTTGGCGCAAATAGTAATGCCGTACCAGGCCGTTGAAATCCATCGGTGAAGCCAAGCCGACATAGGTTTGATAACTGCTGACTTCGTTCACGGTGGACAGATATTGGCCTAAAGCCGTGGCCACTTCATTAGTCGCTTCCAGCGAGGAGCCTCGCGGCATGTCAATCACCAGTTGCAGTTCGTTTTTGTTGTCGAACGGTAGCAGTTTCAACGGTACAACCCGAGTGACGGCCATCAGCGTTGACAAGACAAAGGCGATAAACACAGCCAGCAAAAACCACAAGGCCTTGGCTTTATTGTTCAAAAGTGGCGCCATGATGGCGTGATAAAGCTTGAAACCGCGCGTTTCCCGTAAGCGAAATTCCGGTCCGTGATCTTTACCGTAATCGCCTTTTAACAGTTTATAGCTGGCCCAGGGTGTGACCGTGAAGGCGATCAGCAAGGACATCAGCATTGCAATTGGCACGTTGAAAGCCATCGGCGCCATATAGGGGCCCATCATGCCGGTGATGAAAAACATCGGCACGAAGGACATGATCACGGCAAACGTCGCTAATATCGTCGGTGGACGGATTTCATTGACCGCTGTCAGCAAGGCCTGCAGCGGTGGTTCCTTACGCATCTTGTAATGACGGTGAATGTTTTCGACATCGACGATGGGGTCGTCCACCAGCAAACCGAGCGACAGGATCAACGCGAACAGTGTCACCCGGTTGATGGTGTAACCGAAGATTAAATCCAACATCAGGGTCACCGCAAACGTCATTGGCACCGCCAATGACACAATCAGCGATTCCTTGAACCCCAGGGACAGGGCCAGCAGTACGATGATGGTCAATATCGCAATACTTAAATGCATTACCAGTTCGTTGACCTTATGGTCGGCGGTTTCGCCGTAGTTACGGGTAATGGTCACCAGCACGTCATCGGGAATTAGCGTGCCGTGCAATTGTTCGGTGAGTTCCAATACCTGCTCGGCGACACCGACCGCGTTGCTGCCGCGACGTTTGGCAATGGCGATGGTGGCCATTTGCCGCTCTTCACCGACGGCGGGTAACGCATCGCTATGGCCTATGGTTTTCATCTGTTCGACACCCGGCCCAAAGCCGATGCGGGTGTAGTAATCGGTATCCTTTGGGCCATCAATGATTTCGGCGACGTCGCGCAAATAAACGAGTCGGCCGGCAACGCTTTTCAGCACCGTCGCCCCAACTTGCTCAACAGACTGGTAGTTGGGACCGGATTCCAAGAGGATTTCGCGGTTGTTTTGATTGAGCCGGCCGGCTTGCAAGTTGACGTTGCTTTGCGTCAAGGCCTGTTGTAAGTCCAGCAGACTGACGCCGGCAGCCTGACATTTAGCGGGATCAGGATGCACCGAAATCTGCCTGGGAGCGGCACCGAGCACCGAGCTTTCACCCACATCGTCGATCGCGCGCAAACGTTCGATCAGTTCTTCGGCAATGCGACGGATAGCCATGATGTCTTCACTGCCCTTGGGCATCGACAAGCTCAGCAACAAAATCGGTACATCGTCGATTTCCACGGGCTTCACCACCCAATCGCTGACGCCGGCCGGTATGATGTCCAAATTGGCTTGCAGTTTGTCACGGGTTTTGATCAAGCTGTCTTCGATACTTTCGCCGACCCGATAGCGCACTGTCACCAGTGACTGGCCCGGACTGGACGCCGAGTAGACATACTCCACCCCTTGAATCTGCTTGAGCAGCACTTCCAACGGCGTGGTGACGCGCTTCTCGACTTCCTCCGCAGTCGCCCCCGGATAATGCACAAACACATCCATCACCGGTACGATGATTTGCGGATCTTCCTCACGTGGTGTCAACATCAATGCCGCCGCACCGGCCAGCAATGAGATCAGCAAAAATAATAACGACAGGTGCGAGGTAGTGAACAGCCGGACGATGGCGACCGTCAGGCTGTCTTTTTGAGTTCCAACCGGTTTCATGGCACCTTTCATGGCAACTGCCCACCGTTACTTAGGATGGTTTCACCTTCATGCAGCCCGGACAGTACTTCGACTTGCTCGCCATAGGTTTTGCCGGTGCGAATGTGACGCGTCGAGAGCCTTTCACCATCGATGACTTTAACGGCTTCTAATTGGCCATAATGCAAAATAGCCGCCGCAGGAATCATTAACGCTTGTTGCGCAGTTTCACAACCCAATTCCAACCAACCGAACTGACCGTGCTGTAAACCTTCGATTGGCGGTAATTTGACTTTGATGTCTTGGGTACGGGTTTGCGGGTCGATTTCCGGGGCCATTTCGTCAATCGTTCCCGTCGCACTTTGCTGTAATGTATCGAAGCGCACTTTGACTGCCATACCTAATTTGACCGACGCGGCACAATGGCTCGCAATCGAAGCTTCAAGACGCAAATCGTCAGGTTTATGCAAGCTCACTATAGGTTGATTGGGTAAACCCATATCCCCAGGCTCTTGCAAGCGTTCGCCGACAATAGCGTCAAACGGCGCGTACAACACGTTCTCACCCAACATCACCTGGCTTTGTTGGGCAGCACTGGCGGCCTGGCTGGCCATGGCTCGCGCCGCTTTGGCTTGTGCTAATGTGGCATCGTAATTTTGCCGGGTCGCCGCCTGTTTTTCGTACAGATCAACCATGCGTTTTTCATCGGCACTGGCTTGCGCCGCCTGGGCTTGCGCGGCAGTCTGTGCAGCGCTGGCCGCATTGTAAGCAGCCCGCAAATCCCTATCATCCAGACGGGCAATGACATCGCCTTTTTTCACCTTGTCGCCAGGGTGTACGGTGATTTCAACAATGCGGGCATTCAATTTTGGCGCTATCTTTGCCTCTACCCGCGATCTGACCACTCCTTGCCAGGACAAGCCATTATCGGCCGTTTGTTTGCCTACTTTTAAAGTTTGCGCGCCGCTGGGTAAGGCCTCCCCAATCCCGGCAGTGGTGCCGGGTTCGGTTTTTTCATCGCCGCCTAAAATCCCCAGCGCAAATAAAATCACCAGCAGCAACGCAGTGATCGCTGCTGCGGGAATTAGCCACTTCGGGGTGTTTGATTCAGATAAATATTCGGTCATCGTAACTCCTTTATTGCCAGAAACCGGTGGCTTGTTTGAGTTCCGCTTCGGCGCGCAAGGCATCGAAACGGGCGTTGATTTGGCGGGCATACGCCTTGTCACGCGCGACTTCCGCCTCGATATAACGCGTTACGGTTACTACGCCGGCTTGGCGCTGCTCATTGACCAGACGTAAAGCTTCCTCCGCGGACTGCACTGCAACGCGGCTAACCTCTGCACGGCTGAGTGCTTCCTGTAATTTGAGCTGCGCGGATTTGAGCTGGTTTTCAATGCGTAAACGGGTTTGCCGGACAGTTTCCTGGGCGGCCGTCAATTCGTGCTCGGCTTTCTTGATTCTTTCCTGCGTGGCAAAGCCGGAAAACACATCGACTTCCAGCATCACACCGACGCTGACATTGTCGCGATTGCTGCTGAAGGCCAGATCTTTGCTGTCCGAGCCATAGCTGACAAAGGCGTCGGCTCTGGGCAGATGAGCAGCCTGGGCAACTTTGAGTTGCTGTTCGGCGATAGCGACCCGTTTTTCGGCCGCCTTGAGTTCGGGATGGCTGCTGAGCGCTTGATTGAGCAATTCGTCAAAAACCGCGGGTGCCGCCGGTAATGCGGCTTGCTGCGTGGAATTAATCGCAAATGCTTCGTTGGTCGGTAAGCCCAACAAGGTTTTCAGCATGCTCTGAGCCAGTTCAATGGCGTTGGCCGTTTGAATTTCGGCATCCTTGGCTTCGGCCAATTGCACTTCCAGCGACAAGACATCGGATTTCAGAACTGTGCCGGCATCAAAGCGAATGCGCGATTGATCGAGTTCGCTTTGTACCGCCGTAATGGATCGTCGACTGACTTCGTGTGCTTCCATCGCGGCCAATTCGCCGTAATAGGCCGCCGTGACGTGATTAACCAACTGATTACGGGTCCCGGCTTTTTCCAGTTCAGAGGTCTCGATACCCAGTTCCGCAGCCTGTTTGCGGTAATAATCCTGACCACCGCGAAACAACGAGTACGTCGCTGTCACTTGCGGTCGATAGTTATCAACACCGCCGGGATGATTGAAGTCGTTGCCG
>CAZGUM010000222.1:0-6246 GCA_964529085.1 uncultured Methylomonas sp. | reverse complement strand
AAGTGAGCTGAGTCGTGTCGGCTAGTATCGAAGATATTGTTACGCAGGCATTACATGAGCTTGCACAGGCAGCAGACCTTAGTCAGCTGGATCAGGTCAGAGTCAATTATCTAGGCAAAAAAGGCTTATTTACTCAGCAGATGAAAGAGCTGGGTAGTCTGGACCCCGAGCAACGGCGCAGTGCCGGGCAAGTTATCAACGATGCCAAAAACAAATTTCAAGAAGCGTTAGAAACGCGGAAGTTGACTTTGGAAAGTGATGAATTGGCTGCTCGTCTAGCTAAAGAATCTATCGACGTTACCTTGCCTGGGCGAGGTCAGACCGTGTCCGGTTTGCATCCCGTCACGATTACCTTGCGGCGGATTTCCAAAATTTTTGCCGACGCTGGCTTTAGTATCGTCGAAGGTCCTGAAATTGAAGACGATTACCATAACTTCGGCGCCTTGAATATTCCCGAGCATCATCCTGCGCGAGCGATGCACGATACCTTCTATTTCGATGCGCATACCGTATTGAGAACTCACACGTCGCCGGTGCAAATTCGGGTGATGGAATCCGAAAAGCCGCCCTTGAAAATTATCGCGCCGGGCCGGGTGTACCGTTGCGACTCGGACATGACCCACTCACCTATGTTTCATCAGGTGGAAGGTTTTTTGGTCGATACCGATGTGAGCTTTGGCGACCTGAAAGGCGTCATTTTTGAGTTTCTGCGCGCCTTCTTCGAAAAGGAGGTCAACGTGCGCTTTCGTCCTTCCTATTTTCCATTCACAGAGCCTTCCGCCGAATTCGATGTGTCCTGCGTCATGTGCGACGGCAAAGGTTGTCGCGTCTGCAAACAAACCGGCTGGTTGGAGGTCGGCGGTTGCGGCATGATTCACCCTGAAGTATTCAAATCGGTCGGTATCGATAACCAAGTTTATTCGGGCTTTGCTTTTGGGACCGGAGTCGAACGTCTGGCGATGATGAAATATGGCATCAACGACTTACGGATGTTTTTCGATAACGATCTGAAATTTTTACAACAGTTTAGGTAACGGTGGGTAGCAATCATGCAAGTCAGTGAAGCCTGGTTAAGAGAACTGGTCAATCCGCCTGTCGCCACCGCCGAATTAGTCGCGCAACTGACCATGGCCGGTCTGGAAGTCGATGCTGTGACGCCCGTTGCTGCTGAATTTTCAGGTGTAGTGGTCGGTGAAGTATTATCTACCATTCAGCATCCTAACGCCGATAAACTCAGAGTTTGCCAAGTCAACGTTGGACAAGCCGAACCGTTGCAAATCGTTTGCGGTGCCAGTAATGTCAGGCCCGGTTTGAAAATTCCGGCAGCATTGATAGGTGCGGTATTGCCCGGTGATTTCAAAATAAAAGAATCCAAGCTGCGTGGTGAATTGTCGTTCGGCATGTTGTGCTCTGAAAAAGAATTAGGCCTGGCGGTAAGTTCCGAAGGTTTGATGGAATTGCCGGTTGATGCGCCGGTGGGTGTCGATATTCGCGACTATTTGGCGCTAAACGATAATGTGATCGAGCTCGGCTTAACCCCTAATCGCGCCGATTGCTTGAGTGTCGAAGGGGTTGCCAGGGAAGTGGCGGTGCTGAACAATCTGTCTTTCCAAGTGCCGACATTCGCCGCTATCGAGCCACAGCACCAAGAAACCTTGGAAGTTAAGGTTGAAGCGGCTGACGCTTGCCCGGTTTATCTGGGACGTTTGATCAAAAATATCAATCCTACGGTGGTCACGCCATTGTGGATGCAAGAACGTCTGCGTCGTTGCGGTATTAGAAGTTTGAGTCCGGTTGTCGATGTCACCAATTATGTGTTGATCGAACTGGGGCAGCCGCTGCATGCCTTCGATGCCAATAAACTGAGCGCACCTATCGTGGTCAGACATAGTCGGGTCGGCGAGTCCTTGGCTTTGTTGAACGACCAAACTATAGAGCTGGATGGCGACGCTTTGGTCATTGCCGATCAGCAGCAAGCCTTAGCTTTGGCCGGCGTGATGGGTGGTAAGGACAGCGCGGTATTCGGCGAAACACGCGACATTTTCCTGGAATGTGCTTTTTTTACGCCAATCAATGTCGCCGGCAAGGCGCGTCAATTTGGCTTGCATACCGATTCATCGCATCGCTTTGAACGTGGCGTGGACTTTAATTTGCAGCGCCGCGCTATCGAACGCGCGACGCAATTGATTTTGGAGATCGCAGGAGGCAGTCCCGGTCCGGTTCAAGAAGTGATTAGCGCTACTGCGCTACCGGCTAGAGCGCCGGTCAAATTGCGCAGCCAGCGTATTGCCAAAGTATTAGGGATTCAATTCGGCGACGATGAAGTACATGTGCTGTTTGAAGGCTTGGGTATGCAGGTTCAGGTAGTCGAGAACGGTTGGGAAATTACCCCTCCGGGCTTTCGTTTTGATATTGCCATCGAAGAAGATTTGCTGGAAGAAATTGGCAGAATCTACGGGTATAACAATTTGCCCAGCAGCAGCTTGTTAATGCGTACCGAGCTTGGTAAGGCGCCCGAGGCGCAGCTACCGCTGGCACGATTGCAGGATTGCCTGGTTGATCGCGGTTATCAGGAGGCGATTACCTATAGCTTTGTCGATGAAGCGATGCAAAATGCCTTGGCTCCCGGCGAAGAATTTATCCGGATTCAGAACCCGATATCTTCCGAGTTAGCCGTGATGCGCACTACGCTATGGTGCGGCTTGCTAAACGCAGCCTTGTATAACCTAAATCGCCAACAGAATCGGGTGCGCTTGTTCGAAACCGGCCTACGGTTTTTCTATAAAGATGGGCAAATTCAGCAGCGAAAAATGTTATCCGGTCTAGCCTTAGGTACGGTTAACGCTGAACAGTGGGGTGAAAAAACCAGAAAGCTGGATTTTTTCGATATAAAAGCCGATGTGGAAGCTTTATTCGATCTGACCGGCCTTAGAGTTGATTTCGTCGCCTTTCAACACCCGGCATTGCATCCCGGCCAAACCGCGCAAATTAACAATCGACGCGGCGAAGCGATAGGATTATTGGGTATGCTGCATCCGACGCTGGAAAAACAGTTAGGTTTTGGTAGTCCGGTGTTCTTGTTTGAACTGGATCAAGACGCCGTATTGCAACGCCAAGCGCCTAAATTTAGCGCTTTATCCAAATACCCGTCGGTGCGCCGCGATATGGCGTTGTTGGTTGAGGACGGCGTATCGGTTGCTGCGATTACCGGCGCTATTGAAGAGTGCCATGAGACGGCGATACGAGAAATATCGATCTTTGATATTTACCGGGGACAAGGTGTTGCGGAGGGATACAAGAGTGTCGCGTTAGCCTTGGTTTTGCAGGATTTTGCACAAACCCTTACCGACATCGAAATTGATGCTATATTTCGCAAAGTGCTGGACACTTTAGCGGCTAAACTGAATGCAAAATTGAGGGAGTGATTGTGGCATTAACCAAAGCAGATATTGCAGAGAAATTATTTGAAGATCTCGGCTTAAACAAGCGGGAAGCTAAAGAAATCGTAGAGTTGTTTTTCGACGAAATTAAAAAAAGTCTGGAGAGTGGGGAGCAAGTAAAAATCTCCGGGTTCGGCAAATTCGAGTTGCGCGATAAAAGTGGTCGTCCAGGTAGAAACCCAAAAACCGGTGAAGAGATTCCGATCACGCCGCGTCGTGTCGTGACTTTTAGAACGGGGCAAAAATTGAAAGCTCGAGTGGAAGCGTATGCTGGAACCCAGTAATAACAACGAACTGCCGGTTATTCCGGCCAAGCGTTATTTTACAATAGGTGAAGTCAGTGATCTTTGCGGCGTAAAGCCCCATGTATTGCGTTATTGGGAGCAAGAGTTTAGCGAACTTAGCCCGGTGAAACGGCGAGGCAATCGTCGCTACTACCAGCGTCACGATGTGTTGCTGATCAGACAAATCCGCGCGTTGTTGTACGAGCAAGGCTATACCATAGGCGGCGCTCGGGCTCACTTGGCGAGCGGCGGTGCCAAAGAAGATAGCTTGCGCACCAAGCAGCTGATTCATCAAATGATAGGCGAGCTTGAAGATATTTTAGAGCTGCTGAAATAGTCATTCTTGAATAATATGATATTATGCGCGGCTTGCTTTCTTACGCGGAAGCAGACTTAAGCAATAAACATCGGGGCGTAGCGCAGCCTGGTAGCGCACTTGTCTGGGGGACAAGGGGTCGTGGGTTCGAGTCCCGCCGTCCCGACCAATGTTTTCAATGGGTTACGTTGTTTTTTACTACCCTCTTTTTTCGAAGTGTAGTATTTTTGTCACAACAAGGTTTGAGTTTCCAGCATGGGCTTTAAGGTGCTCACTAGAGAGATGCGCGTACCTTAAAACCATGTCGTAACTTGCCCATCCTCCTAGTTCTTGTAGAACGTTTAACGGCGTTCCGGCTTGAACGTGCCAACTTGCCCAAGTATGGCGTAAGTCATGCCATCGGAAATCCTCAATTTCAGCGCGTTTTAGTGCCTTTTTCCAGGCTTTTCCGCCGGCCTTTTTGACGGGTTCGTCTTTAAACGTAAAAACAAACGTTTTGTGCTGCCCCTGTTGATTCCTTAACACCGTCATTGCATCAGCATTGAGTGGTACAGAAATCGGCTTTTTGGCTTTAGCTTGCGCAGCATCTACCCATGCACATTCCCGCTTCAAATCGACTTGCGACCACTTTAAACCGGTGACATTGGCTTCCCTCAAACCGGTAGCAAGAGCAAATCTTGCCATGGCTTCCAAATGACTTGGCAGTTCAATTAAGAGCTTGTTGGTTTCTTCATGCGTTAACCAGCGGATTCGCTCATTCGGTTCTGGCAAAAAGCGAAAATTGGGTACAGCATCAATCCATTCCCACTCGTTTTTAGCTCGATTCAAAATCGCCCGGACCAGCGAAAGAATCCGATTGGCAGTAGCATTACTCGAACCTTCGGCTTTTTTGGCCTCCGTAATGCGCTCCAACATCACTTTGTCGACTTGATTTAAAGTCTTGTTGCCAAGAAATTCATCAAGCCAACGAAGGTGAAATTTGTCGGTTTCTATGCTTCGCTTATGATCCTGCTCGATAAGCCACTTGATAACCGCTTCCTGCCAAGTACGTATTGGCTTCACGGCAAGATTTTTCGTTCTCCAAGCATCAGCCTTTAATCTATCGTGCAGTTCTTGGGCTTCTTGCTTGATTTTAGTGCCAGCAGATCGTTGTACTCTCGTTCCGTCCGGCGCGGTGAATTGGATCCACCATGTGTCTTTTCGCTTGTAGATTGACATGGGATATTCTCCTTAGAAGTGTATCCGTCAACTACTTGCAGATTTCTCGCTGTTGCAGGATAACGATCACTGACCCAATCGGCAAGATGCTCCTTAACAAAAACCCACCGTTTCCCAACTTTTTTCCCGGGGACTTGCTTCGATTTTGCTTTTCTTCGGAGTACTTCTGGATTGATCTTTAAAAACCGTGCAGCTTCGTTTAAGTCGAGTGTCTCCATAACAGCTTTTTTGAATTAGGACTTAGTAGTCATTATCAACATATTGCTTACATGCTGGTCTTACATATTTCACAACGGTTTTGATCTTCCCGCGCATTCAATAAAACCCAGGCTCGACAATACGGACAGATTGAAATCTGAACTTTTTTGTCCCTCATGTCCTGAGCCACGACCCATGCAGATGAAAAATCGAGCTGCCCTGAAGGATAGGATTTTTTATAGGCGTCAAAAGCTGTTATCAGCGTTTGGATTTGACTGTCGGCCGATTTGTTTGAAGCAGCTCGATAGCACACGGCAAACAGCGTTACGTCCTTGTATTTCCGCCGGCTTCCAGTCAAGCCACGGGTGGAAAATTTGATGGATCCACGGCTGGGCGAACGGCCATGTAATTGACGGTATGTCTGTCTCAATAGCTTGATTGGAATACCCGTGGCTTGATGCACGATTTTGACCTTGGCGTGACGATTAAGCAGTTCAATTGCCAGGGATTGCTGCTGATATTTCTTGAGCATTAGCTGCCTCCCTTATTCAATAGCGCCGCTTAATCCGAGCATGGCTTCCACCATCGGTGGAGATTCTCTATTGATGTTTTGAATAAACTGACTCGAAAATCGGGGGGTAAAACATAGCCAGTTGGAGCGGGCAATGAAGTCAATGTCTTCTAAAGATAAACGCCCAACTGCCAAGCGCATGGCCTCATCGGTAATCCCCAAGATTAATTCGGTCAGCACCGGGTTCTCCCGTGCGATTTCTCTGGCTTTGATGAGCCA
>CAZGUM010000221.1:0-6289 GCA_964529085.1 uncultured Methylomonas sp. | reverse complement strand
GCCGGCCGGGACTGGAGCCGCAATAGATGCAAATGCTGTTTATCGTTGTCATGTCCGTTTTGCTGGAGATTTAGGGTCGTTTATATTCGGATGAAAGCAGTGCCGCGGCAAGGCGAATTTTCGTTAAGCCGGGTGCCGGTAAATGCGTTGGCAATTGCCGGCATGGTGGCTCAGCCGGTGTTGCTGATAGAATTAGTCTTTTTAGCCAAACAGCCATCATGCGCTTAATCCGGGGTTTGAATCATCTTGAGCCGTTACGCCACGGCTGTGTGCTGACCATAGGCAATTTCGACGGCTTGCATCTTGGGCATAAGCTAGTGATCGAAAAGCTGGCCGAACACGGTCGGCGTCTGGGTTTGCCGAGCGTGGCGATGGTGTTCGAACCCCAGCCTTTGGAGTATTTTCTCGGCGACCACGCGCCTTCCAGGCTGACCCGTTTGCGCGAGAAAGCGATCCAGTTTGCCAAATTGCCGATCGACGAGTTGCTGGTGTTGCCGTTCAACCGCAGTCTGGCCGATTGCGATGCCGAGCATTTCATCCGCGATATTTTAGTAAATCGCTTGCAGGTCAAACATTTGGTGGTTGGCGACGATTTTCACTTCGGCAAGGCCCGGCGCGGCAATTTTGCGCTGTTGCAGCATCGCGGTCGGGAATACGGTTTTGCGGTGGAAGATAGTCATTCTTTCGAATTGGCCGGGCTAAGAGTCAGCAGCACCCTGATTCGCGATGCGTTGGGCGAAGGTCAACTGGAGCAAGCGAAGCTAATGCTGGGCCGGGATTATTCGGTATGTGGCCGGGTGGCGCACGGTGACAAGCGCGGCCGCGAACTGGGCTTTCCGACGGCTAATGTGCGGATGTTTCGGAAAAATACGCCGGTTATCGGCGTGTTCGCGGTAATGATGACGGGGCAGGACGGTAAGGAATATCGGGGTGTCGCCAATGTCGGTACTCGGCCCACGTTCGACGGCGGGGCCAAGGTGGTGCTGGAAACGCATTTGTTCGACTTCAACCAAGATATTTACGGGCATTATGTCGAAGTGCATTTTAAAAAGAAGCTGCGCGACGAAATCCGTTTTGCCTCGCTGGTCGAATTGAAACTCCAAATCAGCCGGGATGTCGAACAAGCCCTGCAGTTTTTTAATCAAACATCGGATATGAAATGATTAATGCCGAAAACCTCCCGGAGTCGCCTTGCGTCAGGAACTGTTGCCTGAACGACGACGATATTTGCCTGGGGTGCTTCCGTTCCCTGGACGAGATTCGCTTGTGGTCCGCAGCCGACAAGCCGACGCGCGAACTGGTTTTGCAACGTGTCGCCGAGCGCCGCGCCAGCATCCTCCAGTTGCGCCGGTTGGGTTCTATTTATGTCGAACAGTTGCCGGAAGCTTAAGTGTCGGCAACGCGCCGCCTTTGCAATATCGGCCTGATATCCAGCCAAGCGGCAATGCCGAGATAAACCGTCAAACCCGCGCTTCCGGCCAGCGAGACGTTAAGCCGATGTATCTCCAGCACGTAGCGGTCGGCAACATATAGCGCCAAGCCCAACGCAAAATAGCCGGCTATTTTGCCAAGCGGATAGCTCACCGGATAATAGCGCCGGCCCAGAGCCCAAGACAAAATCACCATAAACAGGTAACAAGCCAGCGTCGCCCACGCGGATCCGACATAGCCCCACACCGGTATCCAGCAGATATTCAAAACGATGGTCAGACCGGCTCCGGCCAGCGACACCCAGGCGCCCAGGCCGGTGCGGTCGCTTAATTTGTACCAGACCGACAGATTGACATAAATCCCCAACAGCAGATTGGCCATCAGTAAAATCGGCACCACCTCCAGGCCGGCGCGAAATTCGGCGCCGATAAAGTACTTGAACAAGTCGATGAACAGCATCACCACTAAAAATATAAACACCCCGGCAATCACGAAATACTGCATCACCAGCGCATAGGCTCGTTTGGCATCGGCGCGCCCGGCATAGGAAAAGAAAAACGGTTCGCCGGCGTAGCGAAATGCCTGCACGAATAAACTCATCAAAATCGACAGCTTGTAGCAGGCGCCGTAGATGCCCAACATTTTAAGATTGGTGGACAAATCGTAAGGCAGTAAGACTTTCAGAATAGCCCTGTCCAGCATTTCGTTAACCATGCCGGCAAAGCCGATAATCACCATGGGCAGGGAGTAGCGCAGCATCGGCCCGAGCACACGCGGGTCGAGCTGAAAACGTACCGCGCGAAATTGCGGCAGTAACAGCAGCAGCTTGCAGACGCTGGCCGCCAGATTGGCTAGGAAGATATAACCGACGCCCATTGTCGGTTCGTAATAGGCGGCCAACTCGCTATCCGGCCAGAGGCTTTGCAGCTTCGGCCAGGCCAGTAAAAACAGCAGATTCAAGGCGATGGCGATGAAAATTTCGGTCATCTTGATGCCGGCAAATCGCCAGGCCCGGTTCTCGGCGCGCAGCCGGGCAAACGGCAACGCCGATAGCGCATCCAGTGCCAGAATCCAGCCGAACCACAGCAAATACTCCGGGTGTTGCGGATATTGTAGCCAGTCGGCCAGCGGCTGTTGCCAATAGTAGATTGCAGTGATGAACCCGAGACTGGTAACTAACAGAAAGCCTAGGGCATTGCGGTAAACCTCGTCGCCGCTAAACTCCGGGCGCTGCCGAAACCGGAAATAACCGGTCTCCAGGCCCAACACCAACAGTACCGCAAAAAATCCGGCATAGGCGTAAAACTCGGAAACCACGCCGTATTCGCCGGCGCTGAAGGTGTAGGTGTACAGCGGCACCAGCAAGTAATTCAAAAAACGGCCGACGATACTGCTGAGACCGTAGATGGCAGTTTGGGAAACGAGTTGGCGTAGTGAGCTCAAGAGCGGTTTTTCCAGAAAATGATGAGGTTTCTCGGCGAGATCTTAGAGCCGATATTGTAAGCCAGCTACCGGCTTGCCGAGCATTTGCGCGGGCTGGAATTTGGAGGAGCGCCGTTCAGGCCGCGTCGGCTAAACTTTTTGCGATCAAGATTTCCGCGGCAGCCGAGACGGTGCGCATCGCGCCGGACTGCCGCCGCATCTGCTCACTGACGATGGCGCCGGAAATCAGCATCGCCAATTGTTGGGACAGTACGTCCGGGTTGCGCGCACCGGCTGTCCGCGCCAGATCGGCCAATATTTGCCGGAAGGCATCGGAAAATTCCACGGCGGCACGTTGGATCGGATTGGCGGCTTCGGCAAATTCGGCCGAGGCATTGATAAACGGACAGCCGCGAAACTCAGGGCTGGACAGTAACTCGTCGAATACCGCAAACACCGCCAGCAATTTAGCCCGCGGTTCGCTAGCGCGCGCCTCGATACCGGCAAGTATCCGTTTCAGCATGGCTTCGCGGCTTCTGCGCAGATGCGCCAATACCAAGTCGTCTTTTGATGGAAAGTATTTATAAAGACTCATCTTGGTGGTGCCGGCGGCTTTTACTATGGCATCGACGCCGGTGGCCTTGATGCCTTGGCTGTAAAACAGCTCAGACGCAGTCTGCAAAATGTGGTCTTGGAGATTGCGAGCCATAATTAAACGCCGAGAAAATAATTTGCAACTATACAGACCGGTATGTATTATTTCAACAGACTGACCGGTCTGTTCTAGTGCAGCTCTTAATTCAACTATTGGAGATAATTCGATGATTACTTTGTACGGCGTGGCAATTAGCAACTATTACAACAAAATCAAATTCGCCTTGATGGAAAAGGATATAGCGTTCATCGAAGAATTTACTCCGCCCGGCCAGAGTGAAGAACTGCTGCAGCGTTCGCCGCTGGGAAAAATCCCGTTCATTAAAACCAGCGAAGGCTATTTGTCGGAATCGCAAGCGATCCTGGAGTATCTGGAAGATGCGTTTCCGGAAAATCCCTTGTATCCGGCCGATGCATACGAGCGCGGTAAATGCCGGGAATTCATTCAGCATATCGAGCTCAATGTCGAGCTGATTGCACGTCGCTTATACGCGGAAGCTCTATTCGGCGACACTGTTTCGTCGGAAACCAAGGACGAAGTCAGAGCAAAACTCGACAGAGGTCTAAAGGGATTGGCCAAATTGCTGAAATTGGCGCCCTATGCGTTGGGAGACAGCTTTAGCGCGGCGGACATTGTGGCGTGGCCGCATTTGCAACTGGTCGGTTTTGCCACGCAAAAAATATACGGCGAGAATTTGGTGAATACCCATATTCCGGGTATCGAAGCCTATATACAACTGATCGAAAGCCGGCCGCACGCGCAAATTGTTGGTGCCGACCGGACAAAAGCCCTGGCGGCGTTTTTTCGGAAAAAGTAAGGCCAATCCGACCAAGCACGACTTGGTTTAAAGCGCTTTTACTTCTTGTTTTGCGCTGAGCCGGCGGGCCAGCCCAAGCTGTTCAAGTATTTCAATATTCGCTTCCCGCGCCAATCTTGCATCGGCAAGCGCGCGGGAGGAAGATAAGGTCATGCGCGACTAAAACCAACAATAAGGAGACCGAGCATGAGTGCAACTCGGAAAAGCCGCCAACAAAATCCCTGGGAAAAGTTTTTAACGTTTTTCGGCGATATCAAGATTTATCCGCATCCCATGTTCATCATTCATGTTCATCATTTACGACCCCGGCTCCCACCGTATTAAAGGCCCGGATCTACGCGAGATTTTAGACACGTTACAGGCAGGCGATATTTTGCTGCGCGGCTACGATAATTATCTGGACGGCAAATTTATCGGCGGCACATTTAGCCATGCCGGCTTTTATTACGGCGAAGCCACGGATGAGTTCGATAGGCCGTTGGCTCGAGTCGGCCAACAGGAAAACGGCAATGACTGGTTCACGCCCGGCAAGCAAATGGTGGTGCATTCCATGGCGGAAGGGGTATTTATGGAGGACATCTTGACCTTTACCCGTTGCGACAAGATCGCCATCCTGCGTTTACCTCAGCGAATCGGCAAACAAACCGAACAGAAAGTACAGGTCGGCAGTGCGGAGGCGCCGGATTTTAGTGTTGAGGAGGAACGGATATATCAAGCCTTAAAAATGGCGATACGGTTGCCGGCGCGGATGCGATAGAGCAGGCCAAACGACTGGCGTTGGACCATCTGGGTTATGCCTACGATTTTGGCTTTGATTTTGAAACCCACAAAAGCTTTAGCTGCACGGAATTTATCTACTTTATTTATCGTTGCGTTTGTCCGTTTGTGGACATCAAGCTGGTGGAGCAGAGCATCCTGTTTTTAGCAAAAAAGTACTGCGTCCTGACGATTTTTTACATACGAACTTACAACAGGTTTTGGTGAAGAAATGATCCAGGCAAGATTGGGTGAGCGGGCCTTATAGCGGAAAAGAAAATTGTGCCGGCTAAATCGCGGCGAAAATAAGAGCGGCGCGGACGGGCCTGTGAGGACGCCGGCCCGCGCCTTATCAAGGCTTAAGCTTCGTAGTTGGCGCTGGCGAATTCCCAGTTAACCAAAGCCCAGAAAGCTTCCAGATATTTAGGGCGCAGATTACGGAAATCGATGTAATAAGCGTGTTCCCAAACATCGCAAGTCAAAATAGGGGTTTGACCGGCGGTTAATGGCGTCGCGGCATTGCTGGTGCTGACCAATTCCAGACCTCCGTTTTGATTTTTCACCAACCACGCCCAGCCTGAGCCGAAAGTAGTGACAGCGGTTTTGGTGAACTCTTCCTTGAATTTCTCGAAAGAACCGAAGGTTCTGTCGATGGCGTTCGCCAAACCGCCGGTAGGCTCGCCGCCACCGTTTGGCGACAAGCTGTTCCAATAGAAAGTATGATTCCAGACTTGCGCTGCGTTATTGAAAATGCCGCCGGAGGATTTTTTCACGATCTCTTCCAGAGACAAGCCTTCAAACTCGGTACCGGGAACCAGATTGTTCAGGTTGGTGACATAAGTTTGGTGATGTTTGCCGTAATGGAATTCGATGGTCTCCGCGGAAATATGCGGTGCCAATGCGTCTTTTGCGTACGGTAATGCAGGTAATTCAAAAGCCATCTTTATTCTCCAGATTGATTGAATAGCAGCAGTTATTAGATATGGACTAACAGCCCAAATCTAATTACCCAGCATTATAATAAAGAATTCCCCGGCGCAATAGACAATGCGGGCTCCGCAGAGTCGATGCCCCAAAAATCAATAGGTTAGAGCTAAAAATAATTGCGGTCTCGTCAAAACCACACTATTTGCAGGCTGATGTTTATCAACATGCTTTAAAAAAGTCCGCCCCGGTAATTGATCTCGCTGGCCTGTTGTCTTTTTCAC
>CAZGUM010000220.1:0-6300 GCA_964529085.1 uncultured Methylomonas sp. | reverse complement strand
AATGGCTGATAGACAATGAATTGGACGACGACGGGCAGTGCATGATCCGCCGTACAATCAGCGACGATGGCCGTTCCAAGGCTTACATCAACAACCGCCCGGTCAACCTGCAAACCCTGCAAGGCCTAAGCCGGCAACTGGTGGAGATCCACGGCCAACACGCACATCTGACCCTGCTGGACAGCGAGGAACAGCGCCGGCTGCTGGACGGTTTCGCCGGCAACCAGGGCTTGCTGGACAACCTGAATAGCTGTTACCAAAACTGGAAACAGGCGCATAAGCAACTGCAGCAATTATTAAAAGCCGGCAGCGATCAGGTCGAACGCGAGGAATTGCTGCGGTATCAGTTGGACGAGTTGCAGCAACTGGATTTGGAGAACTTTGATTACCAAGCTCTGGCCGACGAACATCACAAACTCGCCAACCTCGAAAAAATTCTCGGCGTCGGCCAACAGCAACTAGACATTTTGTACGACAACGATCAGCAATCTGTGACCGACATGCTGGGCCATGTGATTCATGCCATCAACGAGCTGGCACAGTATGCCGGCGAATTGAACGGCGTATCCGAATTATTGAGCGACGCGGAAATTCAGATTGGCGAGGCCACCCAGCAATTGCGCCGTTTCCTGGAAAATCAGGAAGCCGACCCGCAGCAACTGACTTGGCTGGAAAATCAGATCGGCGTGATTCAATCGCTGAGCCGCAAGCATAAAATCCAGCCGGAAGAACTGCCGGAACTGGCCGCGCGCTTCGCTACCGAATTGGATAACCTCAGCCATAGCAGCGAGCGTATCGAAAGCCTGAATGCCGATTGCGAGCGGCTACTAAGCCAGTACCGCAAGTTGGCCGGCGAATTGTCCGCAAGCCGCCGTCAAGCCGGCGCGGAGTTGCAACAGCGCATTTCCGATACGATCAAGGAACTGGGCATGCCGCACGGCGAGTTCATCGTCAACCTGCGCACCCCGGAAGACGCCGAACCGCAGCGCAACGGTGTGGACAGCATCGAATTTTTGGTCAGCACCAACCCCGGCCTGCCCGCCAAGCCGCTGGCGAAAGTCGCATCGGGTGGCGAGTTATCGCGGATCAGCTTGGCGATTCAAGTCACCACCAGCACCGACAAGACCACGCCGACCATGATCTTCGACGAGGTGGACTCCGGCATCGGCGGTGGTATTGCCGAGATCGTCGGCCAGAAGCTGAGACGACTGAGTGTGAATCGGCAAGTGTTGTGCGTCACCCACTTACCGCAAGTCGCATCGCAAGCACATCAGCATTTGTTTGTCGCCAAGAATCAGAAAGCGGCGGTGACATCGTCGACGGTACGCCGTCTCAGCGACGACGAACGCGTCCACGAAGTAGCGAGAATGTTGGGCGGTGTGACCATTACCGAAAACACGTTGGCGCATGCGCGGGAGATGCTGGTATCGGGTGGCTTATCGCAGTGATATAGGGTCGAATTTCTTCGACCCAGTTCAAACCCATGCGAATCTATTCGCACCTACAAGTCACTTCCACGACAAACTCAACACCCCCACCATCACTAGCGCCGCCCCACCAATCTGAGCGGGCGTCAATTCCTCGCCCAGAAAATAACTGGCCATAAACAAGGTAGCCACCGGCCCCAAAGAACCGATCAACGAGGTATGGCTGGAGCCGATCATTTTAATCGCTGCCGATAGCATGAACACCGGCAATACTGTCGAAAATATCGCCATCAACAAACTCAGTTGATACACCCGCATCGGCAACACCAATGCCTGCGACGGATGAGTGAGAAAAAATTGCATCAAGGTCGCCGCGCAAGCTACCAGCATCGCATAGGCGGTGAAACGCGAGGCGCCGATACGGGCCACCGTCTCGCCCGTGCCGATCAGATAAGCCGCGTAGGTCAGCGTGCTGGCAAACACAAAGCCGGCACCCAACAACAGATGATCGGATTGAACGTTCAACTCGTCAAAAAACACCACGCCGATACCGGCATAACTCAGTAAGAGCGCAACGACTTCCTTGCGGCCAAAGGCTTTACCGAGCAGTAAAGCCGACAGCAAAACCACCATGGTCGGATACAAAAACAAGATCAACCGCTCCAGTCCGGCGGAAATGTATTGCAGGCCGATAAAGTCGAACAAACTGGACAAGTAATAACCCAGCAAACCTAAGGCAAACAGCCCCAGATAATCTCGGCCGTTGAGTGGGACCAAGTGTTTCTGCCCAGCATGGCGCCAGGCGACGACCAGAAAAAACGGCGCGGAAAACAACATGCGTAAGGCCAATAAAGTCACCGCATCCACCGGTTCGTAATACGCCAACTTCACCAAAATAGCCTTGCCGGAAAAACCGATAGCAGCCAGCGTCGCTAGGCCAAAGCCTAACAAACGGTTGCGGTTGGATAATGCGAGAGATGTAGTTGTTGCCATTAGGCCTCCTGGGTTGGTGCGGGCCTTAGGCGAGTGTCGAAACAACTGCGGATAGCCCGCGGTTGCTTGGATTTTTTAGAAAAACGCAAACACCACGGCAATGGGCATTGCCCAAGGCCATAGGCGTTTATTTAGATTAGCGATGCGATTGTTCATAGCTTCGGACTATATAGCCAAGCCGTTGTAGCTGTCAATCGCCACTCGCCGAAGCTAACGCTTGAATTTCCCAACCAGTTCGTTCAGCTGCGACGCCAGTTTCACCAATTCGTTACTGGCGGAATTGGTTTGCGCGGCATCCTGCGCGGTCCGTTCGGTCAGTTGTCCTATATTGGCAATGCTTTGCCCGACATGCTGCGCGACCCGGCTTTGATTATCGGCGGCTTGCGACATCCTCGAGTTCAACTGCCGAATCTGCGTGACCCGTTCGGCAATCGCACTCAAGCCCTGGTCGGCGCTTTGCACTTGCTCGCGGCGCTGCTCCGCACTGTTTTTGGCATTATTCATCACCGTTACCGCATCTTTGGCTTCGCGTTGCAATTGATCGATGATGCTTTGAATTTCCTCGGTTGCCTTATGCGAACGGGTTGCCAAGGTGCGTACCTCGTCGGCCACTACAGCAAATCCTCTGCCCTGCTCGCCGGCCCTGGCGGCTTCGATGGCTGCATTCAACGCCAGCAAATTGGTTTGCTCGGCCAGGCCTTTAATCACATCCAGCACCGCGCCGACGCCGTTGCTTTTCTGATCCAGGCGTTTAATCACCTCGGCGGCACGGTCTATCTCATTGACCAGTTCGTTGATGCCGTCGATAGCGTTTTTGGTGGTGGCCGCCCCTTGAGCGGCCTGTTGATCCGCTTCCACGGAGGCTTGCGCCGCGCCGGTCGCGCCACCTCGCACGTCTTGCACCGAGTCCTCCAGTTCGTGTATCGCCTGAATTACCGTCTCGGTTTCGCTACGTTGTTGCGTGGCCGCTTGCGAAGTTTGTCTGGCCACACCGGATATTTGGTTAGTCGCGGCAGCCAATTGCTGACTTACCGAAGATACCTGTCCCAAGCTACCGGCAAAATTGGTCAGCATGGTATTGAAGGATACACTGACCTGGCCGATTTCGTCGCCCGAATCGACTTGCAAATGCCGACGCAAGTCGGATTGTCCGGCAATGGCATTGACCGTATCGCGCATGGCCACCAGCGGATTGACCACGATTTTGCGCATCAGCATGTTCACCAACAGCAATCCGCCGGCAAACATTACCAAGGAAATAGCCGATGCGGTGACCAAATCGCGATTGATCTGCGCATCGAGATTTGCCAGTGAAAAACTCACCCGCACCGCTCCCAACACCGTCCCCTCGCTCACCGCATGACAAGTTAGGCAGTTGGTACCGCGAAAATTGGCGCTAGCCTTAACCGGCTCCAGCACGGTGATCAGACGTCCGTTTTTGTCGCTGCCCGGTTGAATAATGCTTTCACCCGCCAGTGCTCGGTCATCCAGATTATCAACGGCTCTTTGCTCGGCTTTGCCCGGGCCGTAAAAATCGGCAATCTCCTTGCCACGAATTAAACGAACTTCAGTGACATTGGCATGCGAAAGGGCTTTTTCACGCAGTACTTCGCCTTGCGCCATCGCGCCGGTCAACATCAGTGTATTTACGCCGTCGAAATAACTATTGGCAATATCCCGCGCTTTATCGGTCGCCAGAGTCTGTATCATGTCTTTTTGCCGTTCCGCCATAAACAGCGTGCTGACAAACATCAGCAATAAAAAAACGCTGGCTATGCTTAGTAAAATTTTGGACTGGATAGTGGCGTTCTTATTCATGGGATCGACCAATGTATTGTAGTGTTCGGATATATACTTTGGGTTGTCGGCAGCTTGTTGAAAACCTGTACATCATCCTAGGCTTACCTTTGTAATCCATACCTCAATCATAGAACAAATCCTGATCAGGCGTGCCGTTAATAGCCGTCCGTACAACAGGCGACTATGCTGAATATTGAACCCACTCGCAAATACCGTTCTTTTTTTACCCATTGACGTTTAACATGGTGCCTCGCCACGCTCAGCAGGCGAAAAGTAGACCTTATTGGCAGAGTCTGTTTACTTCACCCCAATCACTCGCCGTTTACCCAGCCCTGGAGAGTTGCCGTGGACGATTTTTTCGGTTTTATTGGTTTTATACTGGTTTTGGTACCTATCGTAATGATAGCGATGTTGGTCACTTTATTGGGGCGCCAAAAACGCAATCAGGACGAAATTAATCGGACCTTACGCAACATAGAGGCTGCGCTACGCGAAGACCGTAAGCTACTGCGGGAATTGTCGCCAGCACAGTTAAAAACGGTTACCGAGACGCCGCAGCAGCCGGCCATATTCGAAGCCCAAGCGCCGGTAACGGAACAGGTGATATTCGACATCGCCGCCAGCCAACTACCGGCGGAACCGGTAGCGCCGATTCCGGCGAGCATACAGGAGCCAATTGCGGCAACCGCCCAGGAAAATCCCTGGAGTCAAAACACCTGGCAACCCGCCGAGCCCAGCCGTTTCGAGCTGGCAGCGCAGAAAATCCTCAAAGAAATTTGGAACTGGATCATCGTCGGCGAAGGCCATCGGCCGGAGGGTGCGGCGATGGAATACGCGGTCGCCAGCAACTGGTTGCTGCGTATCGGCGTACTAATTCTGGTCACCGGCATCGGCTTTTTTCTGAAATACTCCATCGACAACGGCATGCTGGGCGAGCAAGCGCGGGTGGCGTTGTCAATGCTGGCCGGTGTCGGCATGATCATCGGCGGCGTGCGCCTGGTCGGCGGCAACTACCATCTTTTCAGCCAGGGTTTGCTGGGCGGCGGCATCGCGGTGTTGTATTTCAGCGTGTTCGCCGCGCACAGTTTTTACCATCTGCTGGACGTCTATCCGACCTTTGCGTTGATGATTTTAGCGACCGCTTGCGCAGCGTTTTTGGCGATCAAGCTGGATTCCATGTTGGTGGCAATCTTTGCCATCATCGGCGGCTATTGCACGCCCATTATGCTCTCTACCGGCCAGGTCAATTTTCCCGGTTTGTTTAGTTACATGTTGTTGCTCGGTACCGGTATTTTGGCGATCAACTGGTACAAGCAATGGCATTTATTAAATTTCCTGAGCTTTTTCTTTAACTACCTGTTGTTCTTCGGCTCGATGCAAAACTATCAGGTCGAGTATTTCTGGCAGGTCTTGCCGTTTTTGACCGGTTTTTTTGTGCTGTATTCCACCACGGTATTTTTGTTTTGCCTGGTCAACCAAACCAAATCGACCCTGCTGGATTTAATCGGCCTGATCGTCAATGCCGCGATTTTCTTCGGCGCCGCCTACCATTTGACCGACGAAGCCTACGGCCAAATTTGGACCGCCTTGCTGACCGTGGCGCTGGCGGCATTTTATGTCGGCCACGTTTATTACTGCCTGGCCAGAAAGGTGGCGGATAAGGAATTATTGATCAGCTTCATCGGCCTGGCGGCGTTTTTTGTGACCATCACCCTGCCCTTGCTGCTATCCAATCAATGGATTACCGTCAGCTGGTCGCTGCAAGCACTAGTGATGTTGTGGATGGCCGGTAAATTGCGGAGCGCGTTTTTAAAGCAAGTGGCGTATCTACTGTACGCAATGGTACTGGTGCGTTTTTGTTTCATCGACTTGCCAGGTCAATACGGCATGCAAATGGATAACCAGCAGTCGTTCGGCGCCTTTTTGCTGGGCTTGCTGGAACGGGTCATCAGCTTCGGCATTCCGATTCTGTCTCTAGCGCTGGCGCATACGCTGATCGAAAAGCCGGCGCCTGCCTCGCCTTTAGCTTGCGATGCCGGCAACGATGTGCCGCTATGGCTAAAAGACAATCTGCTGTTGC
>CAZGUM010000219.1:0-6337 GCA_964529085.1 uncultured Methylomonas sp. | reverse complement strand
AGTTAAAAAGATTTTGGAAATCGCCAATTTTGATAAGTTGTTTACGCTTTCCTGAGCAATTCCGCATTCAATCCTAAACTTAAGTGGCGTTATTAAGCCGGCATCATATCGGCGAACCGCTCGTCCCTCATGACTCAACAGACTGATTTTTCCAGCTCCGATTTCATCAGAAATTTTTTCCAGCGATTTCTGCCCAATTCCCAAGTAGTCTCCCTGGCCATTGTGCTGTTGGGCGGCTTTTTATTGATATACGGTTTGCTGGATTTGTTAATGCCGGTGTTTGTGGCGATTGTTTTGGCTTATCTGCTTGAAGGATTGGTGGTAAAGGCGGAACAACGCCAACTGGGCCGCTTGATTGCCGTGCATCTGGTGTTTTTTGCGTTTTTGGCAGCGCTAGGTTTTGTGTTGTTTGTGTTGGTGCCCATGGTGTCGGAGCAAACGGTGCAACTCGTACAGCATATCCCGGAGATAGTTTCCCGCGCGCAACTGGAAATCATGCGCTTTCCCGAGCGTCATCCCGAATTGATTTCCGATGCCCGCATTCGAGAGATCATGTACTCCATCCAGAAAGACTTGCTTAAGTATGGACAGGATCTAATCTCCGGTTCCGCCCAATCGTTCGTGGGTTTGGTCGCGGTGATCGTGTATTTGTTTCTGGTCCCCCTGATGGTGTTTTTCTTCCTGAAGGACAAGCAGGTGCTACTCGCTTGGTTTGTACAGTTTTTGCCGAAAGACACCAGTCTTAGCTTGCGGGTATGGCACGAAGTGGACCGGCAGATCGCCAATTATGTTCGAGGCAAGTTTCTGGAGGTCTTCATCCTTTGGGCTATCAGTTTCGTAGTTTTTTGGTGGCTGGGTTTGAATTACGCGATGTTACTCGCGGTGTTGATGGGTTTGTCCGTTGTCATTCCTTATGTCGGTGCCACGTTGGTGACATTCCCGGTTTTGGCGGTGGCCTATGTGCAATGGGGCGTCGGCGGCGGGGATCAGTTTATGTACGTGTTTATAGCCTATTCGGTCATACAGGCTTTGGATGGGGTGATTCTGGTGCCGCTATTGTTTTCGGAAGCGGTAAATTTGCACCCGATTGCCATTATTGTGGCCATCCTGTTTTTCGGTGGGCTGTGGGGCTTTTGGGGGGTGTTTTTTGCGATACCTCTGGCCACGCTGGTTAAAGCGGTATTAACGGCGTGGCCAAAGCTGGAAAGCGAACGAACGCTAGCTTGAGCGCTTATAAGTTGTCGGAGGCAAAATCGGCTAAACGCGAGCGCTCGCCACGGCGTAAGGTGATATGCGCGCTGTTAGGCCAGGCTTTGAAGCGATCGACTACATAGGTTAAGCCTGAACTGGTCGCGGTGAGATACGGGGTATCGATTTGCGCCAGATTGCCAATGCAAATGATTTTGGTACCCGGACCGGCGCGAGTGATCAATGTTTTCATTTGTTTCGGCGTCAGGTTTTGTGCTTCGTCGATAATCAAATAGCGGTTAAGGAAAGTTCTTCCGCGCATAAAATTCAGCGAACGGATTTTTACCCGGTTCATCATCACGTTTTGCGAAGCACCCTGTTCCCACTCGGTGCTACCGGAGCGGCTGCCGAGCAATTCCAGGTTGTCCATCAGCGCGCCCATCCACGGTGCCATTTTTTCTTCTTCGGTGCCGGGCAGAAAGCCAATATCCTCGCCGACCGGCATCGTTTCTCGGGTCATGATGATTTCCAGATACAGTTTGCTTTCCAGCGTCAGCGACAAGCCGGCAGCCAAAGCCAGCAAAGTTTTACCGGTGCCGGCGGAACCGATCAGCGTGACGAAGTCCACGTTGGGGTCGAGCAGGGCATTCAACGCAAAGTTTTGTTCCCGGTTTTTGGCGGAAATACCCCAGATACTATTATGTTTGGTCCGATAATCGCGGGCCAGTTGCAGCACCGCCGTGTCGCCCTCGCGGCTTTTGACGATGGCTTCGAAATTGTCGTCGCCGTCCATATACAGATATTGGTTGGGATACCATTCGGAAACCAGCGGACCGTTGACCCGGTAATAGGTATGATCGTTTTCCTGCCACGATTCCATCTTGCCGCCATGCTCGTCCCAGAAATCGTTATCCAAGGCCATGGTGCCGTTGTAGAGCAGATCGATGTCTTCAATGGTTTGGTCGTTGTGGTAATCTTCGGCGCTAATCTGCAAGGCTGCCGCCTTGATGCGCATGTTGATATCCTTGGATACCAGGATAACGTTGACATCGGGATATTCTTTTCCCAAGGCCAAGACGATACTCAGAATCGAGTTGTCGGCGATCTGGCCCGGCAGATCGTCAGGTAATAAATGCGATAATTGCCGGGTTTGAAAATACAGGCGGCCGTCGAATTCCCGTTCGCCCGTTGGGTTATGTTCGATGCGCGATAGCGGCAAACCCTCGTTGATGGTCTTCTGATCGGCGTCGCGAATTAACTCATCCAGGAAGCGGCTGACTTGGCGAACATTTCGAGATACGTCGGATAGTCCTTTTTTCGCATGATCCAACTCTTCCAACACCACCATAGGTATGAATACGTTGTGTTCCTGAAAACGGAAGATCGAAGTAGGATCGTGCATCAATACGTTGGTGTCCAATACGAACAGTTTTTTACCGGCGGATTGAATATTCATACTTTCCTTATAAAGGTGATCGGGAGATGGTTTCAATCAGGAAACCCTGTGCTGTACGCGTCTTTCTACCTCATCTGCGGAGTTATCGTCAACTTGGCCGTCGCAGGGGCTTAAGGGACTTGTGGGCCGGTTATTAGCGATCCGAAGAATGCGGAGTTTTCGTCAAATATCGGATTTTTCAAAAAAACCGGTCTATAAGCCTACGTCTCGTCTAGTTTTTCTATACTTAACCCAGCGTCATTCCGATCGCATAGTCGGTTACAATATCGCCAATTCGTTGCGACCACTTATTTTGAATCTGTAATTTTAGGATTGCCATTTATGACTTTTTCAGCATCAAATCAACCCGACTTGGATTGGAGCCAAATCCGCGAAACCATCAAGCTATTGACGGTATCCGTCGCGCAGGTTGAGGGGAGTATGAAAGCGGGCGACGAATCGGTGACTGCCTTGGCCGACTCGTTTAGCGGCATGGTCGACGACATGAAAAATATTCATGAAATATTGAGCGGCTTGCAGCAAAGCGATAGCCGCGACCATGCGTTGAAGCATTGCGAAGCTACCCAGTTCAGGATTAACTCGGCGCTTGTCGCGTTTCAATTTTATGATCGCTTGCATCAGTGCTTACAGCATGTTTCCAACAACCTAAAAGGCTTGTCGGTTATCATCGATACCCCGCATAGGTTATATAATCCCGTCGAGTGGGCTAAGTTTCAGGAAAACATCCGTAAACAGTACACTATGGAATCTGAAAAAGTCATGTTCGATGCCATCCATCAAGGCAAAAGTATCGACGAAGCTCTGGCTTTGTTTGAGGAAGCAAACCGGCAAAGCGATGATAACGAAATCGAATTGTTTTAATTTTTACGTGCTTATTTAAATCGTAGATGAATAATAAATCTCTATTAGTGGCGTGTCCCCTGTTACTGACATTAGCGGCTTGCACCAGCATGTCCGGCTCGGAACCGCCTGCCGTCAGCAACGCGCCCGCTAAAAAAGCGCCTGCCAAAAAAACGGCAAACAACAAGCCAGCCGCTCCCGCCGTAGCCAAAAAACCGGCATCCAGTCCGAATACGGCAACTTACGCCATCGAAAGCGTGACCAATAATTTTAAAGACGAGCCGAATTTGCCGGCATTTCGTGCCGAGCCGTTAATGCCGCCGGCGGATATTCCGCCTACCCCAACGCCAGCCCCGGAATCGGTGCCGGCAGCGCCAAGTACAGTTGCGACGGCCGCGGTGCCTCGATTCTCGATCGAAGATGCAACCATCCCCAATGGTACCCCGCCGGCTGTGTTGGCCTTGATCAGCGAGTCGGACCGCAGTCGCAATAGCGGCGATCTGGATGCCGCGGTGGTGGTGATGGAGCGTGCCCTGCGTATCGATTCGCGCAACCCGACCCTGACCTACAAACTGGCTCAGCTCAGAATTAAGCAGAACAAACCGCAACTGGCGGAAGAATTGGCCGGCAAGGCGGCATTGCTGGCTGGCGGCAATCTCGATCTGAAACGCAAAAGTTGGCTGTTGATTGCCGAAGCTCGGCAAATGCAGCAAAATCCGCAAGGCGCCAAAGAAGCTAAAGCTAAGGCGGACAGCTTTTTCGGTCGCTAGTGGCTGAGGGTTCCAAGCCGGCGCTTACCAGCGCCGCCGCAAAATTGGCCGACATTTTTGGCGACGGCGGCGCCTTGGCAGAAGTTATTAACGGTTACTTGCCGCGTGCCGCGCAGATCGAGATGGCCGAACAGATCGCATATGCCATTGAGTCGCAGCAGAATTTAATTGCCGAGGCCGGTACCGGTACCGGCAAAACCTTTGCCTATTTGATTCCCGCCATTCTGTCTGGCAAGAAAGTCATCGTCTCCACCGGCACCAAAAATCTACAGGATCAGCTGTTCAACAAGGACTTGCCAGTGATCCGCAAAGCCTTGAGCAAGCGGCCGTTCAAAGCCAGTTTACTCAAAGGCCGCGCCAATTATTTATGCACATACCGGCTGGAACAGGCCTTGAACTCCGCGTTCGGTTATAGCCAGGAAGACGCGGCGGCGTTGGCGCAGATCAAGGCCTGGTCGAAACGCACCAAGGCCGGCGACGTTTCGGAAGTGGCCGATGTGCACGACGGCGATCCGGTCTGGTTCCACGCGACTTCCACGACCGATAATTGTTTGGGGCAGAATTGCCCGGACTATGCCGATTGCTTTCTCACCAAAGCGCGCAAACAGGCTCAGGAAGCTGACATCGTTGTAGTCAATCACCATTTGTTGTGTGCCGACTGGTCGATTCGCGAAACCGGTTTCGGCGAGCTATTGCCCGACGCCGAAGTCGTTGTCATCGACGAAGCACATCAACTGGCAGATACCGCGTCCAATTTTTTGGGGGTGACGATCAGCGGTAAGCAGTTGGTCGATCTGGCCGACGACAGTCTGGCCGAATATTTCACCGACGCCAAGGATATGCCGGATTTGCGCACTGCCTGCGAAGATTTGCAGCATGAGGTCAAGGATCTGCGTTTGGCGTTTGGCCTTGAACTGCGGCGCGGCGATTGGCAGGACATCGAAACCAACCCGAAAATTGCCGGCGCGTTGGAATCCCTGCAAAAACAATTGGCCCGGCTGACCGATCAATTGGAACGCGCTTCTGTACGCAGCAAAGGCCTGGAATCGTGCTTTGATCGGGCTGAAGCACTGGACGCGCAGTTGGAAACCCTGATCAACGACAAGGGCGGGCAGTGGATCAAATGGTACGAGACTTATAGCAAATCCTTCACTCTCAGCCGCACACCGCTGGATATTGCCAAGGAGTTTCGCGGCTTCATGGCCCGGCATAAAGCCACCTGGGTTTTCACCTCGGCGACGTTGAGCGTGGCCAACAATTTCGTGCATTTTTCCAAGAATCTGGGTTTGAGCGGCGCGCTCAGTCAAAGTTGGGAGAGCCCGTTTGATTATCCGAACCAGGCCTTGTTTTATCATCCCAAAGGTTTGCCGCAGCCCAGCGACCCGAATTTTACCGATAAGATCGTTGAATTTGCGCTGCCTGTGCTGGAAGCCAGCCGGGGCAGGGCGTTTTTTCTGTTTACCAGTCACCGCGCCTTACAACGCGCCGCGCAATTGCTGGAAGGCAAGCTCGATCATCCGATATTGGTACAAGGTACTCGTTCCAAGGGTGTGTTGCTGGATCAATTTAAGGAATTGGGCAACGCGGTATTGTTGGCAACCGCCAGTTTCTGGGAAGGCGTGGACGTGCGCGGCGATGCCTTGTCCTGCGTCATCATCGATAAGCTGCCGTTCGCTTCGCCCGGCGATCCGGTATTGAAGGCCCGAATGAATGCGATGGAAAAACAGGGGCGTAACCCGTTTTTCGAACATCAATTGCCCAGCGCCATCATCATGTTGCGTCAGGGTGTGGGACGTTTGATTCGCGATGTTAACGACCGTGGGGTGCTGATGGTCTGCGATCCCCGCTTGTTAAAACGTTCCTACGGTCAGATGTTTCTGGATAGCGTGCCGGCGATGAAGCGTAGCCGGGAGATCGAAGACGTGCGGCATTTTTTTGCATTAGAGGAAAGCAGTTGAAATTATTGGCAGTAGAAACCTCCACCGACGCCTGTTCGGCGGCTTTGTTTATCGATGGCGAGATTCGGGAAAAATTTGCCATAGCGCCGCGCGAACATACCAAGCTGATTTTGCCGATGATCGAT
>CAZGUM010000218.1:0-6383 GCA_964529085.1 uncultured Methylomonas sp. | reverse complement strand
CAGGGAACCTCCAACCGCACCAGCCTGCGCATTGTGGATGAACCTCTGCCGGTGATCGGCGAGGAAAGTATTCAAACGGTTGCCACGTTTTCTGGAACCATCTTCCGCAGTTTGATGCGTGCTCTACCCTTTGCATCCACGGATGACTCGCGTGCCGCTTTGCAAGTTATTCACCTGATTCTCAACTCCGACACGGTGATGGCGCAGACTGCCGATGGATATTCAGCGGGTTTGGTGTTGGAGAGCATCGAAGGTCCCGCTGAACCAACTTGCGTGTCCCTGCCCTTGAGCAGTGCGCGTCTCTTATCCACGCTGGTGGAGGATCGGGACACCGTGCGCATGGGTACATCTGGACCCAATCGCTACATCTTCCAGATCACCAACACGGATGATTCGAAAGACCTGACTATCGCAACTGTTACTGCCGATGGAAACTTTCCATCTGCACAGATCAGGACCCTGATCGAGGATGCGCGTCAAAGCGCCATTGCCACCCTTCAAATCCAGCAACCCAGCCTATTGCAATCCATCCGCATGGTGAATGCAATGGGCACACAAAGCACCTTCATCAAGGCGGTGAACGGCATGGCAAAGATCGCCTCGGCGGAAACAGAAACCGGGCAAGGTCGCAACATTCTGGAGGGCAGCGCCAGCGGTGAGAATGCCCAAGCCTGGTTGTCTGCCACCTTCCTGAAGCGTGCGGTGGAAGCTTGCAAGGGTGAGCTGGTCATGCGTATCACGAATGGCGCAAAGCCGATCCTGGTGGAAGCCGGCAGTTTCACAGCGGTCATCATGCCGATGATGGTGGAAGGTAGCAAAGATCCATTCCCCGAGGATGAAGCTATCGCCATCAGCCTACCTGTATTGGCAATGGCATAACCAGAGAATCATTTCCACACACACGGCATGGAGCCAATCGCTCCGTGCCGTCTTTCATTTCCCAAGGAGTCCCATGAACAACAACAATTCCCTTCTACTCCAAACCCCGCCCACCTACGAACAACCCATCCTCAAGACCATGCCGCTGCGCGAACAACCCGCATATCGCATCACTCAAAATGCAAATGCCTGCAACCTTACTGAACTCATGGCGGCAGTGATCGGCGGGCAAAAACAGATCGAGACGGCACGGTTGTTGCTTGCCCATTTCAACAACGACATCCGTCGTCTTTTTCAGGCACATCCCGCTGAACTAGCAAAAGTCAGAGGCATCAGCCAGGCAACAGCGATACGTATCAAGGCAGCGCTGAACCTGGGCCTGCGGCTCAATCTTCCCAATGAAGAGAGACCAACCGTGAACTCGCCTGCGGATGCTGCTGCCTTGGTAATGTATGAGATGTCCTTACTGGAAAAGGAGCACTTGAGAGTCATCGTGCTGGACCGGCGCAATCATGTGCTGGAGATCGTGGAAGTTTATCAAGGCAGCGTCAATTCATCCCAGGTGCGGGTCGGCGAAATCTTCAAGCCGGCCATTGCGCGTACAGCCTCCGCCGTAGTAGTTGTTCACTCCCATCCGTCCGGTGACCCAACCCCATCTCCTGATGATGTGGCGGTCACACGCGCCATCGTGCAGGCCGGAAAGTTATTGGACTGCGAGGTGCTTGATCACCTGGTCATCGGGCATGGGGGAAAGTGGGTGTCTTTAAAAGAACGTGGCCTCGGCTTCGGCTAGGTGAACATGATGCAACTGACACTTAATCTAACATTTGCACCTGCGCCATCCATAAAGACCATCTTCAAGAACACCACTTGGTTGAATGCGGGCTGGGCAGCGCCCTGCCTTGGCTTTACCAAACCGGTGGAGATCAGCCAGTCACTGAGCGATGCCTTGATGCCCATCCATGCCGATGATGAGGCTGATCACGACCAACAACTCTATGATGCGCTCTGGCTGGCACGCCACTATCTTGCGATAGACCAGCGCTCCTGCCTTTCTTTCACCTTTGACTTTCAACGCGATGACAAGTTGAGTGGTCGATTCATCGAGACCAGCTTGCGCCTGCACGTGGAGGAAAAGGAGCAACTGGTGTTGCTGGGATTGATCCAGGACTTTTAGGAGGAAACATGCCATTCTATCTCGGCAAGCGAAGCGAGGATGAGCTAATCCTGTTTCACTCTGCCACTTCACCCACCAAACAGACTCACGGACATTTGTACAAGGCTGTGATCGGACCTTTCAAAAGCAAGGTTGGAGCAGGTTACTTCGCACGGTATGGAAAAAACAATCCAAACATCCGCACAGCCGCTGACGCTGAGCGCCTGGCACGCGCCGATCCACGCATGGAACACCTCATCATCGAGGAAAGCATGACGACTGAGGAACTCACCATCGCGCGCGAATGCGATGCGCAGGATCAAGCTGAATATTTACCATACCCCATCCTGCCGGTCACAAGCCGGCAGGAATTTTTTCAACCACAAGGAGCAATCTCATGCCAAATTGGTGTGATAACGAACTGACCATCACCGGTCCCGATGTCAACAAGGTGCTCGAAACCATCCGTTCCCAATCTAGGGAGGATCAGGAGGTTCGCCTGCTTGACTTCAACCAGATCATTCCCTATCCACAGATCTATCGCGACATGGATAAACGTGCGGAGGAGTATCGGGAAAAACTGCACGCCATCGCCAAGGATGACCCCGAGCAAAAAGAAAAACTGGAAGCACTCGACGCAGAATATGGCGTGGAACCCGGTACGCCGTGGATCAAGGATGGATACAACTCAGGCGGCTATGAGTGGTGTTGCGAGAACTGGTCTACTAAGTGGAACGCGACACAAGTTCACCTGACCACCCGCGCCGACTCTTCCAAGCCTCTCCGCAAAACATCCAAATGCGCTTACTGCCAAACGGTCCATCAGACCGAGACGATGATCGTCCTGACCTGCCAGCAATGCGGCAGTCCATTGCCAGACGCGGAACCCATCCAGGCATTCCTGGAATTCGACACAGCCTGGAGTCCGCCCATCCCAGTGATCGAAAAACTCGCCTCCGTGTTTACCGACCATGCTTTCGTGTTGAAATATTTCGAAGGCGGCATCGGGTTCAGCGGGCATGCCCGCTGGTCCGAGGGCATTGAGGAATTTCACCATCAATACGACTACGACGGTCCGCGCGGCGGATAAATCCAACTCACAACTATAAGGAGCAAATCATGTCTCACCATTCTGAACATCAACGTATGAAACCTGTGCTCGATCTGGCGCGCGAACTCGACATCGCCACCAATCCCCATCCAGCTGCGATTTTCGAAGCCGGTAGCGGTAGCTTTCAGGTCTGGTGCACCCCATATGATCATCCGACAGGCTGGAATGACATCGCTATGAATTCTGGTTCCTTCTCCAAGCCCTGCGAGTATGTTGGCAGCGTGCATTGGAAATGGGATGAGGACAGGATCGTAGCGTTTGAGATCGAGACCAGCGCGTATGCGCTGGCAGACCAAAAGCCCAATGAATTCAGCCAGGAGATGAATCTCTCATTGGACGACAACCGTCGAACGATTTTCAACCGCGATGCGGACATCGAATGGCTTCAAGAAAAGATCACCTGGTTGTTTGCAGAAGCAGGTGTTCCATTGCTGCCCTTCGAATACGAGCAGGCCTCTCTCTCGCAAATCGGACCGTACATCCTGGCTCACTATCTGTCCACCACATCCGATGAATATGTGGTGATCGTTTCCCCCGAACTCGACCCACAGGAATTTTGCAAGCCTGGCTACGAACTTGTGCACACGCTGGAAATCTGGCGGGCCGGTGACTTTCCCGCTGATGAAATCCTGCGCCCGGATCGAAATTTCTTGGAGACAGTCATCGAACCGCAGGGAAGCCCGCTGTCCGATCGATTCCAAATTTTGACTCGCCTGCCCCAGGACAGCCTGCTGGAGGCAGACTTCGAGGACCGCATCAGCGGATTGCAGGAATAACATTTCCACCGGAGGGCGACCTAGGTCGCCCTCCGGTTCTTTATGGAGAATCGAATGACCACACTTTTTCAAGAAACCATCGAACACCTGTTGAAATCCCATGACCTGTTGGAGGAATTCCAAACTAAGGACTCCTTCCACGTGCGTTTTGAGAAAACCGGTTACCAGCCGCTGGTGATCGAACGTCACGGCGAGATGATCAGTGTCGCGCATTACTTCGAGCAGAACGGCGACCTGATCGCCGATCCGGACGTGGAATTACATTATCCATCTTGGGTGCCGACCGCCATCACGCAAGCCTTCTTTGGTTATCGTTCAAAGTTCATTGAGCGGGACGGCAAGACTTATGTAGATACGCGTTTCCACAAGCAGGTCTCTTCTTTCCTAACTCTATGGGCGCGTAACATCAAGGCACAGGGCTGGGTGGAGGGAGGCAAGGTGCACCATGACGATCAATCCTAATATCCGCTTTGTATACATGTACCGCGATGCCAGCAATTACAAGCAGCATGGCGAGGCAATATTCTCCAACGAAAAACAACTTCCGGTGGATGAAATCGAAAAGCAGATCCGTTCCTTCCTGAACGATGGTGAATTCTTCATCGCTCGGCAACCACATTTGGAGGAGCGCTTCTTCGATGCCCTATACGATGACGATCATCCCTGGCATGAGTTTGTCAGAGTGGAGGCGACTGATGATCCCACCTTCGATCCCGAGGCTGAACACAAACGGGACATCGCTGAATTCCTGGGAGAGCTGGAGAATGCTCATCGCGTTGGCTGGGACGAAATGAACGTGCGTGAAGATCTCGCCAACCAGTTCACAGAACAAAAGCAAACGCTGAAACAAAGGCTGGAATGAGGCCGGGAGGATTAGCCATGATAACAGCCAAGCCTGATCTGATCATCCTGCCTTTCAAGGCGGCGCTGATTGGAACCGGTGTGTCTCTCACACTCGAACAGACCCTGCGCTTGTTGAGAAGCCCGCAAAGAGACTTCGCTCTGATTGAACGAAGTCATCCCGGAGCATCCGATGCCATCGGCTGGACGATTTTCCGCCGTACACCTGGAAAGTATCTGTACGAAAACGAACCGCTCTTCCGCTTCGAACGCGGTGCGCGCCGCTACATCCGTAAGGCTTATGCCATTCACTACACACTTCTCGGTGACGATGGCCTGACCTATTCCCATCTACACCTGTAAAGGAAACCAAAATGAACGATCATGTAATTGAAGAAATGGCGGATGCCATTGCAAAAGAACTGCACCTCGAACACAACGATGTGCTGCATATTCTCCATCGCTACTGGGAGGACAAGATTGCACCGGTCTGGCAGGTGGATGAAATCCTGGTGACCGCCCTGAATATCGGTAAGCCAATCACGAAGACTGACGCGATCGATGTCTTGAAGGATCTCTTCGAAGGACACGACCCGGAACTCGGTATCACCTGGACAACGCTGGAAGTCGCCCTGCAGGAATATCACCTGGACTGGAAGCGCCTGCCCGAAGATCGTTACCCGGATGTGCAAGGCGTCTTCAAGGTGTGGCGCAAGGGAACCCCGATTGCCTTTCAAGTCGGACTGTTCCCAAAACATATTCTCGGCAACCTTCCCAAGGCGCTTGCGCTGGCCAAATCCCTGGCAGACCAAACGCCGGGAACGCCGATTCTGATCGGCTGCGAGATGTGTACATCGGATGATGTCGATCCCTGGCTTTCGGTCACGCGCGAAGCGGATGGTATGCAGGTAGAGGAGAGTGAGGAAACATGCACTCCATAAAACCCAATCAGCGTGTCCGCATCCTAACCATTCAGATCGCGGTTGCAGACGATGCTGACCCTGACTCCGTTGCTGACGAAATTTCCGAACTGCTGTCGGAGAACGGCATCTGTTCAGAACCCAGCCATATTCTTGACTGGCGTTACCTGACCGAATACCAGCCCGCTGTCACTGCCAGTGATGATCCCGAGGAAGGGGAAGTTTTCGGGCTGCTGGATTTCAACTTGACGATCAATGAAAAGGAGTAACCATGTTCGCATGGACTGAACCGTATGAAGATGAATACATCAAGGAACGCATTGAAGAATTGAGGACTGCTCAAAAAGAGGCAGCCACAAATGGAAAGATTCTCGTGTCCTCCTATGAACAGTTCTGGCTGCCCGCGTTGAACGACCTGCCCGATGTGGAGTTTCAGGGCAGGGATCGGTACACCGCGCCGTATGGAAAATTCGAGTCGGTTCCCAACGTCCCGTTTCATGGGGCGTTGTGGTTTACGCCACTGACTGGCACAGAACCGCCGCCTGTCTTGAAGAACATCAAGGAGTGGTTGCCAGGGAGTGCGGTGGTGGACATGAACGCACGCACCGTCCGCATTCAAGTGGAAGAGATCGAGATCACCTTCACCGCCATCAACGTGGGCTTGAACGCGCATGAATTGCTGCGGGACATCAACCAGGAAT
>CAZGUM010000217.1:0-6384 GCA_964529085.1 uncultured Methylomonas sp. | reverse complement strand
GAAGCTTTCGACGGGGGTTGACGAAAGGGGCTTCCTGCCCCTTCGTCAACGCGCCGCATCCCTGCGGCGCCCCTACGGGCTGATCCCGTCAAAAGCTCCGGTGCTCGGCGCGGCATACGGGAGAAAACCCTCGCGCGATTCGCAGGGTTTGAGTTTGAAAAATGTAGCCTCATTGGAGTAGCTCCGAATAGCGAAGCGTATTCGGAGGAATGAAGGATCTTCCAAGCATCGTTTGGCTTGACTTGGATAACAGTATCTACGTATCTAACGCAGAGCTAACTGGTCGTGGATGAAAGCTGAAAATTAAAACCGCATTGTAACCGCGCTCCGGTTGAGCGCAATGTTAGGCCCTAATTGATAGGGTCGATTCATTTATGAATTCCTGTTACTCGAAAATAATTTTGGCAATAGGCGATAAATATACTCGTGCATCCATGAGTTTCCTCCGGCGTATAGCATTTTGTCCTTGTCTATTTGAAACGCGAGGATAGGGTTCAATTCATTACCTTCGAATTTTATACTTGCGACACCATCAAGGAGAGTTGCGACTGAGAACCCAATGCTACCAGTTAAATCCTCAATCATTTCTTCTGGAGCCTCGACAGCTTCAAGTTCAGATTTAATGGCTCGAAGAATCTCTTCGATTAAGAGTTTCTGACGTTCTATATATTCACCTTCCTTGACAAGATTCATAATTCCTCCGAACAATGGTTAACAAGGGATTAGGTGGATTCTATATATCTTCCTGAATCGGATGACATCCATTTTCTGTGAATTTAAAGAATAGTGTAGTAGGAACAGTATATTCAAACTTTAGATTTTGCCGGTGCCTAACAACAAAGAGCTTCCGTGCTTTACTAATCGTGGTGGTTTTAACTTCCTTTTTGGGAGGGCTTTTACCCCGTATGCCGCGCCGAGCACCGGAGCTTTTGTCGGGAATAGCCCGTAGGGGCGCCGCAGGATGCGGCGCGTTGCCGAAGGGGCAGGAAGCCCCTTTCGGCAACCCCCGGCAAAAGCGAGGAGCGCAGGAAACAAGCGGCATCCGGGCCGCCTTTTCTTTGGATACTTTCTTTTGGCGGAGCAAAAGAAAGTGTCTCGGCAGTCGGTCCGAGAACCGACATTAAATCAAACTGTCGCGCCAGCGACACCTCAAATAAAATCTTAAATTAGCCAACACACCATTAGCTAAAAAGACAAAACCAACTCAGTTGACCTTAATCAACTCAACATCAAAAATCAGCGCCGCATTCGGCCCAATATCCCGCCCTGCACCACGCTCGCCGTAAGCCAGATTGGAAGGAATAAAGAAACGGTATTTCGCGCCTTCTTTCATCAATTGTACGCCTTCAGTCCAGCCGGCGATGACGCGGTTCAAGGGGAAAGTGGCAGGTTCGCCCCGGCCGTAGGAACTATCGAATTCTTTGCCGTCGATGGTGGTGCCTTTGTAATGCACCGTGACGTTGTCGGTGGCTTTGGGTTGAGCGCCGGCGCCTTCGGTGAAGACTAAATATTGCAGACCGCTGGCGGTCGTGACGACGCCGGTGTTTTTGGCGTTGTCCGCCAGAAATTTTTCTCCCGCGGCTTTGTTTTCGGCAGGGGTGTTGGCGTTGGCCATTGAGAACATAACGAATCCTGTAATAAATGCGATTAAAATTGCGATAACACGTTGTTTCGTGGATTTCATGAAGACTCCCGTTAGATTGTTGGGGGCGCTAGTTTATCAGTTTTTGGCGTCCAGCTCTTGCCGGCAGGTGGCCAGTTGCGCATCGTAGCGTAAAGCGCGCTGATGGACTTTTTGCGCGGTATTCAGCAGCCATGGCTTGGACAGGTAGCTGCTACGTTGAAAACCGCCGAGGCCTTCGTGATAAGTTAAATACAGCTTGTTGGTGTCCGATGTGGGGATGCCGAGCGTGCGGTTGCTGGTGGCGCAATACCAAGCCACAAAGTCGCAGCTGTCGGCAAAGTCCTCGCGGTTCGCCCAACTGTTGCCGGCTTTTTGCCGGTAATCCGCCCAGGTTTCGTCCTTGGCTTGCGGGTAGCCGTAAGCACTGCTGGAACGAAACCAGGGGATAAAGCCCAGGATTAAAGGTCTGGGCGGCTGGGCGTCGGCGACGAAGCTGGACTCCTGATGAATAATCGCCATTTGTACCGCGATGGGCACGCCCCAGCGCCGGGCGGAACTCAACGTGGCTTGATACCAATCGTCTTTTTCCCGAAATATCTGACAGATATTTTCCGGGTTTTTCGGCGGCATGGTTGTACAAGCTGATAAAAACGCTAGACTTGCGAGACAAATTATTCTGCTATTCATACCTTAGCGAATCAGATTGCAATAAAGGGCTCGTCTTTGCGCGCCCCTGCCAAACCGGAAGGACTATTATGCCAACGACCGAAAACCGAGCCTATCGCAAAAATCTGGCCAGCCAAGGATTGCTGTATTTGGGCTTTGAAGAGCACGAGATTTGGGTCGTGAATCTGTCGTTGACCGGTTTATTGGCGCAATTAAAGGTTAAGCCGCAGGTTAACGGCATCAAAGACATTTTTAATGCCTTGCAAGTTTCGCCGATCGTCGATTTTTATCTGCCGGACATGCGTTTAGCCGGCGAGGCCGAAATGGTCCGGGCCGAAGCAACCGTGGACGGCTTTGAAATTGCCATCGAGTTTCGCAACCTTTCTTACGATACCGATAATCTGCTCTACAGCCGTCGCGCCTACCGCAAAAACATGACCGCGCCCGGCCACATCGTCTTCAACGATACCGATTATGCGTTCAATACCGAAAATGTCTCGGTGGATGGCTTGATGATACGCATGTTGGGTAGAATTGAGGTGCCGGACGGCACGGTGGCCAAATTCGATTACAAGCATTTGAATTTGGAAGGCGAGGTGAAAGTGGTCTGGATCGATCACGACGACATTTCCACGCTGATGGGCTTGCAGTATCTCCATTTGCAGCGCGACTATATCAGGGGGGTTCCAAACTTTAGCTATCCGCCGCTGGAAGCAGGCTAGAACTGCGGGTTAAGCCGTTGGCCACTCAAAAACGTTGCCGGTTACGCGCCAGCCAAAATTCGGTCGCCAATTGCTGAGCTTGTTCTTGGTCATCGGCTTTACCCAGCAGTTTCAACGCAACTGCCGCAGTGGCTATCACGGTCGCCACGCCGAATTCGTCGTTGAACTCGCCGCGCCAGCATTGCGCCAATAATTGCGGATCCATATCTTCGGCTTTCATGTGTCTGCGTTCGAATAAGGCCGGCCAGGTTTCGTCGCTAAGCTCACCGTCATTGACACTTTGTACCAGACATTCGACATCCGGATTGCGCTCGGTTTCGCCGCCTTCGCCTTTCAATACCGCCATGTGTTTTTGATCCAGCAGCAACGCGGCTTTTTGATGCACCTGCCGGTAGCTGGGATGGAAGATGCCTTGAATGCTGGCCGTGGCGTCGAACGGGTTCAACAATCTAACCAATGTGTGTACCGGCGAACGCAAACCCATCACCGGCCGCAGATTGATCATGTCGTACAGTTTCGGGCAAATATATTCCAGCGACAGATAGCTGAAATTACCTTGCTCCAATTGCAAGCCGGCCTCGGCTATCGAGGTTGCGGCCTTGACTCCCAAGGCTTGCAGCGCATTCTCGGTATATAACCGGCCTTGAGTATGGCCGCCGGCGCCGTGCATGAATACTGTTATGCCGTTTTCGGCCAGCAGCAGCGTGGATAATAAAAACCAGGGCAGATGGCGGCGCTTGCCGGCGTAAGACGACCAGTCCAAGTCGACGGCCACTTTTGATTCGAAAGCAAAACTTTCCCGCGCGGCTTGCACGAAGCCGGCCAGCTCTTCGCAGGTTTCTTCCTTGACGCGCATCAGCATCAAAAACGCGCCGAGCTGAATGGGTTCCACTTGGCCGTCGGAGAAAATCATTTGCATGGCCCGGTAGGCTTCGTCTTGTGTCAGCGGCCGGGCACCTTTTTTGCCCTTGCCGAGTATCTTGATAAATTCCGCGAACGGATGTTCCTGGGTCAACAAGCTCATGAGAATGACAGGGGAAAGTAATGATCGATCAGCAATGCCGCGAAAATCAGCATCAGATACACAATGGAATAGCCGAAGGTGCGCATCGCGGTTTTATTGTCTTTTTTACGCATCATTTGGATCGCGTAATAGATAAAGCCCAAGCCCAGCAATACTGCGGCCAACAGATAAATCACGCCGCTCATGCCGGTCAGGTAAGGCAGCAGAGTGGTGATCAACAACAGAATGGTGTACAGCAGAATCTGTAAGCGGGTGAATTCCACGCCGTGGGTCACCGGCAGCATCGGGATGGAGACTTTGGCGTATTCCTCGCGTCTGGCGATGGCTAGCGCCCAGAAATGCGGCGGGGTCCAGACGAAAATAATCAAAAACAGCAGTAAGGCGTGAGGATGCACTTCGCCGGTAATCGCCGCCCAGCCCAGTACCGGCGGCGCCGCGCCGGCCGCACCGCCGATAACAATATTCTGCGGCGTCATTTTTTTAAGATATACGGTATAAATCAGCGCGTAACCGATCAACGATAAAAAAGTCAGAAAGGCGGTCAGTACGTTGATCTTGATGGTTAATATTCCCATCGCCAGCAAACCGATAAAGCTGGCGAACACCAATACCTGGTGAGAATTCAAATGACCGGTGGGTAGTGGTCTATTTTTGGTGCGGCCCATTTGAGCATCGGCTTTTTGGTCGATGAAATGATTGATTGCCGCTGCAGATGACGCTGCTAGGGCGATGCCTATGCTGCCGTAGAAAAAGTTGGTCAAGGGCGGCATGCCGGGTACGGCCAGCAACATGCCGACGATGGCGGTAAACACGATCAATGCCACCACTCTGGGCTTACAGAGTTCTAAGTAGTCTTTCCAGGAGAGCGTGGAAGTTGTGTCGGTCATCAAGTGCCAAATGGATTTACGGGTCTTTAAACATATAGAATAACAGTGAACCATTGATTATTAAAATAATCACAAGCGCTCACCATCTTTTAGTCAACGAGGGATTTATGAACTATAGGCTTGCGGCGTTAGCGCTGCTTTGCCCTGCTGTCGCGGCGCATGCCGAGGCCGGCAAGGTACACGAACATGTTTTTAGCAACGGCTTAAAACTACTGGTAAAGGAGGACCATCGTTCGCCGGTGGTGGTATCGCAAGTCTGGTACAAAGTCGGCTCCAGTTACGAGCCCGGCGGTATTACCGGTATTTCGCACATGCTGGAACACATGATGTTCAAAGGTACCCAAAAATATCCGGCTGGCGAGTTTTCCCGGATCATCGCCGAAAATGGTGGCAACGAGAATGCCTTTACCGGGCAGGATTACACGGCGTATTTCCAAACCCTGGAAAAATCGCGCCTGGAAATCAGCTTTAAACTGGAAAGCGACCGGATGCGTAATCTGGATTTAAAGGCCGACGAGCTAAAAAAAGAACTGGAAGTGGTCACCGAGGAGCGCCGCATGCGCACCGACGACCAGCCGCGCTCCAAAGTGCATGAGCAATTTATGGCCACCGCTTTCACCAACAGCCCGTACCAAAATCCGGTAATCGGTTGGCCGTCGGACATTGCCAATTACAAAGTCGAAGACCTGCAAGCCTGGTATCAACAATGGTACGCTCCGAATAACGCCACGCTGGTAGTGGTGGGCGATGTCGATGCTCTGCAAGTCGAAAAACTCGCCGAGCAATATTTTGCGCCGTTGCAACCCAGTGTGCTGAAGCCGGTAAAACCGCAGGATGAAAGCGAACAGCACGGTGTACGCCGTATTACCGTGAAAGCGCCGGCCAAACTGCCTTACCTAATGATGGGCTATAAAGTGCCGGTATTAAAAACCGCCAAGCCGGAGTGGGAAGCCTATGCGCTGGAAGTGCTGGCCGGGGTGCTGGACGGCGGCGATAGCGCCCGGTTGTCTTCGCGTTTGATTAGAGGCAAGCAAATTGCGGTATCGGCCGGTGCCGGCTTCGACCTTACCTCGCGCTTGCCGGATATGTTCCTGCTGGAAGCCACCCCGGCGGAAGGTAAAACCGTGTTCGATCTGGAATATGCCTTGCTGGACGAAGTCTATCAACTGAAGAACGAACTGATCGACAAGGACGAATTGCAACGCATCAAGGCCCAGGTGTTGGCCAGTGCGGTGTATCAAAAAGACTCCAACTTCTATCAAGCCATGCAGTTGGGTACACTGGAAACCGTTGGCATTGGCTGGCGGAAAGCCGACGAGTATGTGGATAAGGTCAATCAAGTGACCGCCGAGCAGGTCAGGGAAGTGGCGCGCAAATACTTGATTGAAGATACGCTCACCGTCGCCTATCTCGATCCGCAACCGATCACCCAAGCCGCCAAACCTGCAAAAGCCATAGGAG
>CAZGUM010000216.1:0-6515 GCA_964529085.1 uncultured Methylomonas sp. | reverse complement strand
TACTAGTAGAAATTCAAGCCCTGGTTACCGAAAGCCAGTACGGCAATCCGCGCCGTTTGGCGGTGGGTTTGGATCAAAACCGGCTGGCGATGCTATTGGCTGTATTGTCGCGCCACGGTGGCATCTTTACCGGTAACGACGAGATTTACGCCAACGTGGTTGGTGGCATCAAGGTGACGGAAACCAGTAGTGATTTGGCGATCATGATTGGCGTGGTGTCCAGCCTGCGCGATCGCATCATTCCTTACGATACGGTTTTCTTCGGCGAGGTGGGTTTGAATGGCGAGATTCGCCCGGTTGCCAACGGTCATGCCCGCCTTAACGAAGCGGCCAAGCACGGTTTCAAACGGGCGATTATTCCGAAAAGTAATAAACCCAAGGATGCGGTGAAGAACTTGCAAATCCATGCGGTCAGCAATATTCAGGAAGCGTTGGCGGTGTTGGCGGATTTGTGACCTTGCACTGTTGCGGAATGCAGGGTTTGGGGTGTTTTTAAGCTTCATTCGCAAAACCGGCATGGGTGCTTGTCTCGCGTCAAGAATCTGACTGTGAATTCTCAGGGGCGGCAATAAATTGAATTTCTGGGTTTGAGTTTGCCGCTCATGGACAAGCTGATTTTTATAATGCATTGAAATATAAATATAAAAAATTTATGGCATGAAAGGTGAATGAATGGTGTTGGCGGCAATAATGCCTAAATCATCAAAGATTCATCGGGAGAACGGTCATGCCATCATCAATGGTTATAAACACAAACATCGCGTCATTGAACAGCCAGAAGTATCTGAGCAGGACTAACGATAGCCTGCAAACGTCCATGGAAAGATTGTCGTCAGGTATGCGCGTCAATAGTGCGAAAGACGACGCGGCGGGCTTAGCGATTGCCGACCGTATGACGTCGCAAATTCGCGGTATGACGGTTGCGATGCGTAATGCCAACGACGGCATATCCATGGCGCAGACCGCAGAGGCAGGCATGGGGACCCTAACGGAAACTTTGCAAAGGATGCGCGACTTGGCGATTCAGGCGGCAAACCGTGCGGCGGTGAGTGATAGCGATAGGCAAAAGTTGCAAACCGAGTTTAAGCAACTTGGGAATGAGTTACAGCGGATTATTACCAATACTGAATTTAACGGTAAGAAGATTCTTAATGGTTCCTTGCAAGGCGCAAATTTTCAAATCGGCGCCAATACCGCATCGGACAATCAGATTTCGGTTACAGTTTCCAATTTGATCAGTATGTCGGGCATTAATGAGTTGTTCGGCACTAATCGTTCCATCGGTAGCGATGCGGGTTCCGCTTTCGTCCGCTCCGCGATTGATGCAATCGACACTGCCATTGGAAAGATCGATATTTTCCGCTCCAACTTAGGTGCAATCCAAAATCGTTTCACCACGACGATTGCTAATCTACAATCATCCGTTGAGAATCAAAGCGCCGCTCGTTCGCGGATTATGGATGCCGATTTTGCCTCTGAAACGTCGAATTTGACACGCAGTCAAATTCTGCAACAGGCAGGTACGGCAATGTTGGCGCAGGCGAATCAAGTCTCGCAAGGGGTCTTGAAACTATTGCAATAAGCTCAGACCAATAAAAGTGACATATGACAGATCCGATAAGTTTGGTAGACGGGCAATTGCTTGGTCCATTAACGATTAATTCGTTTGGGGACAGTTATTTCTTCAATCTGAATCGCCACGCGTTTGACAAAGTCAGCGCAGGGGCGTTGTTCGATACCAAATTCGGCGAAATTCTGTTCAAGGAAGATGAACTGAATATTGTCGTGGGTACGGACTCGGGTATGCTGCTGCGGTATATCCAGAGTAGGCCGTTGCCAAAAGGTACGCGTTATATCTTTATCGAACCCGATTCGGTGTTGCTGGCGTTAAAAGCCTACGATCTATTGGGCGAGTTGGACGAGCGCATCGTATGCGTCAACCCGGATGATTGGCCTAGGGCGCTACAGAATTTTAAAGTTGCGGATTATTTCTATATTGACGCGGTTAAGTCGGTCAATGCCTTTTGCGCGGAAGACGACTTTATCAATGAATATGCCGAATTGAGTTGGCATATTACCGAGGTGCTGTCCCAATTAAATTGGCGTTATAGCGCCGAGTTAGGGACTGAGGCGTTTATGTCTCGCCAAATTCATAATGTTGCCGATAACCGAATGCCGGCAAAATTGTTGGCAAAAGCGTTTTCCGGCAGAACAGTGGCAATTCTTGCCGGCGGTCCGTCATTGGATCAGGCATTGCCCTGGATAAAACAACACCGGCAACAATTGGCCGTATTTGCCGTTTCCCGCATTTCCAGGCAACTGTTGGCGGCCGGTATCGAGCCCGATTTTGTATTTTCTGTCGATCCGACCGAGCTCAGTTTCGATATTAGCAAGGAAATGCTCAGTTTCAGCGATAAGACGATTTTTGTCTGTTCGCACCATACCGTGCCCACCTTGGTCAGTCAGTGGACGGGCACCTTGTTGTATTTAGGTTCTCGACTGCCTTGGCAATCGGATTTGAACGTAAAAAATCTCAGCAGCGCGGGTCCTACGGTTACCAATACCGCTTTAAACGTTGCCTACGAATTTGGATTCAGCCGGATGATTTTGATCGGCGTGGATCTGTGTTTTACCCGAGAAGGCTTTACTCACGCCAAGGGTAGCGACGAACAATTGGCGGGGCCGCGATTTAATCTGACCTCATTACAAGTGGAAACCAACGCGGGCTTTATGGCACCGACCAGTTGCGATTTTGCTCAGGCAATCCAGTCTTTGGCCCGGCAGGCGCAATTATTGAACAACGCAGGTTGCCGGTTGATCAATGTGGCCGAGGGTGCGGCCAAAATAAAAGATATTGAATATCAGCCGCTGTCGGTGCTTCAGCTTGATAGTGATGTGTTTGATATTGCGGCGGAGGCGGCGGAGAAGCTGAACTCGGCTAAAGATCAATTTCAAAATCTCGATAAGGTAGCCGACGAGCTTAGGCGGGCGCAGTATCAGGTTAGAGCGATAGCAAAATTATCGGCAAATGCTCGTCAAATTAATGACGCGATGTATAACACGGAAGGTGCTATCGTCAGTTTTTACGACAAGAAAAAACTCGACCAAATCGAGAAAAAATTTAAACGCGAACATCGGCAATTCAGCAAGTTGGTCAAGAAGTTTGGTATTCGCAGTTTAATTAAATTGGCGAAGCCTTTTGAGGATGAGGATTGGAGCGCGGAAGAGGCTAGACAGCTTGGCAACGTTTATTACAACGCCTATGCGGAAGGCGCCAACAAGTTGTTGGGATTGATCGATGCTGCTATAGAGCGTGTTAATGCTCGGCGCCGGGAAGCGGATGCGCGGCCGGATTTTCCTGTATTGGTGGAGCAAGCGCAGAAAGACAGGGGCTATGGGCGCGTCAGGCTATGGCGTAAACGTTTTTCATCGGAATTGCTGTCGCCGGATGTGGGGAGGCAGTTCGATGAATTGGACGCGCGGTTTGCGGCTGTCATTTCCGATCGCAATACGCGGCATATGGCTCGAGCCAAGGATCTTAGTAACTTGGCGGCAGTTAAAAAGCGGGCGGGTTTATTATTTAAACATAATAAAACCGCCGAATTGGCCGATTTACGTTCCGCCTTAGTCAAGCATGAGCAACAGGAGGCGGCAATTTCTTACCGCTTTTTGGTTGAGGGGTATTTGGCTGAATTGGATAAGCAGTTCGATGCCGCACTTGACGCCTATCAACAGATCGTTGATATCGGTGACGGTTTGTTGGAAGAAGCATTGGCTAGAATCGCATCGATAGGCGTGGAGCGCGACGATGCGCAGACCGCTAAGCTGGCTTTGGAATGCTTATCGCAGCTCAATCCGGTCTATTTGCCGTTATTTGCCGAGGCTCAACGTTTACACGGTGACATGGTGTCGGCGATAGATTCATACGCCGCTTATATTGGCCAATTTCCGCGAGATATTTTAGTGCAGATTAAGTTGGCGGCCCTATACGGGGAGTGCGAAATATATGAAGGTGCCGAAATGATGTTGGATTACATTTTGCAGCAAAGACCCGATTATGAAGCCGCGATTGTTATGAGGCGGCATCTTTCAGAAATGAAGGATGTGGGTAGCGCTTTGAAGAACTCATCGTGAAATTGACCTGAAATTTATCAACGCAGCCAAGTTAAAGGCGGAAGCATGGTTTGATGCAAAAAGGGTGAGAGTGTTTGGATCAGATTTTTTTTAAAATCAATTCCAGAACCAATTTACTACCGAAGTAGGCTAAAAGTAGCGACGTAAATCCAATTAATGTCCACTGAATGGCGCTTTGCCCGCGCCAGCCGTAACGGATTCGACCGAATAGCAGCGCGGAAAAAATTATCCAAGCTAAAATCGACAGCACAGTTTTGTGCACCAGATGTTGCGCAAACAAATCCTCGATGAAAAAGAAGCCGCTAACTAAGGACGCCGTCAAAAACAGTAATCCCGTTGCAATCATCTGAAATAGCAAAGACTCCATGGCTTGCAAAGGTGGTAGAGCCAGCATAAAGCGTTTAGGATGGTGATGGCGCAATTGTTGATCTTGGATGGCCAATAAAATAGCTTGTAAGGCGGCGATATTGAGCAGGCTGAATGCCAAAATCGAGGTCAGGATATGGGTGCTCATCTGCCAATTGTGGTTGATCAGTGGATGTGGCTTGGTTGGGTAAATAATATCTAATGCCAACATTGCCGCCGCGACCGGAAAAATCAATACGCCCAGTTTTGCCACCGGTTTGTCCAGGGCTGCGAACAGCAATAACAAGCTAATGACTAACGCGGCCAGCGCTGCGGTACTGAAAAAACTGAAATTAAATCCCTCATGGTTTTGAATGTTCAACACGGTATAGGCGCTATGCAGGCCCGCGCCCAGCCAAGCGAGCTGTATTGAATTGCGATGTTGTCTGGCGCCGAAGATTTCTTTGACGATCAGCAATGTGGCGATTGTATAGCTCAATATCGAAAATATACCGACGGGTGTGGTGTACATGGCGATGGCTAGGGAATAATCAAAAGGTGTTGGGATACGGTTATGTTAAACTAAGCGTCCCAATTGTTGTAATCCGTTTGTGTTGGCAGACATTCGCCGGAACCCTAGAAAAATAAAGACGCAGATATGTTTGATAATTTATCCGATCGCCTGAGTGGCACACTAAAAAAAATTAAAGGCCAGGGCCGTCTGACCGAGAGCAATATCCAGGACACCATGCGCGAAGTGCGAATGGCTCTGCTGGAAGCCGATGTTGCCTTGCCGGTGGTCACCGATTTTATTGAACAAGTGACTCAGAGAGCTCTGGGGCAGGAAGTTCAAACCAGTTTGACTCCCGGGCAGGCGCTAATCAAGGTGGTGCAATCGGAATTGGTTAAAGTGATGGGGTCAGCCAACGAAGAGCTGAATCTACGCACCAATCCGCCCGCGATCGTATTGATGGCCGGCCTACAGGGGGCCGGTAAAACCACTACGGTGGCAAAATTAGGCCGTCATCTGAAAGAGAAGAAAAAGAAAAAGGTGGGCGTGGTGAGTGTCGACGTTTACCGTCCTGCTGCGATTAAGCAATTGGAGACTTTGGCGGCCGATGTTGGGTTGAAGTTTTTCGAAAGCGATGTCAGCGAAAATCCGATTGATATCGTTAACAGGGCTATCGATGCCGCAAAACGTCAGTTTCTGGATGTGGTGATCGTCGATACCGCCGGTCGTTTGCATGTCGATGATGAAATGATGGCGGAGATCAAGGCTTTGCATGCCGCGATCAAGCCGATCGAGACCTTGTTCGTGGTGGATAGCATGACAGGTCAGGATGCTGCGAATACCGCCAAGGCGTTTCACGATGCCTTGCCGCTCACCGGCGTGATTTTGACCAAGGCCGACGGCGATGCGCGTGGCGGCGCGGCGCTGTCTATTCGGCATATCACCGGTAAGCCGATTAAATTCATTGGTGTCGGCGAAAAAACCGATGCTTTGGAGCCTTTCTATCCGGATCGGCTGGCCTCGCGTATCTTGGGTATGGGCGATATGTTGTCGCTGATCGAGGATATCGAACAAAAAGTCGACAAGAAAAAAGCCGAGCAATTGGCCAAAAAGCTGCAGAAAGGCAAAAGCTTCGATTTGAACGATCTGAAAGAACAGTTGGAGCAAATGCAGAATATGGGTGGACTTGGCGCGATGATGGACAAGCTGCCGGGTATGGGCGGCGTGCCTAAGGATATTAAGGATAAAGTCAACGACAAGGATCTGGCGCATCAGATAGCGGTTATTAACTCGATGACCAAGCAAGAGCGGCGTTTTCCTGATTTGATCAAAGGTGGTCGTAAGCAGCGGATTGCCGATGGTTGCGGTCTGGATTTGCAGGCTGTAAACCGCGTGTTGAAGCAACATCAAATGATGGAAAAGATGATGAAAAAATTCAGCAAGGGCAATATTGCCAATATGATGCGCGGCTTGAAGAGCAATATGCGCGGCATGAGAATGTGATTGTCGTAATTTGTCCTTCACT
>CAZGUM010000215.1:0-6537 GCA_964529085.1 uncultured Methylomonas sp. | reverse complement strand
TTGCCGTTGCCGCGTACCGGGCCGTCCAGACGTTGCAGGTTGCAGTTGACGACGAAAATCAGGTTGTCCAGTTTTTCGCGGCCGGCCATGCCGATTGCGCCCAAGGTTTCCGGTTCGTCGGTTTCGCCGTCGCCCAAAAAGGCCCAGACTTTACGGCCGTCGGTGTTGGCAAAACCGCGATTTTGCATATAACGCATGAAGCGTGCTTGGTAAATCGCCATGATCGGACCAAGACCCATCGAAACCGTTGGGAATTGCCAGAAGTCGGGCATCAACCAAGGGTGTGGATAAGACGACAAACCGTTGCCGCCGACTTCCTGTCTAAAGCTGTCCATTTGTTCTTCGCTCAAACGGCCTAGCAAGAAGGCGTGAGCATAAGTGCCGGGAGCGGAATGACCTTGGGAGAAAATCAGGTCGCCGCCGTGTTTATCGGATGGAGCGTTCCAGAAGTGGTTTTGGCCGACGTCGTATAAGGTAACCGCGGAAGCGAAACTGGCGATATGGCCGCCGACATTGGTGTATTTGTTGGCGCGCAACACCATCATCATTGCATTCCAGCGTACGTAAGAGCGGATGGTGCGCTCGATGTCGGTATTGCCGGGGAATTTGGGTTGCCTATCTATCGGGATGGTATTGATGTAAGGCGTATTGGCAGAGAACGGAATGTCCATGCCGGCTTGTCTGGCGGTACTGAGCAGAGTTTCAATCAGAAAGCTGGCGCGATCGCCGCCTTCTTTTTCTATTACCGCTTGCAGCGCCTCCATCCATTCTAGGGTTTCAGCAGGATCAATATCGTGTCTTGCGGCAATATCGGTATTGTTGGTCATTACGGAACCTTGGAAAACGTTGGATTAGCTTAAAAAGGATACCCGAAATGGCCGGTTTGAGCATATTTTTTTAGCAATTTAGCGCCAGCCCGTCGGGCTGGAATGCAGGCGGAATCCTGCCAAAATACAAAAAAGTGAAAGGATATGGTTTCTGTGCACGAGGGAAGGCATCAGGCTCAAACCGGATTGATTTGGATTTATTGTTTTTCAGCCCTTAAGTACAGGTGGCTTTGCAATCCGACATAACGTAAAATTTGTGCCAGTGCTCATTTTTTAAAGGAAGTCTGATGCGAAACCGCTTAGTGAAATCTGTCGTTGCCTTGTTTCTTTCTGCAGCAAGCTTACAAGCAAGCGCTGATGTGGTGACTTTTAGTTCGCAAGAGTTTCAGCAGACTGCAAACGGTCAGAGTTTCATCTTTACGATTGAGAATGCGCCTCTTGCTGCCCTCGTGGACGGCTCTTTGTTTATCCATGCTCGCGGCGACTATAGCGAAAATTCCGACATTGAAAACATTGCGTTCAGTATCGACGGTGTTTCATTTCCAGACAAGGCATCCCCTTACGACGGAGCTACTGTAACCCAAAGTTATCATCCAGACGTCGTGGAATGGAGCCAAGAGTTTTTGTTAAACGGTTCGGATTTGGTTAATTGGACCAACGATCAAAAAATTGTCATTACCTTGGCATTAAGCTCGGACGTGGAATACAACCTTTTTGCCGGAGGCGAAACAGCCTTGCATCCGCCTTTTGTTCAGGCGACTTTAATTTATACGACCTCTGCCGTGCCTTTGCCGGCCGCAACTTGGTTATTCTTGAGCGGTTTGGTTGGTATGATAGGTTACGGCAGGCAGCGCCGATCAAACTAATCCGCGCGCATCCAACTAACAGTAAAACCGGCTTAGGCCGGTTTTCTTATTTGCGTTGGACGCTCAGTGCACAACGACGCTGTCCGGATGTTGCAATTCGGGCAATACGTTAGTGATGTGAGTGTTTAACAGTGCGCCGGTATCGACGGTGAAATGACTGCTGACGCTATCGCCGTCGCCATCCGTAGCGACAAAGCCAAAATTTAACTGCAAATTCTGAGCGCCGGGGGGCGTATATTTTAGTCCGCCGATCTCAAATTTGCCCGCGCTCACTTCTATTTTCAGCGTATCGTAACCGCCGGCGACGTTGATGGCGGGAGTCAAGCCGCCGCTGGCGGGTGCAACAACGTTGGATCTGCTGCCCACGACATCGCCATCCTTATATGCCGTCCACGTAAACCTATCCGGGCCGGATTGATCGACATTGAATTCGTTAAGCTGAACGGCATTGACTACAGAACCGAATTTAAAAGTAATCGCTTCACCTCTGTCCAGCGCGCCATCGCTAACACCGATATGGTGTGTCGGGCTTAGGACCAGATTCGTCCCTTCTACCAGCAGGGAGTTGCCAACGGCGATTTGTCCGGCAGATACACTGCTGGCATTGTCAAAATTCAGGGTAACAGCTGTCGGGGCTGGCATGTCCAATACGTCGTATAGCGTCAGCTTATAATCGCCCGCCGGGCCGTCGACGGTCGGCAGTAGCGAAAATACCATGCGATCACCGGCTAAGTCGGCAAGGCTATTGGTTTCATTGCCTTTATCGACAAACGCATAAATCTCATCCAATCTACTGTCGGTTGAATGGAATATTTTAATGGTCACTTCATCCGACCGAGACATTAAGGGGCCATTCAAGTTTTCCAGTCTTACCGCCCCGAATCCGTCAAAGCCCAGGTCGTAAGCAATTAATCCGGACAAAGGCTGACCGCCGACGATGTCTTGAATCTGGCCGTTACTATTTGTTACTGTCGGTCCATCGTCAAAAACATTTGCGGTAAAGGTCGTGTTGGCAATGCCGCCATTGTGATCGGTTAAGGTGGCTGAAAATGTAAAGTCAATAGGCGCCGAGCCGGACTCCGGGCCAGCCGAGTTGGTGTGAGTCAAGGCTTTCTGTAAGGTAAAGGTATAAGTATCGTTACTGACCGTGACCTGATAAGAGCCGTCGTTGGCTGTCAAGGTTTGCGTATCTGTATGCCAAGTTGCGCCGTCGGATGACAATACAACCGATGTCGGCGCGTGGCCGTTGATCCGTAGCACGCCGGATTCGGTCGGCAGCGGGCTTGCCGTCTGGCTCTCGTCCACAATCACATTGCTCACGGTAACTACCGGAATATAACCAATACTGACCGTGGCTGGGTTGGATGTTAAACCAAGATTGTCGGCCACAGTGTAAGTGATAGGCGTCGGATTGCCCTGGAAGCCGGCTTCCGGTGTAAAGGTAATCGCTCCGGTCGTGGCGTTGATGCTCCAAGTACCTTCGCCGGTTACCACTAAAGGTTGGCCCGGACCGATGGCTGCGCCATCAGGACCTAAGATCTGAACGCTGGCGGGATTGAGGCTGCCGTCCGGATCTCTGTCGTTATTTAATACATTGATGGTAACGATGCTGCCGGGCGTATTGCCTAGCGAACTATCGTTTTCGGCTATCGGCGCTAAGTTTGCCGAGATAACGGCGCCTTGGCGCGGATTTAAGATCAGAACTTCGGGGACAATCGGCGTAAATGCGATGCTAGGCCCGGTGGTATCGAAACCGTTGGTAACAGGGGCTACGGGATTGAGATATTCGACCGTTACGGGGACGTGGCCTTCGTTACCTGCTCCCGGCGCGCCGCCAGCCGCGGGTGCTCCCGCAGCGGTAGCTTCTGCGATTGCGGTAGGATCGGCGCCGGCTAATAAGGCGGCCTGAATTTCCTCGGCGCTTGGCCCGGCCGGCGGCGTGTTTTGCGCGGCCGCAGCCGACAATTGGTTTTGTTCCGCCAGCGCGGCGCTAAGCTGCATGCTATCGTTGCCGCCCATATCCACCAGGGAACCGTTGGCCAGCTGTATCATCACCGTGCTGCCGTCGGCTGTGGTCAAGAGATCGGTTGGGTAAACGCTGTCGCCAACCTGCAAAATTCGTTTACTGCCGTCGGCGGCGAGTGCGGTAACTGTGCCGGTGACAATTTTAACGATGCCGATTTCTTGGGCCATGCTCTGCTCCGGAGATTATTCCAAATAAATAATGAGATTTAGAGCGGAAATAATAAGCTACTTTCAAGAAGTTGGCATAGTACCTTGGTTCGAAATTTGCCGAGATGCGCCGTTAGGAGCTACAAGACAACATGGAACAGCCCGCGCGTTGCTTGGCCCAGTCCGGGCGTTTGGCGGCATAATCCGCTTTATCGGCTTGTTCCGAATAAGGGTTTCGCAGCAGGTCCAACAACTCCCAAACCATGGCAAAATCGCCCTGTTCGGCCCGGTCAATCGCCATCTGTGCCAGATAATTGCGTAACACATATTTGGGATTGGCCGCATTCATCGCGGCGCGGCGAGCTTGTTGAGGCTGGCTATCACGTTGGCCGCGGGATCGATAGTTTACGAACCAAGCAGTGGCCAGTTCCACGGTTTCATCGTTTAACGGCTCGTAACTAGTCTGTTGCACCATAAGCAAAAACGCCGGTAACGAGTCGCTGCCCTGGGTCAAGTCAATATCGGCCAGTTGCCGGAAAAACAAGGTCATATCGGTTTCGGCGGCCTGCAATAACCGAAACAAGTCGCTAGTCAGCACTTCGTCCTCGCCGGGTGCGAAAGCGAGTAAACCCAGCTTGGCGGCCATCATGGCTTGCCAGCCGGCGTCATAAGTTTCGGTATAAGCCAGCAAGGCCTGCTGCAAGCTCTCCGCCCGCATAACCAGTGGATACAAGGCGTTGGCAAGTTGCACCAGATTCCAATAGGCGATCTTGGGCTGGTTGCCGAAACGGTAGCGCCGGCCCTGCGCGTCCGTAGTATTTGGTGTCCAGTCCGGATCGTAATTTTCCAGCCAGCCGTAGGGGCCATAATCGATGGTCAGACCCAGGATGGACATGTTATCGGTGTTCATTACCCCGTGCACGAAACCGACCCGCTGCCAGTGCACGATCATCTCGGCGGTCTTGCGGCAGACCTCCTCAAACCAACGTAGATAAACCGGAATCGACGGTTCGCCCAACTCAGGAAAGTCGGTGCGGATGGTGTAATCGACCAGTTTTTTCAGGGAGTCCAAATCGTCGCGCGCCGTAAAAATTTGAAAACTCCCGAAGCGGGTAAACGACTGCGCGACCCTGCAGACTACTGCGCCGGCTTCCAGTTGCGGATTGCCGTCGTAAAACATGTCGCGCGCCACTTGTTGGCCGGTCAGAATCACACTCAGGGCGCGGGTAGTCGGTACGCCGAGATGGTACATCGCTTCGCTGCACAAAAACTCGCGTATCGACGAACGCAACACCGCCAAGCCGTCGGCGCTGCGTGAATAGGGCGTCACGCCAGCGCCTTTTAATTGCAAGGTGTAGCGTTGCCGACGACTGTTGACGACTTCGCCGAGGTTGATGGCCCGGCCGTCGCCGAGCTGTCCGGCCCAATGGCCGAACTGATGGCCGCCGTAACACATCGCATAGGCTTCCATGCCTTTTGCCAACCGGCTGCCGGCGAATACCTGGCAAAAATCCTCCGACTCGCAGCTAGCGGCGGATAGATCCAAATCGTCCGCCACTTCCCGCGAATAAGCAACCAGCCGCGGTTGTTTGGCTGGCGTCGGTAATGCCCATGAATAACAGGCGGAATAAACCTGGCGCCGAAAATTATCCGGTTCGGGATCGCCCGGCAACTCGCGGACGAAACGATTGTCGAAGTTCAGATTATCGAGGGCGGAATTGTCGTTTTCGGTAGGCATGAGGACATTCTATCTGTGGCTAAAAAATTTTCGAATCGCGGCTGGAACCGGCTAAGATAGGCCACTAACAGCGAGTTTATATCAATCAACTTTTCAATCAGGGAATACAAATGAAAAATTTTCTTGCAAAACGCGGACCACGTGCCGTCAGCTTTAGTTCACTGCTGTTGGTCGCCAGCCTCGCGGCAACTCAGTTAACCGGCTGCTTTACCGTCGGTCAAGAATTTTCGCCGGTCAGAGTGCCGGAAATCAAAGTGGGGCAAACCCGCAAGCAAGATATTACCGAAATGTTCGGTACCCCTTGGCGCACCGGCATGGAAGACGGTAAGCCTACCTGGACTTACGGCATATACAAATACGCCTTATTCGGCGGTAACGATTCCCAGGATTTACTGATTCGCTTCGATGCGCAAGGCGTAGTGCGATCCTACACTTTTAGCTCTACTCGCAAATAACTGCGGTGACCGGTGTTTGCGCGCCGAGTTTTAGCGATTTCGCTATTGTTGGTGTCTAGTGCCGGTGTAGCGAAAAAACTTTACAAATACCAGGATGCCCAAGGCGATTGGCATTACACGGATCAGCCGCCAAGCTTAGAACTGCCCGCGGAAGTTAGACAGTTAAAAGCCGTAAGTTCGCGGCAGGTTTGGTTGGAAAAAAACACCGATCCGGCCCGTCCGGGTTTCTTTGCCCGAAACGCGTATCCGGGCCCCATCGAACTGGCAGTGGATTGGCGCGAGCGGGAAAACGTCAGCGCATACCCGGATTTGCCGCAGCGCTTCGTCGTTGAGTCCGGACAATCCGCGAATCTGTTTGCGATCGTTCCCAACCAAAGAGCCGGGTCTTATCGGGTAAATCTGCAATACAGTTATGTGATCGGTCGGCCATTACCGGATTATGTTAGCCAAACGCTTTATAAGCCGCCTCTGCCTGCCGG
>CAZGUM010000214.1:0-6573 GCA_964529085.1 uncultured Methylomonas sp. | reverse complement strand
CCATTATTACAACCTATCCTACCGCTGTTACTCCTACTCCTACTCCTGCTGTCTCGTCTGGTTATTGCGGATCTGTGCAATCTACCCAAGATCTGTTTGGTTGGGATGGTATAGACTTTGGCGCAAGCGCCTGCTTTGACATCGGGCCTTATTCTGGCATATCCATCCTTGGTTGGGATTTTGCGGCTACTCCACATCTGGCGCATTTGTGCGCGCAGGATGTGTCGTTGGGTACGGTTACGATTTTTGGCGTGTCTCTGTCCTTGCAAGTGATTGCGTATGTCTTGGGTATCGCTTGGGTTGTTCGTAACATGTTTGTATCGTAGGTGACACATGATTGCTAATATCCTCCTTCCTTTCGTTTCCTTGTTTGTCTCCTCGTTTCCTGTGGGCCTTATGGATGGGCCGTATATCAATTTTACGGTCTACGTCCCTTGGGGTCTCGCGGCGGTCTTTGCGATCGCGGGCATTATCTACGCTATCAAGAGTATTTTCTGATGGCTATTATTTGGGATGACGGTTTTTTTGTCGAGCTCGATGATAACCGCACTCTTTCGATTGAGGGGCGGTTGTCCTCTGGTAAAACACTGTTGGCTATTGAGTTAGCTCACAGGTATTTGGAACGTGGTTATAAGTTGGTCAGTCAAACGGCCTGCGTCTGGAATGATGATCCTGATACTGTCGTTCCTGGGGATCGCGGTAAGTTGCGTTTTGTGGCGATTGTGGACGAAGGCGGCTTGTATGTTCGGTCACAAAAGACTGCCTCTTCTTTGGCGTCTTTTGCCGCAAAGGTCGATAGCTATGTGATACTGTCAGGCCGTAAGCCTCCTCACGAGGATCTTCGCTCTTTGACTTGTCAATTGTGGTTTGATTTCTATAAATTTTTCCTAATACCTCTTAAATTATGGAGATGGGAAGTAAATAATGGATCTAAAAATTATCATGGTTACTTTCTTCAGACGGGCTGGTGGGAATATTGGGGGGTTTACGACACGCTTGACCCAGGCGATAACCCGACGGTACTCGTTGGCTGGCTCAAGAGATGGACTGCACAGTTCTTCGAGCGCTACAATCGCTCTTACAGCGTATCAGACGTGGAAACGGGCGGGGGGGAGGATCAGCAGGAATTTTCTAATGAGTTGGCTTCATCTGTACGTTCCTTCAATGATGCCGCAAAGGCCCTATCTCAACAGCAAGCGCGGCGGAGGCGCTAATTATGTACTAAATGCTCTTACCAATTGGGCTCTTATTGGCGCTTTTGTCTGGTTTCTTGTTCCTTTCTTCTCTTCTGCGGAGGTCAATGTGCCTTCTGTTTCTGGTGTTGTCTCAACTCCTACGGTTGTTCTTTCTGGTGGTGTCCCTTATCCGTCTCAATCGAGTCCAGATATACAAGGATTTGGAAATGTTGAAAATCAAAGTCAATCCTCAAATTCTCCAAGCGTGGGATCTGCTGACGTGGTTTCTTCTGGGGCTGGTGGTGGGTCTGGTGTTGGGGTATCTCCTGCGGTAGCGCCCACCTATACTCCATATCCTACCTATACTCCGTACCCTGATCGTCCATCTTATGTGGGTCGCATGTTGGCGGTAGGTTACTCGTATTATTGGCCTCCCTATGGGCCGCCTAATTGCTCGCAGGATAATTGGCATGATGATCTCAATTATTGTGATGACACTACTGCTAGCGGTTATCGTTGGTCTGATTTCGTGGGGCGGGGCGTTGCGGTTCCTATACAATGGCGCAATGATATCCCTCTGGGCTCGGTTATTCGTGTTTACTCTCCTCCTGCTATGGTTGGGGATTACACGGTGGTCGATTTTTGCGGCAAGTGTATAACTGCTGAAGGTCATATATATTTTGACTTTTTGGATAATCGTGCGCGTCTCAATTGGACTGTGCCGATGTTGATAGGTGTCGTGTCTGTTCCGTTGCCAACGGCCTCCCCAACGGTGGCGGTTATTCCGTCTGTTACTTCTACCCCTCTCCCTGACGGTTGGGTAGTCGGTACGTATACGCCTACCCCATCAGGTCAATAATGCGGATCATCCGCGCGGCTACCGCGGGCCGCGTAGCGGCCGCGGTCCGCGCGGGACGCGTTCTCTGAAAGGTGTGCATATGCTGATCCTGATATCCGTTTACATAGCTTCTATGTCGTTTCTGATCTTCTGGCTTTTTGATCCGAATGACTTCCCCTCTCTGATCCTGGGCTTTTTGGGTATGCTTTTTCTTTTCTTTATGCGGTGATGATCTGCGCGCACTTTGATGACAAATGCGTATAACCTAATTCGCGCCCTTAGGGAAACGGGCTTTTGGCGCGCGGGGTGGTGGCCTGTCGCGAATGGGTAGGTTATGTGCAAGCTGATTAAACGGAATAATGCTAGGCGTGAGCGTGATAACCTGGTTTATCGGTAGCGGCCTCTGAAACTGTCGAACTATCGCGTGCGGTGTTTGGGATGTTCGTAGCGTTTCGGGCATGGCGTTCGGCTTATCGAAGTGGTTTGACCTTGTGAGAAGTCTACCAGCGGGAAGCGAGAGAGAGAGAGACGGCAAGCGGTTATTATCTGGTAGGCTTCTCACAGCGGCAAAAACACTTCCCACTCCCTCTACTGATAGGGGGGTGGAGATTCAGAAGAGAGGAAAAATGCTTTCTGTACATTGGTTCTCGATAACTGTCCATATGCCTTATTTCGAGGTTCTTCATCTCTGGCCTCGCTTTTTTTCTGCGTTGGGCGTCCTTATCCCTACCGATCATGGCGGTCGTGGATATCGTCAGATTGATGTTGCTATGATGGCCGCTAAGGTGTATAGTAATCCTATTACGCTTGATAGGACAAACGCAGAGCATTGTCATATCGAATTACCTGGTCAAGCCTGTGAGTATCTTATTCCTGATAATTACCGCGATTTTCTCAATTATCTTTTGGACGCGGGTATTCGCTTTTCAATCAAGCGGGTCGATCTTGCCTTCGATAACGCTCCTTTTTCCCCTGAATTGTTCCTTGAATATTTGGAGGGTGATACCCTTGTGTCTCTTGCGAAAAGAGAAACAATACATTACGACGGATCTCCTTATGCCTTGCGTGATGATGGTAAGGAGGGAACTTTTACCGCCTATATTGGATCGAATGAAAGCCAGAGGATGGTGCGTTGTTATAACAAGCGCGGTTTTACTCGTCTCGAGTTTCAAATGCGGGATGAACGGGCGCAAGCGGTATTTTTGTCAATGGTGTTTCATCCTTTTACAGAGTGGTTTTATATTGGCATGTCGCATTTGAGACAGTATATTGATTTTCGCGGTTGGGCGTTGTGGGCTGAATTTGTCTCGATTGCGGATCGTGCCTCTCTGTTGATCTCCTCTGCTCGCCGTGTCTCTGTATCTCGTATACATTCGTGGCTGGATCGTCAGGTTTCGGTTGCCTTGTCCGTGTATCTGGATGTTCACGGTTCGGAGGTAGGTTGGTCACAAGTTATTGATCTTGTAGAACGTGGTAGGCAGCGTCCATCTAGGAAACGATATGAGGCGGTATTGCAATTGTCGCATGCGTCTGTCGGTGAGTTATTCAATCGTAATATTATGTTTGCAGGTGATTAGATGTCTGTTTTATCCTTGCGTGAGTATAAAATGTGGTTTGCATATGCTTTGCGTTTTGCTAGAAAATCTCATAAACATACGCAAAAAGATTTATCTTTGTACTTGCGTGTTCGTCAAGCGTGTATTTCTGATTGGGAAAATTATAAACGGGGTTTGCCTACTTTGTATCAAATTTATCTTCTTGAACAATTATACGGTCGAGCGTATTTTGTTCCTGGGGAATATTTACATGAATGAGTATGAATTCCGTACCCGTCTTGCAAAGTGGCTTCGATGGAAGCGTATTAGTTCTAACCTTACCGTAGTGGAAGCGGCGGGGTGTTTCAATCTCAATGTTCTTGATTATCACGCTTTTGAGACGGCTAATAAAACAATTCCTTCTTATGTTTTGTATCTTGCCTTCTCGAAGTGGGGCGTCCCTGATTTTTTGGGGTGGGGGAGTGGATAATAATTGTCATATAATATAGGGTGGAAAGGAATTTGTAAAATGCCAAGACAGAAAACGGAAGCTGGTCGTTATCGGTTCTATGTGGGGATGGATAAGGAACCAGAAGTAGGTGATACCTTGATAAAATGGGCAAGGCGTTTGGGTACTGCTTATCCAGCAGATTTTGTCAAGATGGTTTTTATGTTGAAAGGTTATGAGGTTGCGAAGTCTTTGGGTATTGTTGATCCTGAGGATGAAAAGATATTCAATCCAAAATCTTGACACGTTTATAAATCTCTGATACATTTGGGGCATGTCTGAAAAAGGTCATGCCGCCCTTGTTTTCGATAAGTATTATAATGATAACCAAGTGTCAAATGATTTGACACTTGTCAATCTGGTGGCTGATCTTCGTAAGGCGTGGGGGGTAACAAAGGTGTATCGCTCTATGTACTCTCTTGATCTCGATCTGTATATGGATATGCGTTTTGTGGCGGCCTGTATGGGCCGTTCTTGTGTTCCTGTTTTGATCTAAGCAATATCGCGGGCCTTCCGCGTTGCTGGCGGGTGATCGCTCTAGCCTAGCCAAAACAACCTGAGCGAGAAACGGAATTTTGAAATGGCGCAAATCAAGTTTACGGGCATTTGTTCGGGTACTCAGCAAAAGGTGTCGAAACAGGGCAACCCCTATACTGTGACATCCTTTGCGGAAGTCACGCCCGAAGGGATCAAGGCCTTCGATGTGTTCGGTGACCTGGGTTTGCCTTACGATCCCTCCCCCCGTGAGTACGTCTTAGAGGCCTCGATCACTGGCCTCTCAGGCGTCAAGCTCGTCTCTGGTCTCCCGAAGTCGGGTAAGTCCTCTCAGTAGTGCATAACACGTCGCGCGCGTGTGTGTGTAAATCCTATAGGAAGGAGTAAATAAAACATGGCTGACCTGATCGCTTTCGTCGGCGACTTCGCTTCGATCGAACTCGCCACCATCGGCACGGTGTCCGTGACTTTGGGCCTCGTCACCGCGTTCTCCCTCGTCGCGGGTACCTCGATCGCTGTCTTGCGCCGCATGAAGGGCCGCGGATAGTCCCTTCCCCTACCACGGCGGGGTCTTGTCGTGGCGTTTGGCGGGCGGGTCTGGTTGTCAATGGCTTTTCGTCCAGACCTGCCCGTCTTGATCTTCGGAGTCCATATGCCATCTACACAAGATTTTTACAACTTTGTTGATACCGTTATAGTCCTTATGAAGGCTTATAAGGTCGTTGGTGGTTTTTCTCTTTGGACGTTCTTCCAGATCCTTTTGTGGTCTTTTGTGGGGTTTGATATTTTTTGGCTGGTTATAAATACCGTCAAGGGCGGGGGATCCGAATAATGGTGCCTTATGATTTGACATTATCCCAGGCATACACGATAGCGGGTGCGCTCTTTTTCCTTTGGACTGACAAACCGACAATGTCCGTCGTGTATGTGCTGCTTTGCATGGCGGGGTATCTGGATACTACGTTGCAACCGTTATTTGTCTTGGCTATGGCGTTCTCGTTGCTAATCCTCAAGCCTCGATCTATCAAATAGGTGATGATATGCAATTGATTTTGTACTTCCTCCAACAGTTCGGCGCGTTGCAAGTGATCCAAACGCTCCTTGTCTCTGTGGGCGTGATTGTTGTCCTTGCTATCATTTTGAGGCGGTCATAATGTCTATTGATAAGGTCAAGCTTCTTCCGGGTTTCGTCCTTCTGGCGTTGGCCTGTCTTTTGTTGGTGGCTATGGCTCTATTTCCTGATTTGGCCTCTGCCGCTCCCTCTGCTGATGGCGTTACCCCTACGGTTACGTCCCCTGCGGGATGGGTTCCAACCGTCCTCCCTACGTTGGATTACTCGAATTTGGATTGTCCAACTGGTACACCTGTGGGGTGGGGCACGGTTACACCAGACCCAGGTTGGCTGGTCATGTGCGAGCAGTGTATCCCTCAAACGGCGTTGCCGACCTCCACGCCTCGCCCGTCTACGCCTGATCCATCTGTGACGGGTACGCCTGCTACTGCTACCCCTACGGCCACTCTGGAAGTTACTCCTACGCCCTCGGGCCATTTGACTGGTCTCTCTTGTGGATGGGTCGAGGGTAGCGGGTCAACCTGTGAGGCGTCAGAGGATGGTGCTCGTCTCTACATCTACGTGCCTTATCAGGACGTCTATGGTACGACTAATGAGATGCACTTTATTATCGGGCCTGAATTGGTTGGACATCAAATTTATATTACCTATTTTTTCGAGACGACATACGGTAATAGTTGCGGCTTTGGGCTCAATTATCCTTGGTGGCGGACGGAATTAGGCCGTACGACCGCTGGGTTGGATACCTGGGTGTCTGATCATGCTAATGCGGGAGATTATTATTTTTGGACACAGGATGAGGTATCTACTGTATATTCTCCTGGTGGGGCCTTTCTCAAAACCTGGATGATCTCGGGTTGGCCGTGCTCGTATATGTCTGATATGGGCGCCCATGCCATTATTACAACCTATCCTACCGCTGTTACTCCTACTCCTACTCCTGCTGTCTC
>CAZGUM010000213.1:0-6624 GCA_964529085.1 uncultured Methylomonas sp. | reverse complement strand
GCCATTCCAATGCGGATTGGTGTTGCCAGCGAGAAAGCCGCTGGTGTACATCCCACTGGAAGATGGCTCATGGCGGGAAGACTACAGCGGAAGAGTGATCTCGCATGAAAGGCTGCAACAATACCTGGTAAGGTTCAGGTTCATATAGAAAGCAAGCCCCTGATCTTCAACCGATCAGGGGCTTTTTTGTTTAAAGGCAACACCAGGCGTGTGTGTAAGAATTTTATTAGAACATATTTTCCATATAAGTCATTTTGTGATATATTGCCGATGTAATTATGTCACCCATGAGTCTTTCACTTGTATCAGGAAGGTAGAGAAATATGAATAGCTTGCGAGATCACTTTTTGACTTTACTCACCAGAATTCAACCTAAAGAAGATCGAGTCTCTCTGGCAGTCGAATTGCCAACAAAAGTTCGGGATTTCCTGAAGGAATGCGACAAAATTATTACAGTCGAGCCTCATACAAGACTAGCTGGTTCGTATGCTCGTGATACAGCCGTAAAGCAAATAAAAGATGTTGATATTCTCTTATTTGTTGATCCAAAATACAAGGACAAAGAAGATAGTGCAAAAGCCACGATTAACTTATTGGTGAATGCACTGGATGGTCTGCCAAAAGCCCTCGGAGACGAAAACGGGAAAGTGGATGCAGAACTTAGTTTAAAACGGCAACGTAGGTCCGTATTGGTTCACGTCACGATTGACGAAAAAGATTTTGATATGGATATTGTCCCGTCCATTTACGAAGGTGACTCTCCAGTGCCTTTGGAAGTCCCAGACAGAGATTTGTCAAAATGGATTTCATCTAATCCACTTGGCTACAGTCAGGCGCTTAGTGACCTGAATCAAGACCAGCAAGGAAAAATAGTGCCTTTAAATAAGATGTTCAAACATTGGCGGGATGTCCGAATGAAATATCGCAGACCGAAAAGTTACTGGCTCGAATGTATGGTGTATAAACATGCCGATGTGAAAAAACTTAAGATCGAAGACTCATCCTATGGAGAACTGTTCCATAGTCTTCTTGTTTCAGTTTACGAAGAATACGTTGGCACTTTTGAAAAGGATGGCGCTGTACCGCTTGTCAAAGACCCGATGTTAGGTAATAACGTAGCCAAATTTTGGACAAGGGCTGAGTTCGAAACCTTTATGCGCCGGATCGAGGAGTCGAAAAATTGGGCAGCAAAGGCATTAGAAACGGAAGATGAGGCTACAGCAATTGAACTCTGGCAAAAAGTTTTCAATGAAGATGAAGGGGAAGAATACTTCCCAACAACCGTGGACGAAGTTTTGAAATCAATCCTGACCAGAGGGTCCATCTTTGTGTCAAGAACAGGAAATATTTCTGGACAGAAACCACTGTCGGAAAAAGCCTTGGAATCCCCTAAGCACCGATATTTTGGAGGATAATGTCGATTCCCAGAAACAATCATCATGTTTCTTTAGTAGTTCAGAAACAATTAATGCACGTAGCATTCCCGAACTTTCAATTTTTCAAAAAAGGGAATTATTGGCTTGGAAAATTGAAACCGACACCACAATCGCCAGAATACCTAATTAAGGTAAGTTATCAGGAATATACGGCTCCAAAAGTCGATGTAATTTCGCCTAAATTACATCTTAACTCCAAACATATTTATCCCGATGGATCTCTGTGTTTATATCATCCACAAGATCATCCTTGGCGCGGGGTAAACATATTGGCCAGCATTCTCGTTGTATGGACAGCAGAATGGTTATATTGTTATGAAGTTTGGCGGGCAACAGGCGAATGGATTGGCGAAGAAGCGCCACACAGTGTTGATAAGTCGCCAGTCTAAGGAACGTTGCCTCCAATCGCGTTGATATACTGGTTGTAATCAATCGCGGATACTGTTCCTAGATTTTGAAGCTTAGCAAGTAACCGAAAGAAGAAATTTATAAGTGAGACAGATGCATCACTTTTCGCCAATAGTGTTTTTTTACCAAGGTACTCGACCTCAAACGCGCCTTCTGTGATGGCACAGCCTATGTCTAATTTTTGATTAACTGCAAGTTCATCAAGCGTACGCAAAAGGGAATCGCCAAGACCAGGCTTCCACTCACTGTCATAAGTTAAAATGCCGCCCAAGATTGGGAATAATGGGCGTGGCTCAAATTTTCCTCCTGCATGAGTGATTTGCGCGCTTGTTCGTAGTAATTTCCGAACAGAAGCGACTTTTTCACCAGCGTAAATAACATATTCACGATTGAGGCTCGGTTTTACTTCAAAGACTGCATAGACGCTTTCAGCAGGAATAAAAGGTTGGCGCTCCTGATTATATAAGACAGGTGTATATTGTCTGTCATAAACCACTATATCTATTTGGTCGCTTATGCCTCCGATTGAATCCATGACGAAAGCCTTTGATGCTTCGTAACGTTTGGGCAAATGGCTTTGAAGCAATTTGAGCCAATTCTCTTCCGTAGCATCACCTTTTGATACAGAATGAACATTTGCGCTACTGCTTGCTCGAAGACTGGCTTCCAGAGTTTCTTGTAACGCATGGGCGATTTTATGCAATTGATTTTCCATAAAGGTTATCCCTGCCTTTGAGGTGGCACTCCTAGTTGTATTAACAGTTGAATTCGAGATTTACTCCAACTCCCGGCGATACGCCCATACTGGAATGGACTGATCCACCTTCTTGGTGTGCGCAGGAATACGGTCGTAGCTTCGTTCATCATGTGATTATAAGACTTTGGATGGTGATAATTTAGATGAAAATCGCAGTGAAAGGGTAATCTCGCATGAACGGCTGCAACAATATTTGGTTAGGTATAGTTCTATATAGACAACAAGCCCCTATTTGGTTGAAAATCAGGGGCTTTTTTGTTTTAACTTTGTTCTTGTTGAACTGGTAAATAATTCTGATGCACTAATTAAAGTGGCGGGACGGGGATGCACTTAATAATCGTTACTTATCTGATCTGAGAAATAAACCGCTATATAAACCACGGCGTTTTTTCAAGCACTTGGTGAAGTTTAAAGGACTCGGATTGCCTTAGAAACGCGTCCGTTAAGTAGGCAATATCACCAGCATATTTTATGGTAATGGGTTCGCCGCACAGGGAGTCTGTTGATGACCAATTAAGCTTTGTCAAACTAAGAATTTGGTTGGCTAATGCTTTTAGATCAGTTTGTGGTTTGTTTTCACCATTTGGTGGCTCAACCCATATACTAACTTCAAGAGGTTTTGGGGTCCCAATTGCTTTACGGTAAGGATTATATCCAGTCGTTGAAATAACAATCTGCCTTGGAGAAGTTATCACGTAACTACCACGGCTCATGCTGCCATCAGTTTCAGGACGGTTGTCGTATAGTCTTATATTGTGGTGAGAGTTGATCGAGACAAAGTGATACGTGCCTTGTGGTCGAATGCGTCGGGCGGCTGAAACAATTACTGCGATATCGTCTTTAGAAAACTTTGCTGAATAGTGAAAATAAATATTTGGCTTATCAGATAAAGAACTTGTTTGAGTTATCTGTTTTAACGTATTTTCTGCAAGTTGAGCGAAAAACGTACTTCGCTCTTCATAGGAAAAGGCATCAGTGTTTCCAGAATAGAATTCCCAGTTGCCAAATTTATTAAAGACGGTTGAATAACCTAATAGCCGTCTCAACCCTTTAGAGTGGCTTTGTGTGTAGGATAGGCCTATAAAGAAATCTGCATTGGGAATACTATCAGGTAAGACCCAAGGTGTCACGCCACATTTTGCGGTTATATTGAGAGCAAGATTTAGATCCTTCCAGTCAGGATTCTGTAATGTTGGAGTATCGACCATTTGACAAGGGATGCCCTGTTCAAGGAGAAAACGCTTTACTTGATAGTATGGGGATTTTTCATCGTCTAGTGAAAAATCTTGTTCCGGAGTGTGAACTAAGAATAAGCGATTTATGCCGGGGTCTCCACGCCAATCATCATGTTCATTGAGCAATCGCTTACACTCTTCCAGAATTTGGTCAGTGCTCGGAACAGTGATAATAGCGTTGTAAGATAATCGGGTGTGAAATGTTCGTTCCGCTCCTGAATATTTGAACTTGCCCGCCTTGAGTCTTTCGATCAAGTTTTTCATCCCTTCCCGTTGGGCAGCCAAACAAATAGGAATTAATTCAATGGTTTTGGGACTCGAATCATAGGATCCATAACGAGTTATGCCATCCCGAATATCAGGAGTTTCATGCTTTTTGTTAAATTCCACGACTGGCTCTGCAAGCGATTGAACTGTCAAGCTCCCATTCCTGCCGCGAAATAATGGTAAAGGGGTTTTATCAAGAGTTACCGTCAAATCATTTATAAATAGAGGAAATACTGAACTGGATAGTTCGCCAACAGTAGCGATGGATTTATCCGCACGTAAACGTGATGAGTTAGGATCTAAAGATAGGCTAGATTTCTTGATTTCACGAAACAAGTCAAAGCGAATATTTAATGATTTGAGATTTTTCTCAATCAAGGAAATTGGCAATTCAGGTAGGACTTGCGAACTCGCTACAAATTCTTCACCTTCGATTTCATCAAATCGAATAAGAGTCGTTTCAAAATCCACCCTTATAATGCGCCCACGTAACCATTGGGTAGTTTTGGCAACTGCGTGGCGTCCAACTAAATCTTGGGGAGTTAGAAATCTCAATAAATTCCTTACATTTGACCTGTTTTTCACTTCAAGTGTGTAATCCACACATAAGAACATCTCCTCTCCATAAAGTTTAAATTGGAAGATATAAGCTGGTGAGAATTGTATAAGGGAACTGACATTATCAGGGATGGGCAGGTTTGCCCCCTTTCGGTGAGCTGTTATCTTTCCAAAATTTTTTCTGTCTATATACCACCCCTTGACACTAAGTGAATCAATTAAGTATTGTTCCAGTTCTTTCATTCTTCCCCGAAAGATTTTTGGAGAAACCGCAAAACTATTCTCTCCTGTAAACCTAAGTGGAAACAAATTGGCGAACTCTGTTGCCGCTGCTGTAATTGAAGCTGCGCGATATGCAGCTTCACGCTCCTCCGCGTTGCTGAGTAATATTACAGAGGTTTGAATGATACTGGTTTGATAAGCTGGCGCGGTTAAGTTTAATTTAGACATTTCCTCGTGCATGCGCTTGGTACCCTCACTTAACGCTTGCACAAATGCCCTACCATCATCTCCTCGCATGTTTTTTAGCCATTGGATTAAAAGTGAATTGCGCGGCATCGAGTCAAGTGTTATTTGGGCGAGGTTAAAATGATCTGGCACAGGTTGACTACGCTGAAGAACACGACCGGGGTTTTCTACAAAAAAGCCATCCTTATACAGTATGCATTCTATCGGTAATCGAATGCCATAATCTCGATGTGCAACGGCGTTTACGATTGCTTCATCTACTGCAAGGGTGGGAAATTCTGGTTCCTCGATAAATCCCCCATCAGCAGCACGTTTTTGGTAAGTTTTAAAAAAACCAGATTCCCTGAAATGTACACGTAGCTTCCTAATTTGTTGAGCGAGTGGCCCATCAAATTCGCGGTCGAAAGTTGGTAGACCTCTGGTTTTGTATTCACTTACTTTGGCATCGAAACGCATTAAGCGTACATGTGCCCACGATAGCATGCGTTGTGGACGACTTGCAAAAAATAAATAGCCTGCATTTGTAAAATGGAGTCCGTTTTTGTCTTTTCCCAGCGCGCCAATCTGGTAAAGAAAATCCTCGTCGCTTATTGAAGAAGTTAAGTTGGTGTTGGATTGACGGAATTGTGCGAGGACTTCTTTGTCTATATCACCGGGATCGAAAGAACAACAAGGCATTCTTTCAAACTCAACAATACGTTTCTCGCGTTTCAATAATTCGCGAAGGTCATCGGTTAATGGTTCGCATCTATCGCCGTTACGGATCCAGGCTTCGGGCGGTGATTTCAATGTCTCACATATTCCATCTGATACGGGTACGTAAATTAAAAGTATTCGCTCTGATTCGCCTTGCTTATTTATGCAATCCATATACTTGATCATTGCTGACTGGTTGCGGAGCAGTTGATTGATCGAAGTGATTCTTTTCAACTGGTCAGGATTAAGATGGTTTATGCCATGTATGTCGCCTGTTTTTGAGATACCAACAATTATTACCCCACCCTCATGATTGGCGAAAGCGGAAATACATTCTTTGATTTCATCCTGAAGTTTATCGATGGAACTTGGAGTGGCGATACCGTTGTTGCCAGCTTGCTTACGATCGAAGTGTTGATTTTCGAATTCAGCATCAGTTGTTGAAGTTATGAAATCCCAATATTGTTTGGGGTTGCTAAAAAGCTCGGCAGGATCTGGCATCTTGTCTCTTCCTTATTTCGTCGTTCTATTGTCCTCTTTGACATACCCGTATTCTTAATTATGTTGTTTTCTTTCTTCTAATGCCTAGACTACACTTCACCCGCATCGGTGACCATATTGAAATCTACCCCCAAGGCTTCAAAGTGTTTTTCGCCGCAGCGGATTTTGTCGGATTCGGATGTGCGGAGTTTGAGGAACTGATCCTTTTTCACGCCTTTGGTTTCGCGGACCATGTAGATGGTATTGTCATTGTGTTTGACGATTGCCCAGTCGGGGATGTATTTGCCGACGGGGGTTT
>CAZGUM010000212.1:0-6643 GCA_964529085.1 uncultured Methylomonas sp. | reverse complement strand
ATCGGCAAGGCCCGCTACAAAATCGCCGATTTGCTGAAGCAACGCAAGGATGGTCAGACCGCACTGTTGGTCTACGGCGGCGATGCCTTCACCGTGACGCCGCTGACCAACGATATCGCTACCATCGACAGCCAGTTGACGGCACTGACTACCGACATCATGCCCAGTCCCGGCAGCAATACCGGCATCGCGCTGAACAAGGCCACGGAGTTGCTAAGGCAAGCCGGGCTGGTCAAGGGCCATATATTGCTGGTCACCGATGGCGTTGATGCCGATGTGGCGGAACAGGCCGAGCAGTGGGTGGGCGACTACCGGGTTTCCGTACTGGCGGTAGGCACGGCCGAAGGCGCGCCGATTCAAATACAGGGCGGCGGATTTCTGAAAGATCGCAATGGCACCATCGTGGTAGCGAAACTGGAAGAAGCGGCGTTGACGACGCTGGCTCAGCGTGGTCGGGGTATTTATCAAGAGGTGACGGCCGGCGACGAGGATGTCGAAAACCTCGGGCGCTTGTTCAATAGCGCCGATGCCGACAGCAAAAGTTTGGATAGTAATCTGTTGTTGCAACAATGGGATGAAAAAGGCCCTTGGTTGTTACTGTTGGTGTTGCCGTGGGCGGCTTTGCAATTTAGAAAAGGTCTGTTATTGGCATTGCTGTGTTTATTGCCGTTGCCGAAGAATAGCTACGCGCTGGATTGGCAAAGCCTATGGCAAACGCCCGATCAACGCGCCAAGCAGGCTTTCGAGCAACAACAATATCAACAAGCCGCCGAGCAGTTCGGCAATCCGGACTGGCGCGCCGCTGCGCAATACAAGGCCGGACAATATCAAGAAGCCGCCGAAACCTTAAAAAACACCCAGACAGCGGAAGGCCATTACAATCGCGGTAATGCGCTGGCCCAGGCCGGTCAGTTGCAAGAGGCTTTGCAAGCCTATCAACAGGCGTTAAAACTCGACCCAAAGCATCAGGATGCCCAGTACAACAAGGACCTTGTCGAGAAGAAACTGAAAGAACAGGAACAACAAAAGCCGCAGGATAATCCGCAACCGGAAAAGCAAGAGTCGTCCGAGCAGCAAAAGCCCCAGCAAGATCAGCAATCCGGCCAGTCGGATGCCGACAAACAGCAAAACCGAAAACAGGAAGAAAACCGGCAATCGCAAGCCAAACAGGATGCCGAACAGAAAAAATCGGCCGAGGATAAACAGCAGGCCGAGGCCGATGCCAAACCCGCGGATCAGCCTAAGCCCTCTAGGCCGGAACAGGAGCGGGCCGAACAAGCAAAAGCCGAGGCGGAGACCGAAAAAAACGAAACCGAGCGGGCTAACGAACAATTATTAAAACGCATACCCGATGAGCCGACCGGTTTGTTAAAGCGCAAATTCAAGTATCAATACGGCCAACGCAACCGGTCGGGCCAGTCCGGACCGGACTGGTAAGCGATGCAAGGGCGCGCGGCCGATACGTTTGCCGTCGTCGGGATTTCGCGATAAGCAATTCCACTGTAACCGAGACAATTAGCGCATGGATATTGGTCTGATACTGATTTTGGTCCTGATAAACGGCGTGTTTGCGATGTCGGAAATGTCGCTGGTGTCTTCCGGGCTGGCGCGGTTGCAAAAACTGGTGGCCGAAAAACGCGCGGGCGCCCGCGCGGCACTGAAATTACACAAAGATCCTTCGCGATTCCTGTCCACGGTGCAGGTGGGCATAACCTCGGTGGGCATTCTCAGCGGGGCGTTGGGCGAAGCCGCCTTGACCGAGCCATTACGCCGGCAATTGGCGAGTTTTCCGTTGTTGGCACCCCATGCCGAAACTATCGCGCTGATAGCGACGGTGGTGTTAATCACCTATTTTTCCGTGGTGGTCGGCGAACTGGTGCCGAAGCGTCTGGCCTTGTTGCGTCCGGAGCCGATTGCCGTGGTGATTGCCCGGCCGATGAACGCACTGTCTCTGATTGCCAGTCCTCTGGTCTGGCTGTTGTCTTCCTCCAGCACGCTGTTGTTGCGCATTTTCGGTGCGCATCAACCGCCGCAAACCAGTGTTACCAACGAAGAAATTAAGTTATTGATGGAGATCGGCGCCGAATCCGGCGTATTTCACGCCAGCGAGAGTCATCTGGTTGGTAACGTTTTGCAGCTCGACGAGCAGCGACTCGGTGCGGTAATGACTGCGAGGCAGCAGATTTTTGCGGTGGATCTGAATGACGATGAAATGGCGCAGCGCGCCAAAATCGCCGATTGCCCGTATTCCAGAGCAGTGGTCTGTCGAAGCGGCCTGGAAAATGTGGTAGGAATATTGCATCGCCGGGATCTATTGAAGCCGGCTATGGCCGGTGAAGCATTGAATATCGTGTCTATTCTGCATGCGCCGCTGTATGTGTTGGAATCGATGACACTGAGCCAGTTGCTGGAGTATTTCCAGGAAAAACGGGCCGATCTGGCGTTGATCGTCGACGAATACGGCGATATTGAGGGCCTGGTAACACTGAGCGATGTGTTGAAAGCCATCGTCGGGCATTTGCCTAGCCGCACCAATCTGGATATCGATGTGGTGCAGCGGGCCGATGGCTCGTGGTTGGTGGATGGCGGTTTGTCGATTCAACGCATGAAGTCGGTGATCGGCATGGCAGTTAATTTACCCGGCGAGGCCGAGAACGACTACCACACGGTTGGCGGCTTCATCCTGTTTTATCTGGAAAAAATCCCGCAGGTAACCGATGCCTTCGAATTTGGCGACTGGCGTTTTGAAATCGTCGATATAGACGGGACTCGCATCGATAAGGTTTTGATCAGTCCGAGGTTGGTTGAGCAGTCGGTGTAGCATCGGCGCTTATGTCAGGGGTTATGGCCCTCCTTACCCATAGTTTTATAAATATCGTTTATTTACAGGAACCATCATGAAACCTAAGGACCAGATTACGTCCCGCCCCACACTGTTGCCGGAAGCGCTGCTATTACTGTGTTTTGCGCTGCCGGCCGTCGGCGCGGATTTAAAGCCGGTTCTCGATGCTTCCCCCGCTTTGTTGAAGTTGCTGAGCGTCGCGGAGGTCAAGCCAAGTGAGGTCAGCGAATCATTGAATTTATCGGCCAGGGTGGAATTGGATCAGCACAAGGTCGCCCGCATCGGCGCCTCGGTGACCGGGCGGATTACCGAAATCAATGCCATGCTTGGCCAAAACGTGAAGAAAGGCGAACGTCTGGCCTTATTGAATAGTACCGAGTTGAGCCAGGCGCAATCGGATTACTTAAAGGCTACGTCGCAGGTTAATTTGCGGCGCATTACCGTAAAACGTGCCGAACGCCTGTTGGAAAGCGGTGTGATTGCCGAAGCCGAATTGCAGGAACGCCAAGGCGTATTGACGGAAGCGGAAGTCGATTTGCGCGCCGCCAGCGACCGCTTGCGGGTGATGGGCATGAGCGAAGCGGATTTGAAACGCCTGGATACGCAGCGCAGCATCCATTCCTTCTCGCCGGTCACCGCCAGCATCGACGGCGTGGTGATTGAGCGTAACGTCGCCATCGGCCAGGTAGTGCAACCCGCCGACAGTTTGTACACGGTGGCGGATTTATCGCGGCTGTGGCTGGTCGCGGAAATTCCCGAACAACAAGCGCATTGGGCGCGGCAAGGCGACAAAGTGTTGGCCGAGGTGCCGGCTCTGCCGGGTCAGGAAGTCAGCGGCAAGCTGATTTACGTGGCCGATCTGGTCGATGCCGATACCCGTACCGTGACGGTGCGAATGGAGCTGGCCAATCCGCAGCGGCTGTTTAAACCGCAAATGCTGGCTACTCTGAAAATCAGCAAACCGGGCTCGCAAACGCTTGTAGTACCCAGTCAGGCGGTGGTACGCGACAACGACAAGGATTATGTGTTCGTACAAACCGGTCCGGCACGGTTCGAATTGCGGCCGGTACGCTTGGGTAGCGAGGAAGCGCAAAAACGGCCGCTGCTGGAAGGCTTGAAAGCCGGCGAGCAGATTGTGGTGAATGGGGCTTTTCATTTGAATAACGAGCGTTTGCGCGGCACTTTGGAGTAAGCAATGATCAACGGATTGATAGAGGCCGCCCTGCAGCAACGTATTCTGGTGGCGGTCCTGGCGGTGGCGCTTACCTTGTTGGGTGCCCGCGCGGTGCGGGATTTGTCGGTGGATGCCTTTCCAGACGTGACCAATATTCAGGTGCAAATCGCCACCGAAGCAAGTGGCCGCTCGCCGGACGAAGTCGAGCGTCTGGTTACGGTGCCGCTGGAAATCGCGATGGCCGGCCTGCCCGGACTGGAAGAAATGCGCTCGATGAATAAAAACGGCTTGTCGCTGATCACGCTGATTTTCACCGACAGTACCGAGGTCTATTTCGCCAGGCAATTGGTGATGGAGCGGCTGATCGAGGTCAAACAGCAAATGCCGGACGGTGTGAATCCGGTATTGGGTCCGGTTTCCACCGGTTTGGGCGAAGTCTATCAATATACGCTGGAGCGCGACGACGATGGCCGGAAGGCCTTGAGCCAGGAAGAATTGCAACAGCGCCGCGAAGCGCAGGACTGGGTGGTCAGACCCTTGCTGCGCGGCATTCCCGGTGTCGCCGAAATCAATTCTCAGGGCGGTTACGTCAAACAGTATCAGGTGTTGGTGGATCCCAACCGCCTGCATCATTACCGGATTTCCTTGAGCGAAGTGTTCGAGGCGCTGGCCCGCAATAACGCCAATAGCGGCGGCGGCGTGCTGCCGCATTATGCCGAGCAATATCTGATTCGCGGCGTCGGTTTGATTAACGATGTCAACGATATAGGCAATATCGTCTTGAAAGAAGAAAACGCCGTGCCGGTGCATATGCATGATGTCGCGGAAATCGAAATCGGCCACGAAGTGCGGGCCGGGGCGGTGATTAAGGACGGTTATACCGAATCCGTGGGCGGCATCGTCATGATGCTACGCGGCGGCAATGCGAAGGAAGTGGTGGACCGGATCAAACAGCGGGTCGCGGAAATCAATGCCAAGGGCATGCTGCCCAACGATTTGAAGATCGTCTCCTATTATGATCGTAGCGATCTGGTCGATGCGGCCTTGCACACGGTAACCAAGGTATTGCTGGAAGGTATCGTGCTGGTGGTCATCGTGTTGTTCCTGTTTCTAGGCGATGTGCGTTCCAGTTTGATCGTGGTCAGTACCTTGGTCGTCACGCCGCTGGTCACTTTTATCGCGATGAATCAGTTAGGCCTGTCCGCCAATCTGATGTCGCTGGGCGGTTTGGCCATCGCAATCGGCTTGATGGTGGACGGCTCGGTGGTGGTGGTGGAAAACGCGTTCCGGCTGCTGGGCGAGCGTAAGGGCCGCGCCACCAGCCGGGTGCGGGTGGTACAGACCGCCGCGCAGGAAGTGGCGACACCGGTGCTGTTCGGCGTCGGTATCATCGTGCTGGTATTTTTGCCGCTGATGACCTTGCAAGGCATGGAAGGCAAGATGTTCGCACCGCTGGCGTATACCATTGCGATTGCCTTGCTGATTTCGCTGGTGGTGTCGCTGACGTTGTCGCCGGTCCTGTGCGCGTTTCTGCTGGAGGGGCATGACGGTGAACACGACACTCGGCTAATCGCCTTCATCAAACGGATTTATCTGCGCATACTGGACTGGGCCATGGCCAATAGGCTGAAAGTGGTCGGCGGGGCGGTGGCGGTATTTGTTGCCACCGTGGCATTGTTGCCGCTGCTGGGTACTTCGTTTATCCCGGAAATGAGGGAAGGGTCCATCGTGCCGGGTATTAACCGGATGCCGAATATTTCCCTGGAGGAAAGCATTAACGTGGAAATGCAGGCGATGAAGATGGTGATGGAAATTCCCGGCGTCAAAACCGTGGTCAGCGGCGTGGGGCGCGGCGAAAGCCCGGCCGATCCGCAAGCGCAAAACGAATCCACGCCTATCGTCACATTGAAACCGCGGGAAGAATGGCCGAAAGGTTGGACTCAGGACGATATTGCCGACGCGATGAGTGCCAAACTGACCGAAAACCTACCAGGCATGCAGGTGGTGATGGCGCAACCGATTTCGGACCGGGTGGACGAAATGGTTACCGGCGTACGTTCCGACGTGGCGGTAAAAGTGTTCGGCGACGATCTGGCCGAGCTGAAACGGCTGGCGGACACGATAGCGGGTGTGGCAAACGCCGTCAGCGGTGCCCGCGATATTCGTGTCGAACGTCTGACCGGCCAGCAATATTTGAACATCACGGTGGATAGGCAAGCTATCGCCCGTCATGGTTTGAACGCATCCGATATTCACGATGTGATCGAAACCGCGATTGCCGGTAAAGTGGCTACCGAAATTTATCAGGGCGAGCGGCGCTTTTCGGCGGCGGTGCGTCTGCCCGAGCAATTTCGGAATAATATCGGCGCAATCGATGCATTGATGCTGACGTCCGCGAATGGCGCACGTGTGCCTTTGGGCGACGTTACCAAGATTACGTTGAACGACGGCCCGGCCTTGATCAACCGCGAGATGGGTAAGCGCCGTATTGTGGTGGGTATCAACGTCCGCGATCGGGATTTGGGCGGCTTCGTTGCCGAATTGCAAAAAGCCGTGGCGGATAAGGTGACGCTGCCGGAAGGCTATTATCTGCAATGGGGCGGCCAATTTCAGAATATGGAGCGGGC
>CAZGUM010000211.1:0-6677 GCA_964529085.1 uncultured Methylomonas sp. | reverse complement strand
GTGGTCATGCACTCAATAAGTTCGTAAATATCAGTTTGTTGCATAAATTGCATTCTCATCGTGACCCACTAGGTTGACAAGGCGATGGATTAAGGAGTAAATTGATAGCGAATCGAAACTTTACTTTATAACATCGGCCTGGAGTCAACAAGCTGTTATTTTACCATGCTAAATCGGGTGGCTGTTCGTCCTGGTCTTTTATGGTTTAATGCACCAAGTTGGCTCTTTTTTTTAACTTGCGGGTGGCAGGAATTTTAAATGAAAAATACTATAAAAATGCTGAATAAATCCCTACTGGCGAGTTCCATCGCCATGCTGTTGTCATCCGGAATGGCGCTGGCAAAATCCGACGACTTCCACAAACTCTATCAAGACAATTGCGCCAGCTGCCACGGTTCCGATCACGGCGGTTATCTGGCGCCGGCGTTGAACTCGGCTACCTTGAAAGGCCGCAGCCCTACCGCTTTGCGTACCATCGTAATGGCAGGCAGCTTCGACACATTGATGCCTCCGTTCTATGGCAGGCTCGATGACGACCAAATTCGCGGCGTGATTAAGCATCTGCAAGAAACCCCCAAACAGCCTAACCCGGCCTGGACTATCGACGACATGAAAAAGTCGCTGAAAGTCTATGTTAAAGATGAAAGCACGCTGCCAGCCAAGCCAACCTTCCAAATCGACGATAAATTCGAAAATCTGATTGGCGTGGCGGCGCGCGGCAAATACGGTCGCGGCGAAGGCTCCAAAGCCATCTTCATCAACAGCTCTACCCATCAAAAAGTTGGGGAAGTACCCACCGGCACCGCCGCGCATATCATTGATTTCAACCCGGCCAATCCGCGCTGGGCTTATGTCAAAACCGATACCGCCGAGATTTTCAAGGTGGATTTATATTCCATGCAAGCGGTGCGCAGCATCAAAACCGGCTGGAATGGTCCAGGCATGGGTGTGTCGCGCGACGGTAAATACATCATGGCCGGTTCTTTCGTGCCGCATAACGCTGTGATTCTAAATGCCGATACGCTGGAGCCGCTAAAAACCTTCGAATTGGAAGGCATCGATCCCGACGGTAAACATGTATCTTCCGACTCCGGCATGATCATCGGCACCCCATACGCAGACATTTTCGCGATTGCGTTGGAAAACGCCGGTCAGGTTTGGGTGATTGATTTAAATAAAGAAGGTTTCCCGGTCACTCGTATCGAGAACGTCGGCCGGCATTTGCATGATGCCTTCCTGACGCACGGCGGCAAAAAATTGATGATCGCGTCTTATGACGACAGCATCGTCGCCGCCATCGATCTGGAAAAACGCGAGATCATCAAAAAACTGGAAGCCGGCTGCGTACCGCATGTTGGCGGCGGTTCGGCGGTGAAAGTTGACGGCCGTACCTTGGGCTTCGGTACCAACTTCGGCGATTGCGATAAAACTGTGGTCAGCGTTTGGGACTTGGACAAAATGGAAGTCGTCAAACAAGTGCCGGTTTCCGGCGGTACCGAATCGCCGGCTGCACATGCCAACGCGCCTTATGTCGCGGTTGACATCATCAGCAAAGACAGACGCGCCCGCACTGTGCAGTTGATTGACAAGAAAACCCTGGAAGTTGCTAGAACGCTGGATGTTGGCGGTCACGCCTACTTCCCGGAATATAGCGCCGACGGTAAATTCCTGTATATCAGCGCCGGTTACAACGGTGACGAAGTGGTGGTGTACGATTCCAACACCTTGCAAAAAGTCGCAAGCGTGCCGATGGAAAGTCCGGCAGGTATCTTCTCCCGCGGCCGGGTCAAATACATGACTCGCGGTTTGTCACCTGACGAAATGGAGCAATCAAAATGAAGATGACTCATTTTATCGTGTCGCTGCTGGCGGGGCTGTTGGCCGCCGGTAGTGCACAGGCTACCAGTTTGTATGTCGGTCAAGCTAAGGCTGGCGCGGTGTGCGCGCAATGTCATGGGATCCGGATGCCCAGCGCCGACGCGCCGTTTCCACCGTTGGGCGGCCGCGATCCCGAGTATTTGAAAACCGCGATCAAACAATATCGCGACAAGACGCGGAAATCCGACATCATGAACGCAATTGCCGGTTCCTTGACCGATGCGGAAATCAACGACATCGCCGCGTATTACGGCAGCGTTAAACCCTAGGCAATGCGCTATTGCTGGCTGTTGTTCGGCTTGCTGTCACCCTGCGCCTTTGCGGACCAACCTGATCCGCAAAGGCAGCAGGCGTTGTTGAATATGCTTAAGCATGATTGCGGTTCCTGCCATGGCTTGCCGCCGAAAGGCGGCTTGGGTCCATCGTTGATGCCGGAAGCGCTGGCTGACAAAAGCGACGCGCTATTGGCGGATGCGATTCAAAACGGTCGAGCAGGTACTGCTATGCCGCCGTGGAAGAGTTTTCTTAGTATTGATGAAACAAACTGGTTGATTCAACGCTTACGGCAACCTTAGATTCGATTAGCGTGCAAAAGGGTATTTTAAAACGTTGGATCGACGATAAAGGGTATGGCTTTATTAGGCCAGACGATGGCGGTGATGATGTGTTTTTTCATATATCGTCGTTGAGAGGTGCAATCCGAAGGCCGGTTGAAAGCGACATCGTTTATTTCGATGTAATCATCGACCTGACAGGCCAAAAAAGAGCAGTTGGCGTTACTATCGAAGGGATGAAAAGCGTATTCTCAGAGCGGAAGCTAGTGAATTCGGCCCCAATTGCTCCGCAAAAAAACGCAATTAAACCCCAATCTTATAAGGCTCGTGCTTATCGGAATAAACACAGCAATTATCGATCGGTATTTAGTTCTGTTGTTATTGCCGTGCTTGTCGTTGGATTTGCGGTGAATAAATTTAAAAGTCGTGAGACTACTATTTCTTGGTCGCCGCCAGCCACTGAGGTCAGTCATCAGGCACTAGAACAGCCTGAAATACAGGTTTCTACGAGATTTACATGTGAAGGTAAAACGCGGTGCACGCAAATGACTTCATGTGAAGAAGCAATGTTTTATTTGAATAATTGTCCTGACAGCGTGACGGATGGTGATAATGACGGGCGGCCCTGCGAAGATCAATGGTGCGGGCATTAATAAATTCCTCGGGCGTTATATGAAGCAATTAGTTCGTAAAATTATCATCGCGGTTTGTTTATTTTGGGTTTACGAAGCCAATGGTGATCTGCGCGGCACTGGCGATCTCGGCGTAGTCATCGAACGCGAAACCGGCAGCATACAGATTGTCAACACCACTAAACCCGCGTCACTGAGCCGTATCGAAGGCTTGGGCGACTTGTCTCACGCTTCGGTGGTGTTTTCCCGCGACCAGCGCTACGCCTATGTGTTCGGCCGCGATGGTGGGTTGACCAAGATCGATTTGCTGCAAGACAAAATCGATAAACGCATCATCCAGGCCGGCAATAGCATCGGCGGGGCGATTTCTCAGGATGGCAAAATAATCGCCGTCTCCAATTACACACCAGGCGGCGTGAAACTGTTCGACGCCGTGACGCTGGAACAACTGGCCGAAATTCCGGCTGTTTATGGCGAAGACAACAAATTATCCAAAGTGGTCGGCTTGGTGGATGCGCCGGGTCAGCGCTTCGTGTGCAGTCTATTCGAAGGCAACGAAATCTGGCTGATAGACGCCAAGAATCCGCGTCAACCTATCGTGAAAAAATTTAACAACATAGGCAAACAACCCTACGATGCCTTATTGACACCGGATGGTCATTTCTACGCCGCCGGCTTGTTTGGCGAAAAAGGTTTGTCCTTGCTGGATTTGTGGCAGCCGGAAAAAGGTGTCGAACATATCTTGGAAGATTACGGCAAAGACGACGAGCAAATGCCGGTCTACAAAATGCCGCATCTGGAAGGTTGGACCGTAGCCGGCGATTGGTTATTGGTCCCGGCGGTGGGCTTGCATGAAGTGTTGGTGATCGATACTCGCGAATGGGAGCTGGTCAAGCGTATCCCGGTGGCCGGGCAGCCGGTATTCGTGACCTCGCGCCCGGACGGGCGGCAGGTGTGGGTGAATTTTGCCTTCCCGGATAATCAGACTGTGCAAGTGATCGATTTGAAAGACTTTAACGTCGTCAAAACCTTGCAGCCTGGCAAGGCCGTGTTGCATATGGAATTCACACCGCGCGGGGAATCCGTGTGGCTGGCAGTGCGAGACGAGGACAGGGTGATGGTTTACGACACCGAGACTTTGCAGGAGACGTCCCGTCTGCCGGCGCAAAAACCCAGCGGGATTTTCTTCACTGATCGCGCCAATCGCATAGGCTGGTAACATGCTGGCGCCCTTGCATAAACGCCTGCTCAACGATTATCAGCAGGATTTTCCGTTGAGTCCGACCCCGTACCGCGACATCGCCGAGCAGCTTGGGGTTAGCGAGGACGAGGTGCTGAATGCGTTTCAAACCTTATCCGAGCAGCAGATGATCAGTCGCATCGGTCCGGTGATTGCGCCCAACAGCATAGGCAATAGCGCGCTGGTGGCGATGGCCGTGCCGGAAATCGATTTGGCGCGGGTCGCCGAGCTGGTCAGTGCTTATCCGGAAGTCAATCACAACTACGAGCGTGAAAATCGCTTTAATTTGTGGTTTGTATTGATTGCTGACAGTGAGGCTCATCTTAAAGCCGTGATTGCGGATATCGAAACTCAAACCGGCTATTCCGCGATGTTGCTGCCGATGCTGGCCGACTATTTCATCAACCTGGGATTTGAGCTAAATCTGCATGATTGACGCCATCGATTATCAACTGATTGCCGCCGTGCAAGCGGGATTACCGATTGCAGCGAGGCCGTATGCGGCGATAGCGCAGCAATTGGCGATCACCGAGCAGGACGTAATCGAGCGCCTGGCACGCTTGAAGACTCAGGGTTTGATCAAGCGTTGGGGCGTGGTGGTCAAGCATCGTCAGCTCGGCTACCGGGCTAACGCCATGATCGTGATGGATGTGCCTGACGAGCGTGTGGCTCGGGTCGGCGCTTTGATCAGTCAGCAGGCTTGCGTGAATCTGTGTTACCAACGCCCGCGCCAGGGTGAAGTCTGGCCCTATAACCTGTATTGCATGATCCACGGCAAGAGCCGGGAGGTCGTGCTGGAACAATGGGCTGAACTGCGGCATGACTGCAATTTAAGCGATTACCCTTTTGAAGTGTTGTTCAGCCGGCGTTGCTTTAAACAGCGCGGGGCTCTATATGCTCGGCAGATTGAAAAAGGCGATGCGCCAACCCCTGCTCTTGTTGGAGAGGGTAGGGGTGAGGAGATTAAAAAAAAACGGTCTTTCGGCTTGCTCTTCGCCTAATCATGGATGCCACAGACAAAGCCATCGTCAACCGCTTGCAGCAAGGTTTTCCTATCTGCGCATCTCCCTACCAGCGGGTTGCCGAGGAATTGAGCCTTCCGGAAGCCGAATTGCTGTCCAGATTGCAAGCCATGTTGGCCGACGGGGTGCTATCGCGGTTTGGGCCGATGTATCACGCCGAACAAATGGGTGGGGCTCTGACTTTGGCCGCGCTGAAAGTGCCGGAGGAACGCTTTGACGAAATCACCGAAATCGTCAACGCCTTCCCGGAAGTTGCGCATAACTATGCTCGCAATCATTTATTGAATATGTGGTTCGTGCTGGCTACCGAACAATCCGAACAAGTAGCAACGGTGATCGCGGAAATCGAACGTCTAACCGGTCTGACCGTCTACAACATGCCGAAAATCAGCGAATACTACGTTGGTTTGCAATTGGAAGCCTGATGCCAATCGATGAGATAGACCGACAAATTATCCAAGCCACCCAGGCCGGCTTGCCTCTGGTTAGCGAACCGTATCAAGCCGTTGCCGAGCAACTGGGTTTGTCTGCCAAAGCTGTGATGTTGCATTTGGCCGAGATGCAGCAGAACGGTGTGATCCGTCGTATTGCCGCAGTGCCCAACCATTACAAATTGGGTTACCGCTACAACGGTATGACGGTTTGGGATGTCAAGGATAGCTATGTTGACGAACTTGGACAAAAGGTCGCGAAACTGCCGTTTGTCAGTCACTGTTACCAGCGCCCCCGGCATTTGCCGGATTGGCCGTACAATCTTTTCGCCATGGTGCACGGCAAAACCGAAGCCGATGCCGAACAGCAAGTTGCAATCATCGCCGTATTGTTGGGTGCGCAGGCGAGCAGCTACGAGGTGCTTTACAGCACCAAAATTCTAAAAAAGACCGGTTTGCGGATCGGAGGATAAAGCATGTTCAGACTAAGCCAATACATGCGCGAACTGCTGCATCCGACCCCGCTGGCGGCACCACGCAAGCCATCCGGGCCGGTGGTGATCTGGAACCTGATTCGCCGCTGCAATCTGACCTGCAAGCATTGTTACACCACGTCAGCCGACATCAACTTTCCTGGCGAATTATCTACGCCGGAAATCTATCAGGTGATGAATGACCTGAAAGCCTTCAAAGTGCCGGTATTGATCCTTTCCGGCGGCGAGCCGCTCCTCCACCCGGATATCTTTGCCATCTCGCAGCGCGCCCGCGACATGGGGTTTTATGTGGCTTTGTCCAGCAACGGCACGTTGATTGACGAAAGTAACATCGAGCAAATCGCCGCGATCGACTACCAATATATCGGCGTCAGTTTGGACGGCATTGGTCAGACCCATGACACATTCCGCCAGAAGCAAGGTTCG
>CAZGUM010000210.1:0-6678 GCA_964529085.1 uncultured Methylomonas sp. | reverse complement strand
ATGAAAAGGAGTAACCATGTTCGCATGGACTGAACCGTATGAAGATGAATACATCCAGGAACGCATTGAAGATTTGAGAACTGCCCAACAGGAAGCAACAGCAAACGGAAAGATACTCGTGTCCTCCTATGAACAGTTCTGGTTGCCAGTCCTGAATAATCTGCCCGATGTGGAATTTTTGGGACGAGATCGCTACACCGCGCCGTATGGAAAATTCGAGTCTGTTCCCAACGCCCCGTTTCATGGAGCGTTGTGGTTCACACCAGTGCCCGGCACAGAACTCCCACCCGCATTGAAGAATATCAAGGAGTGGATACCAGCGGGTGCGTTAGTGGATATGAACGCGCGCACCATCCACATTCAGGTGGATGAAATCGAAATCACCTTCACCAGCATCAATGTGGGTTTGAACGCGCATGAACTCCTGCGGGACACCAACCAAGAATTGGTGCGAATCAATGCGGGCGTTTATGTATATCGTATCAAGCCGATCGAGGAGGACTCTCCCGTCCATCACCTGTACCCGGATGGACGCATCCCCGCACTGACCAACGCTCATACGCGCGCCGATGTCACCGGCTATGCTGTGATGCAGGACAGACCCTATCAGCATACGGTGGTGTATGTGGGGATCGCCGCACACAAGACCAGTGTGGAGAGTCTGTGGGCTTCGCTGATCCGTGGCAAAGGCGGCTGTTCGATGAGGGGCACATCGGTGCTTGCCGATGGTGAAGTGAAGATGCTCACCCAACCCCTGCTTGAGTTCAATGTCCTGCATGCCGGGATCATCTGCCGCAAAGCGTTGCCCGGAAAGTGGGAGGCGAAAGATGATGCCGCCTATGCTCTGGTCTTTGAAGACCGGGACGTGGAAGCACAGCTACAAGCGTTGGCATTGAACCGTCTGCAAGAGACGCTGGCATTCCCCATCCCCGATGATTGGACAAAGACTCTATGGGAGTATGCGTTGGATGCGGAATACATTCAACGGCTGGTCACGGGCGGGGATTGCCGTGGCGGAGTCAGGATCGATCTGTCCAAACCCTGGCAGGACTTGGTGCAGAACCTGCTAGAGCAGGAAGTCTTGAAGATATAGGAGCAGAAAGATGTTTCAATCCATTCAACCCGACGAGATCTTCGATCTGCACAAGGCACAGGCCTCCGAGGAGCATCCCTCCTATTGGCTGGCGCAGTTACGTAAAGCCGACTGGCATGAATTGTTGAAGATCGTGAATGTAAAAATGTCCGTAAAAGCCAGAAAACAAGTGCTAGCCGAAGCCGCTCTCCAACGCTTTGAATTCACCACGTGCGATGGTCGTGGAGAGGTCTGGCAGTTATGGACTGATCTCCGCAAGGAACATCACACTTTGGTGATCCAGTTCCGACATTCGGAGTCGGACTGGTCCAGTGGAACACCAGAGTTTGTTGATCTGGAGAAGAATGAACCGCTCGGCATGGTGAACATCGCCGGGCGGTTGTTCTGTAAAGTGAAGTGAGTAAAAAACATTCAGCCTAAATCCCCCATGCCATTCGGTGTGGGGGATTTTATTTTCAAAAGGAGTTTGATATGCGTCCTCCCGCTTTGGAGAAGATGGGCTATTACCAGACGTCGATCACTGTAGCCCAATTACTCAAAACTTATTTCAAGCCTGCCGAGTCTGGTAGGCTGCTCGATCCATGTGCTGGCGAGGGTACTGCTGCTTCCATCCTGGCAAAAGCCCTGAACTGCCAGAGTTGGGGCGCAGAGTTATCGCCGGCACGCGCTGCGTTAGCTTTAGAAAAGATGGATCGGGTTTTCAATACCCCGTGGGGTTCATGTCACTTAACCGGTGAGTCCATCACGTTGTTATTCCTCAATCCGCCTTACAGCCATGATCGTTTGGGCGATCAGAAACGATTGGAATTGGAATTCCTGAAATCCACCACACCGAAGCTGATACGCGGCGGCACGTTGGTGTACATCGTGCCACACCTGCTCTTGCGCGATTTAGATGTGGCTTCGCATCTGGCCGGATATTACGAGAACATCCGCATCTATCGTTATCCTGAAACTGGATTCAACCAGGTGATCGTGCTGGCAACAAAACGGGTGAAGTTCAAGATCCCTTCTCATGAAGAAATTCATCAGGTGCAAGCATGGGCGGATGTCGAACCGCCGATGTTGGTGGAATTGGATGAGCCGATCTACAGGTTGATGCCTTCTTCAGACAAAGGTTCCGGTGGACAACCGATCCGCTTCTCTCGTCTGGACTGGCAGCCGGAGGAGATCGTGGATGCTACCCAAAAACGCGGCTTGCACTCCTCCAGGGAATGGCTGGACCTGCTCAATCCGTCACGCGGCTTGGGAGAATTCAAACAACCCGTCATGCCGTTAAAGAAGGGACATATCGCCATGTTGATGGCGTCCGGCATGATGGGAACTCTTCGTTTGAACGATGAAGACGGCAAGCCCATGCTGGTCAAGGGGCGGGTGGTGAAAGTCACAGAGAAGGTTGAGGAGACAACAGACAAGAAGGGCAACATGACATCGGAAGTCTTTCGGGATCGCTTCGTGTCCACGGTTGCCATCCTGCGTCAGGGCGGGATCGAGATCATTGATACGGTGGAACCACTATCCAAGTTCATGCACAAGTACGGCGATCAGATTGGCGCGCATATTCTGTCCACCTATCGACCTTTGTATAACTTCGATCCAACACCGGAAGAGACGGCGATCCTGGATACCCTTGGAAAAAAGCGCAAGCCGCTACCGGGGCAGGAGAAGGCGGGGTTATTGCCAGCGCAACGGCATACAGCAACAGCAATCGCCCGATCCATTCGCAGGAATGGTGTTGGAAATATCCAGGGCGAAATGGGAGCTGGGAAAACTGGGATGGGGGCAGCAACGTTGGATTTACTCAACGCCTATCCAGCTATAGTAATGTGTCCACCTCATCTTGTACCAAAGTGGATACGTGAAATTGAAGAAACCATTCCCGGTGCAAAGGCAATGGAATTAACGCGCATCGGTCGAAATGCAGATGACCCAGGCGATGTAAACGATGTGCAAAGGTTTCTGCAACTATATAAGGATCAGGAACTTGGTAATAAGCCAGTCGCTGTCATCGCCCACACCTCTGCGAAATATGGCGCTGGTTGGGAACATGCTGTGGTTCGCAAGAAGTTTGTGGACGAAGAGGATGGACGAGTCTTTGAAGCCCTCTGTTGCCCTACATGTGGTTCTCCGATTCAAATCGATTTGCCAGGCGGGTTCGTCAAGATTGCGACCACCCTTGATGACCTTGGAGAAAAACGTCGTTTCTGTGAAACCGAGATTTCCGGATATGAGTTGGATGAACACAAACGATTGGTTCGGGATGAACATGGTAATCCAGTATGGGGGAAACGGATTTGTAGAACACCGCTATTCCAATTCACCGGACGCCGATGGGCAATTGCTGATTACATAGCCAAACATGCCAGAGGTGAATTCAAATTACTGATCGCCGATGAACTCCACCAATTTTCCGCGAAAGCCTCGGATCGCGGGGTAGCCTTTCACCAACTTGTCGAAGCAACTCAATACACATTGACGCTAACCGGCACATTCTTCGGCGGGAAGAGCACCTCCATCTTCTGGTTGCTCCATCGCTTGAATGCCAGCGTTCGTAAAGACTTTGCCTTCAATGATGAGAAACGTTGGGCACGGTTGTATGGCGTGTTGGAGATGACTCGCAAGAGCAAACGTGCTGAGGAGGATGGTGACGAAGATGGGTTTACGGGCAATCGACGGTATCAGAATCAGGCAAAGGAAAAGCCTGGTATCTCTCCTGCCATCGTGAACCGTCTGCTGGATACCACTGTGTTCCTGTCATTGAAGGATTTGGGACTGGCTTTGCCTCACTACGCCGAGGAAGTTGTAACACTGGAAATGACCGATGAACAAAGCAGCCAATATCGTGTGATGGCGAAGAAATTGTATGACCTAGCCATTAAGAATCGGCGCTATCTCTCGACCTGGCTGCAATGGACTCTGGCGCGTCCGAATTCTGCATTCCGGGATGAAATCGTGGAGGTGGATGAAGTCAACAAGAAAGGAGAAGTAATTCGACGAAAGGAATTGATGGAATTGCCGGCAGTGGTTGATGGTGAAGCCATGCCTAAAGAGTCCTGGCTGGCGGATTTCTGTCGAGCCGAGCGTCAGCAGGGACGTAAAGTATTGATCTACCTGCGCCAGACGGGAACCCGCGACATTCAGGATCGCATCTTGAAAATCCTGCGAGATAGTGGAGTACGGGCGGAAGTTCTGACTAGCGGTATCAACCCACGCAAACGTGAGGAATGGATTGCGAAGCGGGTGGTGGGACTGGATGCGTTAGTGGTCAACCCAAGATTGGTGGAGACAGGTCTCGACTTGATCGCCTTCTCATCGGTAGTCTTCGCCGAGATCGAGTACTCACTGTATACCCTGTGGCAAGCAGTACGCAGGGTGTGGCGGTTGGGACAAACCAAACCCGTGAAGGCGATCTTCTCGGTCTACAGTGAAGCGATGGAGGCAAGAGCGCTGGCATTGATGGGTCAGAAAATGAAAGCGGCTCAACTCCTGTATGGCGACGAAGTAGGAGGCGCTATCGTCCCTGATGAGGATGGTGACATCCTTATGAAACTGGCACGGGAAGCATTGGAGGCAGCGGACCTGCCCGATCTGCAATCGCTGTTTGCGGATGATGTAGTTGTCTCGAATTCACCGCTGGGTTGCCCTACGGCTCCGAGTGTGCCATTGCCTATACCTGAAACGCCAAAGGTCATTTCATGGTCTGACTGGATGACTCAAAAAGGAATGGCGGTGAGATCGGCAAGTAGATCACGCCCTAAGCAGGTGATACAGAATCAAGTGTCCCTATTCTAAAACGACAGCAGTCCGGGTGTCCTGCCTGGACTGCGTTATTCTATTCATGAGATTACTATGGACAAACAACCAAAGTGTAAAAAATGTGGCCGGCGATTGAAGTCTCCCATGAGCATTGCCAGAGGGATGGGTGCCAAGTGCGCCGGGATTACCGCTATATCTGGGAAAAGTGTTCGTGTTCGAGGTAGACCAAGTTCTGGTGTGGCATATGCTGGGATAGGCCCAAGCCACATGCAAGCACCACTTTTTCCTGGTGAATTGCCAAAGAAACGACTGAGTAAAAGAGAATTGTTTCGACGACGAAAGGAGGAACGTCGTAGACTTTTCGAGAATCGGTCGCCGTTTCAGTGTGGATTGGTATTACCGACGAAAAAGCCTCTGGTGTATACCCCACTGGAAGATGGGTCATGGCAGGAAAACCCTAGTGGAAGGGTGATCTCACATGAACGATTGCAACAATACCTGGTGAGATATCGATTTATTTAGGCAGACAAGCCCTTGATTTGTTGAAAATCAGGGGCTTTTTGCTTTAACCATAAAAGTTATAGGGAATAATGTATTTCGCAACCCCATTAATAATTCCTGATTTTATTTATCAGTTTAAGTACACCTTTCGCTCCAAAAAACAAAGCAAAAATCACAGCAATTATGAATAACGCAATTTTCCCTTCGTCAGGGACAACGATCCAAATGAATTGAAAGGCAATACCAATGCCTTGTAAAAGAGGCTCTAACATTTTTTGGATAGTCATGACTCCAAATCCTTTTTTTTAATTTTTCGTCTACTTCGTACAGAAACATCGTTTGATTGATATCTTCAAGGCATTGCATCAATATGTCTTTTGGATATGCGGATTGGATTAGGCTTGTTTACTCTGGGCAACTGTTAGTCCAGGATTAAATGGCTTATTGACCTTGCTATTTATTACACCATGACATAGATTTGACAGTCGGAGGTCACCATCAATAACCTCGTAGCTGTTTTCTCCGATCGTCATACGCAAAAGCTCAGCAACAACAAGTGCCGATGTCACGCATCCAACGAATGAGGCGCCTACACTGCGCCCCGCGAGCAGGGTAAGACCGCATTCATCGTAGCCTTCTTGAGCCAGGGCCTTGTAGGCTGGTTGATTTATCAGATCAGCGGTAGAGTCCTTCGTTATGCTAGACTGCCGCCAACGATCATGTGCTGAACGGCTTGATGGCAGACTGTGAATTTGAAATGTCAAAAATTCTTGAGGACCATTTCCGAGACCTGCCTCTATTATGCGGTCAAAGCCAACATCTTCAAGAGATGCTCGGGCAAGCAGATTATCCACGCCACATAACGCAACCCGAGGTTCTTCATCGCTTATATTGAAGTTTGAAGCGAATCTCCGCTCTACTATCTTGGGGCGAAAACCACGTTCTTCGCACCAGGCAGCCATAGCTCTAGTCTTTTTTAGGCCCAACATATTATTGAATGTCAACGGAGAGGTACTTTCATTTGCCTTTTCCAGGTCATCGAAATCTTGGAGAAATATTTGCACCTCATTGGGGAAAGTATATGGGAGAAAACCTAATGTCCACAAATATGCTTGACCTAAATGCCCTAGGCCAATTAACCATAAATTGGCGGGAAGATTTCTTAACTGAGGGCCTGGCTCGCTTTCTAACCAAGAAGAACTGTTTTCTGGTTGCCACAAGGATAGTCCAACTGCGCGTTGCCCAGCTAAGGGATTATCACCACGAACAAACTGGAAAGCTTCAGAAACACTGAGTGCTCCTGCCAGGACTCCGGAAGGAACAAACTC
>CAZGUM010000209.1:4033-6696 GCA_964529085.1 uncultured Methylomonas sp. | reverse complement strand
CAGCATCATTGGCAAACCCTGGTCGATCAAGCGTTGGCGCAGGCGGTTAAGGAGTACCAGCGCGATTATCTTAACCATCCGCATCATTACGAAACCTTTCAAAACGCCTTACTAAATTTACTGACATTGCTGGAGATCCCCGGTATCGCCAAAGCTTTGGGCAAGACCCGGCGGGCCATGACTTGGCCGTTTCGTAAATTATTCGCGTGGGGCGGCGGCACGCCTATCAATCCTAATCAGGAGCTCGGGGTGCTGAATCAGCTGGGCGAACATCTCTTGATTCAAATCGCCGACCGCTTGTTGGAAAAAACCGAAACCGAACCGACGGATAGCCGCTGGTGGAAAGAAACCGCGATGGCGCTGAGACAAAAGCGCGTCGATCTGTTGCAAATTTACCGGCAGGCGGTAACGGACTATCACAGCGATTTTCAACAGGATGTGGAAGCCTCGGCGCAGCGTTTATATGTAAAGCTGCAAGAGCAGCCGGTGATTCTGAACAGCCTGCGCGCTACCCGCGTCACTACCGACGCCGGCGCCTTATTGCTGGCGATCCAGGCCGGCGGCATCGGCATCCACGATTTAGTAATCACGCCGTTGATGCTGACCATTACTTCCTTATTAGCCGAAAGCGCCATCGGCAGCTATATGCATAAAGTCGAAGCCGAATTAAAACAGCATCAGCTCAACACCGTGAAAACCGCACTATTCGATGTCTGCCTGAAACAGCGGCTGTACTTATTGCCGCAAGGCGTGCAGTCGCCCACCCGTTTTAATATCTCCGAACAACAATGCCACGTCGCGGAACAGATGCTGAAAGAGAAGAAACATGGCTTACGATTACTCTGAATTGCTGACTCAAGCCCTGCGCTGGGCCGAATCCGCGCAAGTTGAAGGCCGTTTGAGCGCGGAACGGGCGCAATTATTGGTCACGATAGACGCGCGCAGCACGGACAGCCTGTTTGCTGCGAGTCAATCCGATCCGGATAGCAGACCGTTGATTGTGGCTTTTATGGGCGGCACCGGCGTCGGCAAAAGCAGCTTATTGAATCGGTTGGCCGGGCAGGCGATAGCCCGGGCCGGCATCGAGCGGCCGACCTCGCGGGAAGTAACCTTGTATCACCACCAAAGTCTGGCGATTAATAAATTGCCGGCCGGTTTGCCCTTGGATAGCATCAAGATCAGCCAGCACAACGATGCGGCCAACAGTCATATCGTCTGGATCGACATGCCGGATTTCGATAGCGTCGAACTTGGCAACAAACGCCTGGTACTGGAGTGGCTGCCGCATATCGACGTGTTGTTATATGTCGTCAGCCCGGAACGCTACCGCGATAACAAAGCCTGGCAACTGCTGCTGGCGGAAGGTACGAAACACGCCTGGTTGTTTGTGATGAATCAATGGGATCGCGGGCAGCCGGTACAATATGACGATTTTAAACGGCAGTTGGGTAAGGCCGGTTTTACCGATCCCTTAATCTTTCGCACCAGTTGCAGCGAACCGGACGGCGACGAATTTGCCGCATTGCTGGAGCAGTTGCGGCAACTGTCCGGACAGCATAGCGTTGCCCAATTGGAGCAACGCGGCGAGCAATTACGTTGCCAGCATTTAAAACAGACATTGCAGGAATTGGCTGGCGATTTTTCCGGCCAAGACTACGCGCAATTACAGCAAAATTTTGCCGCGCTGTGGCAGCATACCGAAGCTAGCTTGCATCAAGGTCTGGCCTGGCCGATCAAACAACTCGCGCAATTCTGGGCGGAAAACCTGGGGCAAGCAGCGGACATCAAATTGTGGGACGACTGGGCGCAAAACCGTCTGAACGATTTACTGGATGATTTGGTGTTGCAAGCGGCGCAAGCCAACATTCCTAGCAAACCCTTGAAAAGCGCATTGCAAAATGTGCGCGAGCAAACCGAGAAAAATCTCACCGCCCAGACCGAGCTGGCCGGCAGGCAGGCTTTACTTAAGCCGGGTAACGGCGCTCAGCGTTTCCTGCTGAAATTCACCGCAATCTGTGAGACTGTTTTGCCGTTGGCGGCGATGAGCGTGGTCGGCTACCAAGTATTCTCCGGCTATTACCATAGCGCCGCCGCCGCCACCGCATATCTGGGCAGTGATTTCGCCATTCACAGTGTGTTGCTGATTGGCTTGAGCTGGCTGATCCCGTTTTTCCTGCGCAAAAAAATTCAACCATCCTTGCATAAGGCCGCTTTAAAAGGCTTGCAGAAAGGTCATCAACAAGCATTGTCGATGCTTAGGGCTGAAATCGAGCAAATATTGCTGGCCGAGCAGCAACGCAATGAACGCTTACAGCAGCAATTACAAAACATATTGGTAAAGTGCGGCACGGGGCCCGCGGTAGCGATAGAGCAGGGTAGTTTGTTGGGCCGGGTTTTGTTGGCGGAGTGAAACTCCTAGCGGCGTTGCAGCTAATTTCTTCAACGTTCCAGTTCCGAACCACATCGTTGCAGTTATTTTGTCCAATGCTCAAGCTCTGAGCCGCAACGCTTGAGAAACTTTCTTGAATGATCGAGCTTAAAGCTCGGACGACCGAGAAATTTTCTCCAACGTTTCAGTTCCAACCCGGAACGTTGGCGTTATTTTGTCCAATGCCCGAGCTCCGAGCGGCAACGATCAAGAAATTTTCTTGGATGATCGAGCT
>CAZGUM010000209.1:1907-3933 GCA_964529085.1 uncultured Methylomonas sp. | reverse complement strand
TCGAGCTCCGAGCGGCAACGACCGAGAAGTTTTCTTGAATGTTCATGCTCCGAGCTCGATCATTCTGGCTATTTTCTCCATCATTCCGCCTCAGAGCCTCATTGTTTGAGCGCCGACTTAAAACACCTGCGTTATTTTGTGAAATGGCCAAGAGAAAAGCACGATCTCTGCGGAAAATGACTGGAATAGACGGCGATCGGCCGGGTGTGTCCCAAATTTTGTGTAATCGGCGGTTTAGCCAAAAAGCAGGGTATGATGCGTTTACGTGTTGCGCCGATTGCGGCGATGAGTTTCACGCCGTTCAGCTGTTCCCGCGGCCTCTCATTCACGTATGAGTTTTTAGAAGGGGGGGTTGGCAAGTTGGCGGGCTTAATTACCCTAATGAATCAAGTAGCCCGCCCAACCTCCTGCAATACGTTTTGTAATGCCTCTATCAACACAGACAGTTCTAGGGTAAGGCCTTTGCAAAGTTGTTCAAGCTCAGCTCGCGCTGTACCTTGCTTAATTGCGAAATTTACGGCTTCAGCCGTTTCTTCGATCCCCGTCGCTCCGAGGTTACCCATAGCCCCTTTTAGGGTATGAGCCAGACGTTTTACTTCGATTAAGTCGTTATCTGCCAGAGCTTCCGTAAGCCGCTGAGCATCGTTACCGTGATGCTCGACTAACAGCCTTAACACTCTGAGATAAGCTGGCATTTTGCCGCCGACATTTCTTAGGCCGCGTTCAACCTCCAAACCGGGAATTTCCAACAAACGCTGCCGCCAGTCGGATGGCTCGACTGCTTCGCCATTTGCGGACGCGGCGTCGCGCTTGCTTGGGTTAATTGAAAGCCATTTTGCGAGTGTGGCGTAGAGTATTTTGGGTTCAACCGGTTTAGCCACGAAATCGTTCATCCCAGCGTTCAGACAGGCTTGTCGATCCTCATCGAAGGCATTCGCAGTCATGGCGAGAATGGGTATGTCTTGTGCGCCGGGCAAGGTGCGAATGATCTTGGTAGCATCCAGCCCGTCCATCTCGGGCATCTGCACATCCATCAGAATAAGATCGAAATGATGGTTGCGGGCTTTTGCCACTGCCTCGAGTCCATCATTGGCGGTCTCGAGGATCAGCCCCAGTCCGCCTAAAAGCGTCAACGCCACTTCCCGGTTGATAGCGTTATCTTCGGCCAGAAGCAGGCGGGCTCCGGCGTGCCGGCTTCGAAGATCGGCTTCCGCCGATGCCGGAGAGACTGAGATTTCGACGGTGGCAGGTCCTCGACCTCGTTGCAAGCATGCGGTGAACCAGAAAGTACTGCCGTGACCGGGTCGGCTTTCCGCACCCGTCTCACCGCCCATCAGTTCGGCAAGACGCCGGGTAATGGCCAGCCCCAAACCGGTGCCGCCATATTTACGCGTGGTGGAAACATCGGCTTGTTCAAAGGCATGGAACAGGGAGGGTAGTTTTTCCGGGGCGATACCTGGGCCGGTGTCACGGACCTCGAAGCGTACCCATAGTCTGTCCGTGTCCTCATGCAACAGACGCGCGCGCAGGCTGACAGCCCCATGTTCGGTGAATTTCACGGCGTTGCTGGCGTAATTCAATAACGCCTGCCGCAGCCGCGTGGGATCACCTTTGAGCCAGAGCGGCACGCTATCAGTGTCAACTTCCAAGGTTAAGTCTTTACATAGTGCTTGCTCCTTGATGAAGTCCCGCACCTGATCAAAAATGGAGGCCAACGGAAAATCGACGTTTTCCAAGACTAGGTGCCCAGCCTCGATTTTGGAGAGATCCAAAATGTCATTGATGATGGCGAGCAGGTGCCTGCCGGCAGTGTCGATTTTGTTGATACGCTCCATTTGCATGGGGGTGGGCTGTTCGAGCTGCAGAATGTGGGTCAAGCCCAGAATGGCGTTCATCGGTGTGCGGATTTCATGACTCATGTTAGCCAGGAAAGCGCTTTTGGCATGATTGGCGGCGTCCGCCAATGCCTTGGCTTTTTCCAGTTCGGCTGTCCTGCTGGCTACTAATATTTCTAACTGATCACGGT
>CAZGUM010000209.1:0-1807 GCA_964529085.1 uncultured Methylomonas sp. | reverse complement strand
GTTCTTCCTGAGCCCGTTTGCTTTCCGTAATGTCTTGAACGATGCCCACGGCGACCTTACTTTTACCATCCGTTCTAGTTACGCGAAACCGCCCGGCAACCATAATCCAGCGAATCTCTCCATCTGTTCGGCGAATTCTGCATTCGAAATGCCTTTCACATCCAGTGCTATACGCTTCCTGGAGTAATGCCGAGACGTTGGGCCGGTCATCCGCCAGCACATGTTCCAGGAACTTCTCGGCGGACCATGCAGACTCTAAATCAGAATAGCCAAAAATACGGGCGTGTTCTATCGAACGATACGCTGCATGCGTTTCCAAGTCGACTTCCCAAGCACCTGTATTACACATCTCCAGAGCGAAGTGCAGCCGTGCTTCACTTTCACGGATCGCAAGGTCCGCTTCTTTTAATTCTTGTATGTCGGTACAGGTGCCGTACCACTTTTCAATCCGGCCTTGTTCATTTAACAACGGCACGCCGCGGATCAACCACCAGCGATAAACGCCGTCCGCCCGCCGCATGCGGCATTCGATGGAGTAGCTGTCATTATGCTGTGTCGCACGCTGCCAAGCTTCCCATGCGAAATGTCTATCCGCCGGGTGTAAAACGGAAATCCAGGCATGGCCATAACTTTCTTCGAGTGTAAGCCCGGTATATTCGACCCAGCGTTGGTTGTGGTAGATGTTCCAGCCGTCTGGCCGTGTTGCCCAGACCATTTGCGGCATTGTTTCCGCCAAAGAACGAAATTCGCGTTCCGCTTCTTGGATGCGTAACTGGGTTTCGGCTTCATTGCGCAACCGGGAGACGCCAATGCACGCGCCAACATGGGCCAGTAATTCGCGGGCGCTGAAGGGTTTTGTCAGGTAGTCGTCGGCACCGTGTTTCAGTCCTTCGATGCGCGCTTCTTCGCCTGCCCGAGCAGACAGTAAAATGATGGGAATCGTGCTGGTTTCTTGATTTTCCCGCAGGGCGCTAAGCAAACCGATGCCATCCAGGCGCGGCATCATAATATCGGTCAGGACAAGCGCGGGGCGAAGTTCGCGCACGGCTGCTAAAGCGGCTTCGCCGTCACGCACGGCAGTGACATCATAGCCCTGTTCTTGCAAAAGCCGGGTAATATAACTGCGCATGTCGGCGTTATCGTCAGCGAGAACGATGCGAGTACCGACCCTGGAATTTAGCGTTGTTGATTGATCTGTTCCGGTTTGCTCGCTTGTGTCATTTTCAGTCTCAAGTTCCCAGTGGAATGCTTCATCGGCGAAAAACTCGGCTCCAATCGAATAAGAGTGCGGTGCCAAGGATGGATAGATGTGCTCCGCTGGCAAATGCGCAGTGCCGGTGAGGATCATTAAGGTAAAAGTGCTTCCAACACCTGGCGTACTCGTTACACTGACTTGGCCGCCATGCAATCGGGCTAATTCCTGTACCAGCGCCAGACCGATACCAGTGCCCTCATTAGTGCGCGAGTGAACGTTTGGAACCCGATGGAAGCGGTCAAATACATGTTCAAGCTGGTCTTCCGCTATACCAACACCGGTGTCGCGCACTGTCAGTTCAACCCAGTGTCCGCACCAGCGCAGTGCCAGCTCTATTTCGCCTACGAAGGTATGCTTATAAGCGTTGCTCAGCAGATTGAGGACTATCTTTTCCCACATTTGCCGATCCACATACACTGGTTCCGGCAATGCGGGGCAGGAGACGATAAACTGCAAGCCCGCCTTGTCGGTGGCCGAACGGAATAAACTGGCGAGTTCGGCGGTATAGGAGGCCAGATCGGTCGCTTCATAAGCCGCTTCCATTCGGCCGGC
>CAZGUM010000208.1:5584-6742 GCA_964529085.1 uncultured Methylomonas sp. | reverse complement strand
TCAGCGGCAATAACGCCTGGAATGTGGCCACTACCGGTAATGCGGCGGCGACCGCGCAACCGGCCGCAGTGGAAGAACGCGCCGCCGAAATCTGGACCACCCCGCACGGCTTTTTCAAGGCGGCATTGACCAATCATGCCGAAACCAAGGACATCGCCAACGGCAGCGAAGTATCGTTCAGCGTCGGCGGCAAATACCGCTATGTCGGCACCATCAATGCCAAGCATCAGCTGGAATCGGTAAAAACCTGGATAGACAATCCGGTACTGGGCGACACCTTGGTCGAAACCCGCTATAGCGATTACAAAGCCTTCGATGGCGGTCAGTTCCCCGGCCATATCGTACGCACGCAAGGCGGTTTTCCGGTGCTGGACTTGAATGTCACGGCGGTAAAAGCCAATCCGGCCGTGGAGATTGCCGCGCCCGCCGAAGCACTAAAACCGGCAGCGGTGACGGTTGCGGCCAACAAACTGGCGGACGGCGTTTATTACCTGACCGGCGGGACCCACCATAGCGTGGCTATCGAGCAAGTGAACCATATCGTACTGGTCGAAGCGCCATTGAACGAAGAGCGCTCGCAGGCCTTGATCGCCAAATTGCAGGAAATCATTCCCAACAAACCGATCAAATATTTAATCAATACTCACGCGCACTTCGACCACAGCGGCGGCTTGCGCACCTTTATCGATGCCGGCGCCACCATCGTCACCCATCAACCGAATCAGGCATATTACGAAAAAATCTGGGCCAATCCGCATAGCATCAATCCCGATCGGTTGGAGAAATCCAAAAAAGCCGCCAGCTTCACCAGCTTTGCCGGCAAACAGGTGTTATCCGACGGTAAACGCAACATCGAGATTCATGCCTTGAGCGGTAACAGCCACAACGACGCCTTTGTCGCGGTGTATTTGCCAAAAGAAAAAATCCTGGTCGAAGCCGATGCTTACACGCCGCTGGCAGCCAATGCGCCGGCGCCAAAGACAGTCAATCCTTATTCGCTGAACTTATACGAAAACATTCAGAAGCTGAAACTGGATGTTGGCCAAATCGCGGCATTACATGGTCCGGGTGTGGTGACATTGGCTGATTTGCGGAACGCAATCGGCATTACCAAGGCTTCTCGATAAGGCATAAGGATCGAGGCAGTAGCGCAATGCT
>CAZGUM010000208.1:3107-5484 GCA_964529085.1 uncultured Methylomonas sp. | reverse complement strand
CCCGAATGGTTTTTGCGCGCATCGGAGACCAAGCTAATCCTACTGATTGACTGACCATTACCTTGCTATATGATGAAGCGTCATCATGCGGAAAAGGGGCCTACCATGTTACGCACCATAGCTTTCCACGGCTCGCGAGCCATCGTTTCAATTCTGATACTGCTGCTGTTTTTCGGCCAAGCACATGCCGCCACCAAGGCAGTACCACACTGGGATGGGTTTGTCGGCCAGTTCATCGAACATTATTTTGAACTCCACCCTAGCTTTGCCGCCAATGCCGGCCGGCATGAATTCGACGGCAAATTGCCGGACTGGAGTGCGGCCGGTTTAGCCCGGCAAAGCCAATGGCTAAAATCGCAGCGCGAATTAGCCGCCCGCTATCGCGATACATCGCTGAAAGAATCGGAACGCTTCGAGCAAAAGCAACTGTTGGCGGTAATCGACGAGGAATTATTCTGGCTGCAATCGGCCAAGTCGCCCGCGAAAAATCCGCTGTTTTATTCGCAGGCCCTGGATCCCAATTTTTATCTGACGCGCCCTTATGCACCGCTCGCACAGCGCCTGCAAGCCTTCATCAACTACGCCGCGAGCATCCCCAAGGCCACCGCGCAAATCCGCGCCAATTTAAAACCGCCTTTGCCGCGCAGCTTTATCGACGTCGGCAAGACTATATTCACCGGTCTAGCGACCTTTTACGAAACCGATGCCAAGGCGACGTTTGCCGCGGTAGACAATCCGCAACTGCAACAGCAACTCAATACAGTAGCGCCGGCCGCCGCCAAATCGATGCGCGAGCTAGCCGACTGGTTGGAACAGCAGCGCGGCAGCGCCAACGACGATTTTGCGCTGGGCGCCGCAGGTTTCAAAAGCATGCTTAAGGTCAGCGAAGGCGTCGATGTGCCGCTGGAGACTCTAGAGAAAATGGGCCGCACCGATCTGGAGCTCAATCTGGCCGCACTAACAGAGGAATGTAAGCGGTATGCCCCGGACGCGACGCTGCCGGACTGCGTCGCCAAAGTGGAAGCACAAAAACCGGCCGACGGTGCGGTCGCCGAGGCAATCCGGCAACTGGTGCTGTTGAAAGCATTTTTAAAAGAAAAAAACCTGTTGTCGATTCCCGGTCAAGAAGAAGCGGCGGTAGCCGAAACGCCGCCGTTCAAACGCTGGAATTCAGCTTACATCGACATCCCCGGTCCTTACGAACATGCCCTGCCGTCCATCTATTACGTGGCACCGCCCGATCCGGCCTGGAGCGAGGCCGAGCAGGCCGCCTATGTGCCCAGCAAGGCCAATCTGCTATTTATCTCCGCGCATGAAGTGTGGCCTGGGCATTTCCTGCAGCATTTGCACGCCGACCGCACTGCGTCAAAACTGGGGCAATTGTTCAGCAGTTACGCGTTCTCCGAAGGCTGGGCGCATTATGCCGAGGAGCTGATGTGGGATGCCGGTTTGAACGCGGGCGACGCGCAAACCCATATCGGCCAATTGTTGAATGCCCTGCTCCGCGACGTGCGTTTCCTGTCGGCAATTGGTTTGCACACCCGAGGCATGACCGTGGACGCGTCGGAAAAAATGTTTCGGGAACTGGCGTTTCGCGACCAGGGCACCGCCAAGCAACAAGCCGCGCGCGGTACCTTCGATCCGGGCTATCTGAATTACACCTTGGGTAAACTAATGATCCGCAAACTGCGGGACGACTGGAGCGCCAGCCGTGGCGGCCGTGAGGCCTGGAAATCCTTCCACGATAGTTTTCTGTCCTATGGCGCGCCGCCGATTCCGCTGATTCGGAAGGCTATGTTGGGAGGCAATAGCGGGTCTGATCTCTAATAAGCTATCGAGAACAGCGGATAAGAGCGCGATATTGACGTTTTTGCACAAAAACAGCCGATAATCGCGCTAACGGTATCCATTAGCTCGCCAATTACTCAAGCGCTATTTCTGCCTGCGTGGATCATCGGCGGGATTGGTATAAGTAATACCCCATGGTCCGGTAGCAATGAGCTCGACGATTGTTTCCTCGTCGGTGGTCCAGACATAATGAGTGTGGCCGGCGGGTAACACAAAGCTGGAACCTGTTTTAAGTATCTCCCCCTTCTTGGTGTCAAAGGTCTCCCCGATGCCATTTCCCAGCTTGCCGCGCAAAACGGTAATGACCTCTGTGAAAGGATGTATGTGTGGTGGAATTGGATAATTGGGTGGAAATTTCAGCCAAGCGATAAACACTCCCGCCTTATTCGGGTCCCCCACCAAAACCACGCTTTGAGCACCCTTGGGAAGTATCGGTTCGGCAGCCCACTTAACCGTATCCGGCGTAAACGATTCCATGGTCTCGGCACGCATACGATCGATCTTATCCTGAGCTAATACAGAATTTGCG
>CAZGUM010000208.1:0-3007 GCA_964529085.1 uncultured Methylomonas sp. | reverse complement strand
ACCATGACCAAAAGAATCCTGTATTTTTTAACACCAAGCGAAAACATCAGTCCATTCGATGTCACCATTGCCGCCGATGCCGGCTTCGATATGGTGGTGCCGTTTACCAAAGTCGAACCTAAGCAAGTCTCGGCTATGGTTCAAGATGCCATTTTTTGCCGCCCGCCCAATCGCTTTAACGACACCGGCATTTTCATCGGCGGACGCGATGTGCATATGGCGACCGACATGTTTCAGAACGCCAAAAACGCGATGGTGGGGCCTTTCAAAGTCGGCGTATTCGCCGATCCGAATGGTGCTTACACCACGTCCGCAAGTATTGTCGCCTTGATCGAACAGGTTCTAAACGACAAGACCGGCCAAGGCTTGTCGGGAAAGAAAGTGGCTATATTCGGCACCGGGCCGGTCGGTCTTTGCACGGCTATCTTGGCGACGCAACAGGGGGCGAAGGTAAAACTGTGCCAACTGGTTGCCGACGACGACGAAAGATCGGCGCAACGCTTTTGCGAACGCTACAACGCTCAAGTCGAATGGGTGTCCGCACAGACTAACGACGAAAAAGACATAGTGGTCCGGGAAGCCGAAATCATTATTAGCGCAGTAAGAGCCGGGGTGCGCATTTTGGAGAACTCCCTGACGCATGCCACCAACCTGATCCTGGCCGCCGATACCAATGCGGTGCCCCCTAGCGGTGTAGCCGGCATCGGGCTTAACGACCTTGGTGCCGTCGCGGAGGTATCCGGCACCCGCTTTTTGAGCATAGGCCCGATGGCCATCGGCAATTTGAAATATAAAACCCAGTTTGGTTTGTATGAGCAAATCCAAAAAAACAGTACCGCGGCCTTAATCGATTTTCCCGAAGCTTATGAATTTGCGCTGTCGGTATTGAAACAGCAAGCGGCCAAGTCGGAAAAATCGATTTAAATCGTCGGTTCAAATATTTGGCCGCTTACCCTGACCGGCAGAGGCTTGCCGGTCGCAAAGCTGCGTAAAATACTGCTAAACCAAGCGCCGCCGCTTTTTCCCTTGCCGAGAGCGACCGGGCCCCAGGGCGCCGCGCCGGGCGGTGCAATATTAATTAATTTTTCGTTTACAAATTCGTAAAAGCCACGCTCCGATAACTCGCGGCCAAAGCCTGAGTTTTTGATACCGCCAAACGGCAGTTCCGGGGCGGTCCAGGCCGGCTGATTGATAAAAACCATACCGCTTTCAATTTGCGCCGCAAGCGCGCGGCCACGCTCGACGTCGGCGGTAAAAATAGAAGCGCCAAGGCCGTACGATGTGGCGTTGGCCAAGGCAATCGCTTGCGCCTCGCTGTCGACCACATATAAAGCGGCGACCGGGCCAAACAATTCTTGTTGATAGATCGGATTATTTGCGTCTATTTCGGTGATGACAGTAGGCTCCAGAAAGTAGCCGGGCCTATCGATTCTTTGACCTCCTGATACGATTTTGCCACCGCCTGCTTGGGCTTGAGCAATCTGCTCGAGCAGCCGCTTCAACGCTTTTTCCGAGGATAGCGGCGCCAGGGTCGTCGCCGGATGCAAGGGATCGCCGGCCCGCAGAGCGGCCATGCGTGCGACGAAACCGTCCAGAAACGCTTGGCCGCGTGCCCGGCCCACCACGATAATGCGTTTCGAGCCGACGCAACATTGGCCGCAGTTGAACATACGGCCGAACAAAGCGCTATCCAGAGTGGATTCGAGCGGTGCATCTTCCAGTACCAACAGCGGGTCACTCCCACCCATTTCCGCCACGACTTTTTTCAGCGCCCGGCCGGCACGTCCTGCAACTGCGGCGCCGGCGGTTTCGCTGCCGGTGATCGTGACGCCGCGCACCCGAGGATCGTCGATGACGCGGCCGATTTGTTCGATACTCGCGAATAAATTGGTATACACACCGGCAGGCGCACCGGCGTCTTCGAATAGTTTGGCCAAGGCCAACGCCGACTGCGGCACATTTTCCGCATGTTTCAGCAATAGCACGTTGCCGGCCATCAATTGCGGACCGGCCACGCGCGCAACCTGATAATACGGAAAATTCCAGGGCTCTATGCCCAGAATCGCGCCTAGCGGTTCAATCGATACATGGGCGGTCGGCGCTTCAGGCAAGGTTTTCGGTGCAAGATACTCTTTCGCATTTTTGGCGTAGCACTGGAGTATCCCTGCGGTAATGTCTACTTCGGCGTACGCTTCGCCAATGAGCTTACCCATTTCTAACGTCAAGTATTGAGCGTACTCTTCTTTCCTTTCCAGCAGAATAGATGCTGCTTTCGTCATAATCTTAGCGCGTTCATCGACCGAACAATTGCGCCACTCCTTCCGATAGGCATGATCGGCTTTCGCAATGGCAAGTTCAAGATCCGAATCGGATAGTTCAGGATAAGAGGCTAGTAATTCGCCGGATGAAGGATTGATGGATTGATAAGCCATATTTCTATCTCTTTTTAGTCGATACCGCCTTACTAAGATGCATAAAGCCACACCGATAGCGCGATCACTAACGAATATCGACGATTGTGGAAAAGGTGCCCGGTTCACCATGAACGGGGCACTCTTATTAACTAACCCGTTACGCCTGGAGTCAGTAAAAAGTGACCTGCGGGTAGTTTTTCTTGGTAGGTGTAAGGACTAGCCTTGTTTTCCGCAACCCAACGTTTTTCGGCTATCGACTCGAAGGGCGGAGGCAATTCGCCCTGTAGTGACCAAAGATCAAATGGGGTTTCGTCGATCGAAATTTCCCAATCGAAACCGCGTTCTTTAACAAAAGGCGCAATGACTTCGTCAAGCGTTCGCATCCACCATTCTCGTATGATAGGCCCCGGCAATGTCCGGGCGATTTGGTCGACCTTGAAGCGAATAAACTTGTCATTACGCACGCCACCGACAAAACAATTACCTTTAGTCACTTCTTCGAAAATGACGACGGCGTAAAATCTTGGGATGGGTACGCCCGCATAAACGTTAGTGATTTGTTCGGCCAGTTCCTGTTTGTCTTCCGCGCTGAA
>CAZGUM010000207.1:0-6751 GCA_964529085.1 uncultured Methylomonas sp. | reverse complement strand
CGGCGCGGATTGCCGTACTGGCTTTCGGTAACCAGGGCTTGAATTTCTACTAGTAAGGGCCGAGTGCCCTCCCATAGCACCGTCACCACGCTGCCGGGCGAGGGCTTTTCCGCGCGGGACAAAAACATCGCAGAGGGGTTTTTCACTTCCTTCAATCCGCTGCTTTCCATCGCAAAAAAGCCCAGTTCGCCGACGCTGCCGAAACGGTTCTTGTCGGCGCGCAATACTCTAAAGCGCGAATCGTCGGTGCTCGACAACACCACCTGGGCATCGACGATATGGCTTAAGGTCATCGGCCCGGCCAACGATTGATCCTTGGTAACGTGGCCAACCATGAAAAACGACACGCCGGTGCGTTTGGCGTATTGCGTCAGATAGCTGGCAGACTCCCGTACCTGTGATACCGAACCCGGCGCTGAATCGGAGTCGGCGGTGTACATCACCTGAATCGAATCGATGATCACCACCTTGGGCGACTCTTCATCGAGTATCTGGCAAATCTGCTGCACCGAAGTTTCGGCCAGCATCTTGATGCCGGCGGTATTCAATTGCAGGCGGTGAGCGCGCTCGGCGATCTGTTGCAACGACTCTTCACCGGATACATAAAGCACCGGCAATTGGAGGGCGATATGGCCGATGGCTTGCAGCAGGATGGTACTTTTGCCCGCGCCCGGCGCACCGCCGATTAGCACCACGCTGCCAGTGACGATGCCGCCACCCAACACCCGGTCGAACTCGGCCAGGCCGGTGGAAATTCTTTCGGCTTGCGCCATATTAACTTCGGACAGCAAACGCACTTCGCTACGGCTGCCGGCATAACCGGAATTGTCGCGCACGGTTTTACCGTTACCCAGTTTTACTTCCTTGATGCTGTTCCAGGCCCCGCATTGATTGCATTGCCCGGACCAGCCGGGATAATCGGCGCCGCATTCGGTACAAACGTAGGCGGATTTTTGCTTTTTGGCCATAAGCTCAAATATCGCTATTTAAGCGCCGGCTCGAAGTAAAGCGCCCACAAATTAGCTCGAGAGGAATAGCTACCATCATCAATAAAACACCCTAAACAAGCGCTGAATCTGGCCAAACTCGTACAAATACGGCTGCGCCACATCGCGGTTGGCGGCGACGACGATCAAGTCGTGGGAGAACACCGAGGTGTTGTACCAGTTGAAACTGCCGTCGATGACGATGTAATCGTCGATCACGCAATATTTGCTATGGATAGGCGAATACGGCACCGGCAAATCGTCCTGTCCATACACCAATCCCACGCGCACTCCAGCATCGCGCAAACGTTGTACGGCCGGCAATAGGGGCCGTGCCAGTTCATCGGCCATGCTGCGCTCGACGCCGATTTTGCCTTGCCGCGCCAGATGGCCGTTGAACAGCAATTGCACATCCACGCCACGGTCGCGGGCCTGAATCAAAGCACTGACCACGCTGTCGTGATGATCGCCCAACAAGTCGCCGATCAAAAACAGACACAGCTTCAAGGAACGGCGGGCGCGATGAATTTCGGCCAATATCGCGTGGTGCGGGCGATACGGGCGGCCGTTAGCCATGGTTTGCCGGCCGAAGGTGTACAGCAAATTGAACGGACTTAGCGGATCGACGCCATACCTTTGGATTACCCCGCCGCGCTGACTCTGAAAAATATTATCCAGCAAGCGGCAGACGCCCTTGGAATGAAAACTCATCCCCGATTCCCAGTTCGCCCACCAACGATCGAAGGTGATGTTGAACGAACCGATAATGCAGTCGTCATCGTTGAAGATCACGAACTTGGTGTGCATGTCCGGTTCCACTTCGATCAAGTGGTGTTTGGGTGTGCAAAACACCCCGATCAGTTCGATGCCGGAGCGTTTCAGGCGCGCATAATTCTGGCTATTGGTCAGCGTCATCTTCCGCCAATCGACGATGCATTGCACCCACACGCCCTGCTGGCTGGCGTGAATCAAGTGGTTGATAAAATCGCCGTCGTCTATGCAATCGACGCTGACTTTGATCGTGCATAAGCGGTCGGGCTGGCTATGTTTGGCAGCGATCACCTTGTCGATATGATCGTGAATAAAGCGCTTGGGGTGATAGGGATGAAACTGCTGACCCTTGGTGAACTTAGGCGTCAGTTGCAAGGAATCGAAATGATGGTTGTACCAATCTACATCGCTTTGCAACTGGCCGGGGTCCAGCTCGTAACTGCGGAAATGGTTGGGCGTGGCCCAGTGCTCGTTAATATGGCGTTGCTGCGGGTGGTTATCGCGCAACTGGTCGCCGTCCATGAAAATATAATCGTGCCGCGAGGCAATCGAATGCTCGCCCAAATGCACGATAAAGGAAAACTTGATGCAGCTGATCTTGCCGAACTGCCCGGAATACGGCATCACGTAAAAATCGCGCGTCGAGCGCTTGTGCTTATCCCATTCCACGTCGTAAGCATCGGTGTCGACGATATAGGTTTCGCAAATCGACTCCCGATACACCTTCAGTACCACTTTCAAATTGGCGGCAATGCCGTGCGACATGTCGAAATCTATCTTGCCCCAACGGACGTCGAAGGTTTCCCGGAAATCGTTGCCGCGTTGAAAATAACCGCCGAGTTTGCCAAATACCGGTTTGGCATAGTGTTCTGCTACTTGCATATGGTGCTGCCTAGTCAAACAAGCTTAAATTCAATCGTAAAATCGCCAAGGCGATTCAGTCTATAGCGGCTCAAACGTCATCATGTAACCGCAATGGTCGGACACGGGCCCGTAATCCTGAGCGGTGAACACGGTCCGGGCCGAACTGACTTGCAACCCGCTATCGCGCTCCATGAAAATGTAATCGATCCGATAGTCCTCGGCCAAATAATCCCGCCAATGCGGGTCGTTCACCCGAAAAATTTGTTGAAACAAGGCCGGAGCGTTGGCCGCCAGATATTGGTCTTCATACTGATGGCTGCTTACGACCAATTGGTAACCGGTCGAACCGGCGGCGACATTAAAATCGCCACACAACAAAGTGGCATCGACCTCGGCATCGCGCTTACTGTCGGCCCAGGCCGAGAGCCGCTGAAATTGCTGCTGAAAGCCGTCTTCCCACCAACTTAAATGCGCGGAGAAGACATCGATGACGCCGATATAGGGCACCTTGATGCGCGCCGCGACTACTTTTCGGGAATGGATACTGTAAACGTCGCGGCTTTCCGAGACGTAACGCGCTTCTTGCTCAGCCAACGGATAACGGCTGAGAATGGCAACCCCTTCACGGAATTTATCAAACCCCAGGTGCGACCAGTCACTGTAAAGGTAAAACGGTTTGGCCAAGCGTTTGTTAATAATATTCGCCGAATTCGACGGCCAATCGCCATGACCGTTATTCCAATACTCCGCCACTTCCTGCAGGCAGACCACATCAGCTTCCAGTTCGTCGATGGCTTTGGCGATTTGCCAGAACTTTCGGTCTTGCTCGTCCTCCTGATAACAATGCAGATTCAGAATCAGCAAGCGTAGCGGCGTACGGCTTAGAACATAATTTCGGCCGGCATTGTTGTCCCACAGCGTCTGCTCACTGCTTTCACAGCAGATACTGTATTGCACGCGAAACGCATCGGCCACCTTGATCCGCCCACCCCATAGCTGAGCGACGCGCAGACCGGCATAGCCGGCTTTAGTGGCCGATTTTTTCAGGGATTGTTGCCGGCAAGTAGTCGTGTGGCTATGTTGCCAGTTATCGACAGTCCAATGTATCGTCACTTTTTCAATCGCCAATCCGGCATCGACCGCAAGTTTGATCGGCAGGGAATGTTGCCCGTCCTGGAGCCGCTCGGCGGGTGTCACCTGCAGCACCTGCGCGGCGCTGGTCAATCTGCCGCCGCTACCGGCACCGCTAAAATAATCGCTGCCTTCGTTATTGTCCCAATACTCGCTGCCGGCAGTTTGTAAGCGCAGAGCAAAACGAATATCGCCGGGTATTTCCGCATGCGCTTGCGGCGGAAAGACGATCTCTGCCTGCCAATCTTCCAGCCCCCCATCCACCTTGCGCTTAAACACCGCCGGCAAATACTGCCAGACGCCATCTTCCCCGGCCCAGACCACCTCCACCTGCTTGTGATAATCCAGGTCCGCGACCCGCATTAAAAACAGCAGGGATTGCTGGCAAGCGGCGGCTTTGCCGGTCACCTTATTGGCGACATATAACAACTGGATGTTTTCCATAGCTCCCCCCGGAGTTAGGTCTGGACGGCGTGCCGAACAGTGCGAACGGTCTAGGCGGCATAAGCGCGAAAATCAATGTCCGGGAAAATATCGTCCATGATTTCCAACGCTGTCAAATAGCGTTCATCAATGCGATTTTTCCGGATCGCGTCGTGCAGATAATTGAAACGGGCCAAATGGTCGGTAATACGCTTGCGGGCGTAGTCTATCGTCGTGCCTGCTTTCATAATAAACGGCCAGTCGGAAGACTGCGCCAGCAGCAACGATCTGGCTGCTTGATTCAAAGCCCTTTGCTGCAAGGCGCTGACGCTGAAGCCGCGCAAATCGCCGGCCAGTTTTTCCATTTCAGCTGCAGCCTTATGCAATAAGGGATAGATCCAATCGTTGCTTTCGTTTAACCAGTAACTGGAATAACCGTGCTCGCCCCAACTGGAGGCCGCCGGCAAGGCCTGCACATGCTGTAAAGGCAATTGCAAATAATCGCCGCAACTGACGGTCTGGATACCGTTTTCGGTACTCGCCGCCAAACGCAACACTTGCTCCAGCCATAAAGGTCCTTCGAACCACCAATGTCCGAATAGTTCAGCATCGTAAGGTGCGACGATAATCGGCGCTTGCGGCATTTCCGCGGCCAACGCATCGATTTGCTGTTGCCGGCGCAAAATAAAATCCTCGGCATGTCGGCGCGCCTTGAGCTTGGCGAGTTCCGGCTGGTAAACCTGCTTGGTTTGCTTGGCTCCGGTAATGCGGTAGTACTTGATGCCGGTGTTGATGCGAGTTTCGCCGTCCAGGATATAGGGCGCGATATATTCCAAGGGCAAGTCGAAACCGATGTCGCGATAATACTCGCGATAATCGCCGTCGCCCGGATAGCCATCCTCCGCACTCCAAACCTGCCGCGACGAGGCCGGATCGCGGCCGAAAGCGGCCACGCCGTTTCCGCAATCCAGCGGTGCATATACGCCATGCTGGGGCGGCCGATCGGCGTCCATGATCGCATGGCTATCGACGAAAAAATAATCTATACCTTCGGCTTTCAGCATCTGCTCCAGGCCCGGATAATAACCGCATTCCGGCAACCAGAACCCACTGGGCGCATAGCCGAATTGACTCTTGAAGCTGGCAATGCCCACCCCGATTTGATTGCGCACCGACAACGGACTGACATTCAACAAGGGCAAAAAGCCATGCGTGGCGGCTGTGGTAATCAACTCCAAACAACCGGCGCTTTGATGCCGTTGAAACGCAGTCAATAAATCGCACTGATAGCGTTGCTGATAGCGATGTAAGGCATCCTGAAACAACTGCATATACAACTGCGCCAGCGGCTCAAACTGTGGCAGCCGGCGCGTACGCTCCAACTCCCGCTCCGCCAATTCCAGCCGGCCTTGCAGATAATGCAGATAGCGGTTTTGCAGTAACGGGTCGCGCAACATCGTCATCAGCGTCGGCGACAAAGATAGTGTCAGCCGGTACGGCACCCGATCGTAATACAGGCGCTCCAGCATCGCCAACAACGGCAAATAGCATTCGGTAATCGCTTCGAACAGCCAGTTCTCCTCAAAAAAACTGTCGTGTTCGGGGTGATGCACATAGGGCAGATGGGCATGCAGGACGATGCTGAGATAGCCTTTGTTCATCAGGAAATTATTAATTTTGGCCGGACGCGGTTACGACAAGCGCCGAAGACGCTTGGGACGGCGGTATTATAAACTGCGCCATCGTCGGCGACAGCCTTTCCGTAACGGCCGAAATTTGCGGCGCCGTCTCCGCAGTATTGGAATAGGCCAACGCGTTGAATTCCTGTTCCTGGTTTAGCCTGCCTATTGCTACTTGGTAAATACCCGCCATACAGGCATGGCCGCCGGGCAACGTAATTTGCTGCTGACTGCGTTCGGCGGCGACCGGCACGTCGAACCAGGTACGCATGGTTTCGGCCGGCGCGGATACCGCTTCGCTAGATTCCGGTTGACTGTAAACCCGTAAAGTCAATGGCTGCGGGTCCTCAACCGGATCCACAACGCTCGAGGGGGCGGGAACTGGCGGCGGCTGCACTTCGTCAAGCTGCCAATAGACATGCAAATGTTCCGGATCGATCGGCAAGGCCACCAACTTGGCCGTAGCGACGCTGACAGCAATTTTGGTCCGTGGGGCAAATTCGCGACTGATCTGCTGGCTAATATTTAATAGTTCCCGCGGCGAAAAACCAGTACTCGCCAGCCGCGCCGCGCCGGCTCTAAAACGGCGCGGCGCAAAGCCGCGGCTAATCTCCAGGCTGATAGCCCGCATTTCCTCTGCCGAAAGCGGAATGCGGGCTTGAGACTGTGAGGAGGAAAAGGCCATTGGCAACGTTAACGGGTCGGGTGACTTAAGTTTTTCCTGTCTACGACGGATATTCCGCAGCATTCCGCAATCGCGGCCAGGCCTTGTAGACTCTAACCGTTGTCGATTATTTACGCAAGGCGTAGGCCTGCAGCCCCCATATGCAGTAAAATCAGCGCTAATTCACAGTTTCTCGGTCAAGGGCATGCACAAACCATATAGTTTAAAGTCAG
>CAZGUM010000206.1:0-6772 GCA_964529085.1 uncultured Methylomonas sp. | reverse complement strand
TTTGTTAGTGATTATATTCTACCCTAAGAGTTGTAGGTTGTTTATAGTTATTTAGTTAAAAATCTATGATCTAGTTTGGCTGCAATATGGTTGGCTATTTCAAGTGGCGTCATGTCGTCTGTGTTCACCGAAATTTCTGCTATAGCTTGGTAATAGACTTCACGAAAATTCAGAATGTTGATTAAAAACTTGTTCATCTCAATTGCATTTAGTAGAGGCCTAGACACATCGTGCTTGTAAAGTGATTTAGTGATTCTGTCAGCAATGATCGCAGGGGTAGCGGTTAAGTGAACAACAGTTCCGGTAGCCGCAAGCAAAACTCTGTTCGCTTCCTTAATTACTGTTCCCCCTCCCGTAACAAGAATATGATCATATGACTGTTCGACAATTTTTTCTAAAACATCAGATTCAAGATTGCGATAGTAGTCCTGGCCATATTCTGAGAATAAATTCACCTGCCTTGCGTCAGCTTGTTTCGCGACTATTTCATCCAAATCGATATATGGTCTTTTTATAAGTTCGGCAAGTATAGGAGCACAAGTAGTCTTGCCAACTCCGCTAAAGCCAATCAAATGAATCATACGTTTCATAGTTGATGATAGTCAGGAATACAGATCTTATTGTTGTTCATCAGAGTCCATCACGATTTTCTTCAAATATTGGATGGCTCTTTTTGAAGCTATCTGCTGAAGGATACTTTTTAACTCCTCATGAACATCTAGATCATGAATAATATTATGTTTTTCTATGATGTCGAGATGGAAATCACCACCCGCCCAACCGATAACTGTAGCTGCCATTCGGCGTACTCGCTTGTCTTGATCGTATAACATAAGCACTAGTTCCTCGGCGCTTTCTTGTTCTGCAATTTGCCCAAGCACAAAAACCGATGCCTCCCTTACAAGGGGAGATGGATTTTTTAGTTTGTTTCGTAAGATGGTGATGCTAGCAGTGCTCTGAATCCAACCTAAAAGATAAGCAGCTCTGAAAACAACAATCTGATCATCAGCATTATCCATCAGAGATGATAGATGAGTTGATATTTCGCCTAGGTCACCGTTTCCCCTCAGTACTGACAGAGCAAAATCAATGAATAAAGGATTGCTGTTTAGCACATCAGACAACCTAGATTTGCTATTATCATCCATATTGACTCATCAGTTTGCCTTTTTTGCTTTGTGACTAGAGCTTGTCTCAAAAATACCCTAGCTAGTTAGAATTCGACGGATTTACGAGGGAAATCCAGCGGTTTGAGGCGTTTTATCCATTTTTGAGATGACTTCTAATATTAACTTGTTTAGGTACGGTGTTTTTCCAAGTATTGTTCAATTGATTTCCTTGAGTACTCATCAATTGGTAGATTTAACGCTTCCTCCAGTAATACCCATTGATGACTCTGAGCCTCATCATTTAACTCAATATCAAGAGAATCGGATTTGCACGCGAAGTCAAAAAATATGAAGTGACGAGGCTTCCAAAACGAAGGGTCATAAACGAATTCTTGAAAGCAGATAAACTCTAAATCATAAACATCCAACCCTGTCTCTTCCTTAGCTTCACGCTTTACAGCATCATTAAGGGATTCTCCCAATTCCACGTGCCCACCAGGGACTACGTATTTATCTGGCCACTTATAGCTTTTGAGGAGTAACAACTCGCCTTTAATATTGATTATGAAAACTCCAACTGTTGGTTCGGGAAACATTTGATCGACCATCTTAGCCTTCCTTATAAAAACGTCTTGAGCATTGGAGGCGCGTTTGATGCACTCTTGCAATATTAATTTATCGTTATACTTCTTCAGGCCAGGTTTAAGCCAGTGATTACAGTGTTTGTGGCGAAATCCTTGGGAATCAGCAAACGGAATCCTATGCTTGAACTTCTATCAAAAGGATGAAAGTAAAAATTATAACGAACACAAGACAATTCTTTTGGGACGTTCCATGACCCGCCACGTAAAGCTAGATACTTATGTTCACTGTGGCTAAAATTTGCCTGCCACTCCCATGTATTTCCTGACATATCCATAACGCCATTGGGACTCGCGCCTGTTGGATACATCCAAACAGGTGTAGTAGAACCTAATTTGCTTTCACGAACATTTGCACGGCAAATAATATCCTCTAAATTCTTTGACACTTGCCCTTTTTTGTCCCAGGCATATCTGTCAGCAGGAACCATTCCACCTGCAGAGATCTGCCATTCATTTGACGTTGGTAAACGAATGATTGTTGGATTGGGAATATCATTCTTACTTTCTGGCCATTCACCCCAGTGTCTGCTTAGCCACTTACAATATGAATTAGCTTCGTACCAAGAAATCCCGATAATAGGCACATTTTTGCGCAAAATCCCGAGACGGATATCGTTCCAATACTCAGGATTGATCTTAGCTGCTTGTTGTTTGGTTTGATCGAGAAAATTGCTTCTCCATTCCAATGCACGCAATTCCCAACTTTCCTTCATAAGAGTGCAATTCTCATCAAACATTGGGAATTTCATCCAAAGTTCAGGATCCATATAATCTGGAGCTTCTATAAACCGCTGGTACTGGGAATTAGTAACAGGAAACTTACCTATCCAAAAATCAGCAAATTCAACAAATACATATAAATCCTCCAACGTATGGGAAAGGTCGTCTAACACATCAGCTGCAACAGCACGAACCAGTATAGGAGTCTGATGCTTGTGGTATGGTTTATGGGTATCAGGATCATTGTCTTGTGCCGTATCTAGTAGAGCCTGGTCAACCCAGCGCCTTGTCGCCGCAGTCACACTACGCGTTCCAATATCTACCAAGGCACGGCCCGCCAATATTGCGGGTCTCCCTTTTAAATCTTCGCTTTCAGTATCCATTTTCAACAAGTCTTCAATAAATGCACTAACATCATCTGTTTTACTTTCTGCTATTCCTAATTGTCCTGCTGTCAATAAGAGAACTTCTTGCCATCGTGGGTCTGACCAATGCAACTTCAGCATTTGTCTCCGAATTTCCTCACGTTGCCGTGCGATCTGCCGCGCAGCCAAATACTCTTCAAAAGTCAAGTGAAAAAAACCAAATTGATTAGGACTTCTCTCAGTTAGAAGCCCCGTTTGGAATCTGGCATGATGTAAAAAACGGACTGTTAACTCCTCGGCTTCTTGTTCAAACCCCTCCTGCCTCAGTATTTCTTTTAATCTATCTCGCCAATCATCAAGAGACGCAGTTCCGCCAGGTCGATTTTCATGCAACCAATAGGCTAGTGGTGCCATAATACGGATTATCGTGTCCTCACCCAATTCAGCAAGCAAATTATCTTCTAGTCCACTTTGTAGCTGTCTCCAACTTTCAATTAGAGTTTGTGCAGCAATCTCATAAAGCTTGATACGGCGATTCGGCAAACGTCCAACATTCTCATTTATTAAGGCAAGTATTGTTAATAACAGGGGGTTAGTGGCTAATCGGCGGACACTTGTTGTAGAAAGTACTCGCGGCAATAAATCATGTACTCGTTCTTGCGCACGCGCCTCAGCCTTTTCTATGGGAAGCTCTTGATCATGAACTTGTTCATGAGCGGAATACCATTGTTTTAAGAATGCCTCTACCTCATCAGGGATACGCAATGCACCAAGCTGTATGTGTACAAATCCACGTAATGGATCATTCCAATACCCCTCTCTGCGGCTTGTAACAATTAAGTGGTTTATACAACTTCCGTTACAAAATACTTCGGACAAATTTTGTACAGCGCTAACCACGCCCTCATGCGATACTTTGCCAGCACGTACATCAGTCGCTAATTCGTCTAAACCATCCAGTAATAACATGCATTTGCCCTGCTTCAAAGCTAGACGAAGAAATTCACCTAACTGCTCACCGCCTGAAAACGCTTGTTGAATATACTCAATGAGGTAATTCTCAAGGGAAAGTGAACGGCGCTTTTCTAACTCGCGTGCGAAATCCGCCAGACGAATTATTACTGGAATTAAAGGCTCATTTAAACCCAAATGGGCTGCTCCCGTGCCATATGCTAGCATTAACGCAATAAAGCGTAGAGAGATAGTTTTTCCGGTTCCTGGATCACCAAGCATGACTACTCTCTTATATTTGGGCAAAATCTCAGTTAAGTGAATGGTAGGACGGCTTTCCTCAATTTGCAGGTATTCTTCTTGATCGAGCTGCGAGAATTTCAATTGCGGTTTTTGTTGTTCCTCATGGCCATGTAATTCTACTATGCTGAGTTCAAGATAAATTTTTCTTAAAGGAAGCCTTAAATCCTGTTTAACTTGTACTATCCCACGAAAATTATGCCAATAAAGCTTGCTGATTAGTTCATCTCTATAATGTCTTTCAATACTTGCTACATCTGACTGAGAGAGTCCCATTTTGTCGATCACGACCTTAATTGCTTTGCCGTTTTCAGACCAAACCATTAAGCTGTTCCAATCTGTTAGTTGATCGAGAATCTTTTGTAAGATACCTCGTTCTGCTGCTGCATCTGCATACTGAATTAAGGGCCGCCATTCATCTAGGGTTGATAAAGAGTGCCGAATACTAGAAAGAAAACTATATAACTCTGCCCTCTGACTTCTAGGCCAACGCAAATCTGCCAGTAGATCTTCCGATAAAGGAGAATGGTTGTTCGTAAAACCAATAATTGCCTGCGCGACCTTTTGCCTTAGAATATCATTTTTATCACTTTGTAGACGGTCGAGCCCCACCCCCGTGAGCCAATTCATGAGATCCTCATCGTTGGATGGTGCACCAGCAGCTTTTATAGCTTCAGAAAAAGCTTTTTGTAATTCTAATTCTGCCTTTTTGCGATCATATCCACTAGTTATCCAGTCTGAGAAAGGTGCTAAACCATTCTCTAGCGCAGGATCAACAATACCTTTCTCCACGATCTTATTAGCTGCTTCAAATAGTGCGGCGGCTAACAAAGCTGTGGTTATCATTGAATGCCTCCTAGGTGATCACATGCGGCAATTATACACTGATAAAATGGATTTTTTACATACTACTTGTTTCTCTAATTAATACTTAGATCACCTGAATACTGGATTCTCTTAAGTCTTTTATGGTTGCAGATATTTCAGCATAGGCGTTATGCTTGTGAATACTTTCTTGAGTTTCTACAGAAACGAGAACATGAGTTTGATCGCCTAACTTGGGTGAATAAACAGCTAGTTTGTATGCAGCCGACCTGGCAACATCTTCTACGAATTTTGGATTAAGAAATGCCTTCCTAATCAAATCTTCTTCGTCGTCCCTTTTCAACAACGCGTGCGTGCTGTTGCTCATGGAGTCCTCAGCAAGACTTATAAGATCATCTATAAAGATTCCACTAGAGTCCATGCCAGTAAGATGAATTGCCACAGTTGCACGTTGCATATGAGTTGGAAAAACTATTTGTTCTAGTAGCATCTGATCTATATCGATATTTAATTCGGATAATCTTTGCAGGATCCTAAACCTAGCTTGATTTTGAGCGCAAGGGCACGTTGTTGTTCCCTCAACTACGACTTCTAAAGAATGATTGATCCTTTTTTGATTATTTTCTTTTATCGCAACTGCACCAAATCTTACTTTAAAGGACTCGAGATTAGCCAACTTCTGCCGTGGTGAAAACCTTTTAGCAAAGTATTCCATCATTACTTCTGCATAAGCTCGGGTTGTGTAGTCATGATAGTCAAGCAATTTAGAAGCTATCTGAGGGCAAATTTCATGATTATCAAGAATTATATTATTATCCGTTTCACCTGCTGTAAGCACTTCTCTCATGGCCTCTAAATTTCTGGACATATGCGCTGCCCGATAAGTGCTGGGCAACTCAATTGACAAGTTGAATTCGGCAGGGACGGTAAGTGGTACAGTATTAATCATCAATTTTACTTGCTGTCTGAGTTTTGAAATTCCAACCTTGTTAATGGCTATTTCGTGAAATGGTTTATGATCATTTATATCGGGTGCTAGTTCTTGATTCACGTCTCAGTGTCCCTTCTATTCATTTGTCTCAAAAGTAAATTTATTTTGTAATAATCAACAATCTGTTAATTGCATATGACACAGTTACCATCAGCCCTTGGTATGAGTAAGTATTCTTGTTAACCTTAGGAATGCTTCTGCAACGATTCAGAAATCGAAATTATGTATTCTCTCATTAGCATCATTGTGCCTGTTTACGACTCTGAAAAATTTCAGGACCAATGCCTGCATTATGTGCTCGAGCAGAGCATTCACAAAATCGAAGTAATCATTGTTGACGATGGATCTACTGATAGGAGCTTTTACCTATGTGAAGCGTATCATAGAATATGATAGTAGAATTTAATTATTGAGTCAAGACCATGGTGGATAAGGGCCAGCTAGGAACTTGGGATTAACAGATTTTGTGCCGGTTTATTGGATTTGTTGATAGTGATGGTTGGGATTGGTCATAACATGTTTGAAGGATTCTAATTTGCTGGAATATGATGTAGATATTTCTGTCTGTGGCTATTATGTAGTCCGAGATTTATGCAATGTCGATTTTTGGCACTGTGCTTCTAATAAAGCCATTATAAATTCAAACTAAACTACTACCGCCTTTAGGCGGTAGTAGTTTAGTTTCCTCGTTTGCTATAGAAGACCTCAATAAGTACAAAGTCTTAAATCACGTTCTCATTTGATATGCTTTACCCCATTGTCTTAGGTGGATCGCTTGCATACAAAGGGGCACTTAGCTTTATAACAAATCTCATTGTAAGTTCCAACATGTTTTGCCAATCACTATTTGATGAAGGCGATGTTGGG
>CAZGUM010000205.1:0-6811 GCA_964529085.1 uncultured Methylomonas sp. | reverse complement strand
TCAATGCGTTGGATGTGCGCAAGCTGACTTTGCTTTGCACCCGCCCGCGTTGCGCAGTTTAAGCGGGCTTGACCCAAAGACCGATCATCGATTTTTCCAGCCGGACTTACGAACCGAAACTATTCCGTCATTCCCGCGCAGGCGGGAATCCAGGATGCCGAATTAAGGAATAACAACCATGATTAAACAACTAAAAGCCGGCCTGGTCGGCATAGCCTTATGCGTGGCCAGCGGCGTTGCCGATGCGGCTATTGATTTGCACTTTACGCTGCTTAACCAAACCGCCGACCTCATTGAGATCGGCCTGAGCATCTCCGGCTTGGCCGACGCTGCGCTGGGAACGTATGATTTCAATATTCAGTTCGACCCAACACATTTGGCGTTCGCCGGCGCGGCTTTCGGCGATCCGCTTCTGAGTGACGAACTGGATGTGTTTAATTTGGGTGGGAACAGTGTCGCCGCTGATTTGCTTGCGCCCGGCGTACTGAATCTGTTCGAGTCCTCATTGGACGACGCAGCGGATTTACAAACCCTGCAAGCCGATAGCTTTACGCTGGCGGTAATTCGTTTCGATGTGCTGAACGGTGCTAGCAGTCAGATTGATTTACTGATTAACGGATTGGCGGATGCCGGGGGCAATGTGTTGTCGGCAAGCGCAGCGCCGCTTTCCGTGAACACGGTCGCCGCTGTGCCGTTGCCGGGGATGTTTTGGCCGATGTTTGGTGGGTTTTGCGTGGCGTTGAAGCGGCGTAGGGTTTAGTAAATAGATCTGGGATGAAGAAAACCGTAATCCAGGGGCAACTTTAGGAATATTCCGAATTTTGTTGCAGATCATTTGATCTAGTTGTTAAGCATGTGTTTGAGTGATATACGGAAACTTTATAATCACTCGATTGGTTATGAATGGAGGGTATCTTGAAAATCAAGGTTAGACTGGTCCTTTCGCTTCTTGCCGCCACTTCAGTTGTCGTTACTGCAGGAGAGGCGTCGGAGTTCTCTCAATATTCATCGTGTCCGAGGCCACCTGTAGGAAGCGTCACAGGTGCTTGCGAAGTAAGAAACAAGCGTACGGCGGAAGTTTTGATCGACAATACACAATCGCCGTACGTCATCCATAAATGGTGGTCGTGTCTTCAATCCGCCCAACATCTGCCGTGTGGATGCAGTGCAGACGCGCAATTCATTGGAGCGTTCATATTCGAATGGAAGCAAGAAATAGACGTGAACCTCGCTTCATTGCGGAAGTTGCTGTCGCCGCGAGACCGCGCCGCTCTCGATGAGGAACAGAAGGCTTGGGAACGTGCAGTAGTGCGCGGGCAGAAGTCGCGAGATTCCTCTCCTCGACCCTTCGGTTCCCTTTATCTTATCTACTCCGTGATCGCCGATGAGGCACCATACAGTGAACGAGCAATTGAGTTGGCGTGCCGAGTAGAGAAGTTTTCCGTGCCGCATTCAGCGGAGCCTAGTCAGTAAAGCCTCTTGGGTCACGGTGCGCGGTAGAGTTCCCTGACATATCCAAAAGCTAGTATTGAAATGTCACATAACTGCTTAGTCGGCAATGTGATCAACAGTTGCGGTTTTTCGGGACTATTCCCGATCACCCAACTTAGGCAAGCGATCCGCCAAACCCATCGCATGCCGCGTGAGCAGCCTGGTAGTGCCGGGTGCGCGTTAGTGTTCCCTGACATATCCAAAATCTATTATTGAAATGTCACGTAACCGCTTAGGCGGCAATGTGACCTACGCTTGCTGATTTGGAGTTATTCCCGATCACCCAACTTAGGCAAACGACCCGCCAAACCCATCGCATGTCGCGTAAGCAGTTGTTTAGCAAACGGCAGGTGGTCCAGCAAGGTCAGACCGGCGTTGCGGACGGCGGCCAGGGGTAAATTGTCGTTGGAGAACAGCTTCACCACACTATTCGTAAAGCCTATGGTTTTGCCGTGATCTTGTTGACGTTGCCGGCTGTAGTTTTTCAGCAGGCGGGCATCACCCAAATCGCCATTACGCTCGTGTTGATCGAGCAGCATTTCCGCCAGTAAGGCCACATCGCGTATCCCCAGGTTAAAACCTTGGCCGGCTACCGGATGCAATTGATGCACGGCGTTGCCGATGATGACGGTGCGGCCGGAGACCATGTTTTCGGCGCGGATCAGGCTTAACGGAAACGCTCGGCGCGGCGCGGCTAGTTTTAGTTCGCCCAAGCGGTAACCGAAGCAGTTTTGCAGTTCGGCGAGAAATTCGCGGTCGCTGACGTTGATTAGGGTTTCGGCTTGTTCGTGGGTGCGCGTCCACACCACCGCCGATTGTTTACCCGCCACCGGCAGCAGGGCCAGCGGACCGAATTCGGTAAAGCGTTCGAAGGCGATATTGCGATGCGGCAGCGCCGATTGCACGGTGGTGACCAGCGCGGTTTGGCCGTATTCGGTGACTTGCTGCGGAATTTCCAACAGTTTACGAACCGTGGAGTTGCCGCCGTCCGCGCCGACCAGCAACTGCGCGCTGACATTTAAGGAGCTACCGTCATGCTGTTTCAAACTGACATTTACGGCGTCGCGGCCGGACATCAAGCCGGCGACTCGGGTTTGATACAAGCAAACCGTGTCGGTTTTTTCGACCAGATCGGCCATATGCTGTTCGATGTCGCGGGCGACGATTACGTAACCCAATGCTTCCACGCCCTGATCTTCGGCGGCTAGCCGGGTTTTACCGAAATGACCACGATCCGAGACGTGGATATGTTTGATAGCGGTGGCTTTATCGGCCACCCCGCGCCAGGCGCCCAAGTCGTTGAGCAGTTCCACGGTGCCGGCTGCCAAAGCCAACGCGCGGTCGCCGGCCGGTGAGTGACGCAGTTGTTCGCGGCTATTGGCTTCGACCAAAGCGATCTTCAAGCCGCTGTTTTTCAGCGCCAGGGCCAGACAGTTACCGGCAAGGCCGGCGCCGACAATGATCAGGTCAAAATCGTGTTGCATTGCTTAGCCCGCCATCAAGGCTTCGATGTCGGCAACGGCTTTGGGAACGCCATGCGTGAGAATCTCGTGGCCGTCTTTGGTTACCAAGACATCGTCTTCAATGCGAATGCCGATGCCGCGCCATTGTTTGTCCACTGTTTCGCAGTCGGCCGGCACGTAAAGTCCGGGTTCCACGGTTAACACCATGCCGGGTTCCAGCAGACGCCATTCGTCCTTGATCTTGTAATCGCCGACGTCATGCACGTCCATCCCCAGCCAGTGGCCGATGCGATGCATGTAAAACTGTTTGTATTTTTCGTCCTTGATCAGCTTTTTGGGTTTGCCTTTTAACAGGCCTAGTTCAATCAGGCCTTTGGTCAGGGTTTCCACCGAGGCGTCGTGGGCTTTGTTCCAGGGATTGCCGGGTTTGATTTCAGCTAGTGCGGCGGCTTGGGCGTCCAGCACCAGTTGGTACAGCAGTCTTTGCGGTTCGCTGAATTTACCGGATACCGGAAAAGTGCGGGTGATGTCGGCGGCGTAATGGTCGCATTCCACGCCGGCGTCGATCAGCAGTAAATCGCCTTTGTTCAGCTTGTCCTTGTTTTCCACGTAATGCAGCACGCAGGCGTTCTTGCCGCCGGCGACGATGGAGGGATAAGCCACCGCGCGCAGGCCGTCCTGAATGAATTCGTGGATCAATTCGGCTTCGATTTGATATTCGTATAAGCCGGGTTTGCAGGCCTGCATGGCGCGAATATGAGCTTTGGCGGATACTTCACCGGCGCGGCGCATCAATTTCAGTTCTTCGGCGCTTTTGAACAAACGCATTTCGTGAATGATATGTTCCAGCGACACCAGTTCGCCCGGCGCGGTGACGCCGGAACGCGACTGCTTGCGGATGTGGTTGATCCACTCCAGTAGTTTGTGGTCCAAATCGCTGTCCTTGCCCATCGGGTAGAACACTTTGCTTTTGTTTTCCAGCATGCCGGGCAGGATGTCGTCCAGATCGTCGATCGGGAAAGAATCGTCGGCCTCGTAGTGCTTGGTGGCGCCTTCCAGGCCGGCGTGGGCGCCTTCCCACAAGGCTTTTTTCTCGTCGAATTCCCGGCAGAACAGAATGTATTCGCCTTGTTCGCGGCCGGGGATGAACACGGCCATCGATTCGGCTTCGTTAAAGCCGGTCAGATAGTAAAAGTCGCTGTCCTGGCGGAACGGGTAGTGAACGTCGCGGTTGCGGGTACGCTGCGGCGCGCTGGCAATGATGGCAATATTGCCCTTGCCGATTTGTTTCATCAGGGTGGCGCGGCGTTTTTTGAATTCGCTTTGTTTCATGGGCTGTCAGCTTAATTAATGCGTCTGCGATTGATTGAGTTCGGCAAACTGGTCGCGGACGGTAAACACCGCCGCGCGGACGTATTCGCGAATTTCGATTAAGGCATTTTCGTCGTCTTCGTCGCCGACCTCGGCGTCGATTTTGGTCAGTTCTATCATGTCGCGCATCACTTCGGCGGTATCGCCAGGCCAGTCGGCCCCGGTCTGCGCATAACCCACGCCGAACAGAAAACCCTGGCACCAGTTGCGCAAGGCTTCCACTTGCTCGTCCAGCGGATCGTCTTCGTCCGGCATCAGCAAATCGAAGGCAAATTCGTCGTTCTGATTTTCCAACAACTCCCGGGTTTTTTCGAACACGCCATGCAGTAAGGACTTGTCTTCGTCGAACAATTGATTTTCGTCGTCTATCAGTTCGCGTAGCCAGTTTTCCGCATCGGCGCGGATTTCGACACAGAGCATGCCCGCCGCAATACCGTGCGCTTCCGCGGCGCCGATATCGGCATCGTATTGCTCCAAAATTGCTTCAACCGCACGGTAGGTCATCTGATCTTTGTTTCCTTATTAAAGCTGTTTAATAACATGGCTTATGCTAACATTCTTAGCCATCCACGATGATTATAATGTCATATCGGCCCATACTCCTGCTATGTCTCAAACAGAAAAAGATCCGTCAACCGAACTCGAAGCGTTGGAAGCAAAACTGGACACATTGATTGCACAATTCAATCATGTCAAAAGCGAGAATAAGTCATTGAAAGTTAAACAGGATGCCTTGGTTAGGGAAAAAGCCAAACTATTGGAAAAAACCACCTTGGCCAAGGCTAGGGTCGAAGCGATGATTGCGCGTTTGAAAGCGATGGAGCACGATTCGTGAGTAAAGCCGTCCAGCCCGTTTCGCTGAATATTCTGGATAAGGAATATAAAATCGCCTGTGCCGCCGACGAAAAGGATACCTTGATCAGCTCGGCCCGCGAATTGGACCGGCAAATGCGCAAAATCCGCGATACCGGCAAAGTCAGCAGCACCGACCGTATCGCGGTACTGGCAGCCTTGAATTTGGCCCACGATTTGGTGGCCGCCAATAAAACCGGAAACAACGGCAGCGTCGATATTTGCGCCCGTCTCGCAGATTTGCGAAACAAAATAGAAAACGTTTTAGAAAATTCGTAAATCTGTATAGAATGCACGCCCTATCTCCTGCGGCGTTCGAGCAGTACTGGGTGTTTCCTGAACCTGTTTTTACCCCGGAAACTTTTTGCCATTCATGGTGCGCATGCCTGTTTATTCAGGAAGCCTAATTGACTGGATTTGGTTTCCACTTGAACCTTCGGTTCAAGGACGAAAGTATCAGACGGCGCAGGCGGGAGATCTCTTCTTTTTTCCTTCTTTTTGTTCACTGGCCCGGTTTGCGGAATGGCTTCATCCGCTTTGGGTTTGCTGGCAGTTTCGATTAATTTCGCAATTTAGGTTTTGTGTCGCTGGCGCCTCCGCCGTTTTATCTGGCGGTTTCACGAAAGCAGCTCTGTTTTCGTAACGAGCGCCAATGGGCTAATCGATAGAGCAAGGCGGGTGGCGTACCGCTTGTTTCCCGCATTGGCGCTTGTGTTTTCTCGTCACCACAGTTCGCTACCCTAGCATTGAGACAAATCCGGTTTGTTGCGCTATGGTTATGCCCCGGTTCGATCGGCCGTAATTAGCTGCGCGGCGAGGCTTGACCGAATTACGTCTGGCAATGAATCACTTACCTAACCTAAATATTCAAGTGCATTCCTTTCCAAACTAATGGCTCTACCACCCGACAGAACCCGAGCCAAGTGCCTTTGCATCGACATTGAAACCGCGCGGCAGGATACTTTAAAACTGCGGGAGATCGGTGCGTATCGCCCGGATACCGATGCGCGCTTGCGTATATCCGGCAAGGCCGCCGATCTGAAGCAAAAACTGGATCAAATCAGCGAAGGCGCGGCGTTTGTGTTGGGCCACAACGTAATTGCCTTCGATCAACCGGCCTTATCGGTATTACATCCCGATCTGGCTCTGCATCGCTTGCCGCTGGTCGATACGCTGGAATTGTCGCCGGTGGCTTTTCCGCAAAATCCTTATCACCGTTTGGTGAAAGACTACAAACTCTGCACGACCACCCGTAACGATCCGGTCCGCGACGCGGAACTGGCTTACGAGTTGTTTCTGGATCAGGCCGACGCCTTGCGGCAGCGAGTGGCGGAGCATCCCGACGAAGCGCTGTGTCTGCACTTTTTATTAACGCCGGAAAACGGTAAGGGTGTGGCAAATTTTTTTGCCAGCTTGCGCGCTGCGTTGCGGCCTTCGTTGAGCGATGCGCAAGTGGCCTGGCAGCGGGCGACCGACGCCAAGGTCTGCCGTACCGGACAGCAACAAATCGTTAACCACTATTTGCCCGATCCGCTTTGGCACAAGTCTTTGGCTTATGTGTTGGCCTGGCTTAGAGTAGCGGGCGGCAATTCGGTGTTGCCGCCCTGGGTGAGTTTGTCCTTCCCGAAAACCCG
>CAZGUM010000204.1:0-6830 GCA_964529085.1 uncultured Methylomonas sp. | reverse complement strand
GAATTGCGGCATCAAGCCGCTTAACTATGTGTCCGGTTTTGTGTTGACACATCAGGCATGATTGTGCTCATAGGGCAGGATATGATAAGGAAGGCAATCAAGTTTCAGTGTCGGTGGCGAGCGTCAATGAGCTGGTTGCACAATGCCGGCATTTGTCTGAGAGCATAGATGCGCATGTTCAGAAAATTAACAACCAATGACATAACCTTTCGCTCAACACGAACGCGCGCAAAAGCGGCGCGCGCCGGTTAACTTTACGTTAGCTGTTACAAATAAGGTCTCTCGGAAATGCGAAGCGACGTAGCAATAAACATGTCATGGTGGGAGCACTTAGCTCCAAAACCAATGATTTCTCGTCGTCGCGAGGTGGAAACTCTGCTAAATAATTTCATACAAACATCAAGCTACGGTGCGGAATGGATTAAAGTAGCTAGGAATCCTAATGGCGTCTTTCGAGTAAAGCCGGGGCAGATGATTCCAGTTGTCCAATTAAACTTTCTTGGAAAATCCCCAGGCTTTGTTGCGCCTTTCCGGAAATTGGAGGCTGGTCATCGTACAGTTGGAGTTGCTACAGAGTACCAATCTGGAAAGAACCTCGAAGAAGAGGAGCGCGCGCTTCAGCCAATTATTTCTATCGACGTTGTGACTGATCCAGTGTTTATTCAAGCAGCGAGGCAAGGCCAAACAACTATAGATGAAAGTCAGATAACACAGCCAAGTTTGCTCTTTTCTATACCCGCACACTTCTTGTTGTCGCCAAAACATTTTCCAAAAAGAGCATACGTGCTTTACCAACATATTTTTGGAAATGGAGGCTCGTATCCAAATGATGGATATTTTTATGTAGGCGTTACTACGCGTAGCTGGCAAAAGCGGTGGTCAGAGCATAAACGAGCGATCGACGGAGGCAGCCCCCTACTGTTCCATAGGAAGTTTCGTGAAGAGAAGGAAAAAGGACGAATTGCCTATGTTAATCACAAGGTGATGGGTATAACTGATGATCTTGAAAAATTGTACGCAACCGAAGAATTTTTAGTCGAAGGCCATTGGGAAGATAAACGCCGCCTTAACATGATCCCGGGTGGTAAATCTGGTTTGCGTTACCTACGAGAGAATGGCTTGTTATCACAATCTGTTGTCCCAATGCCAGATGAGCGGGACAGAATCGTTAGTGAGTGGCTAAAAGAGCATCCTAGGAAAGGCCTCCCTGCGCCTTGGGTAACAGAAAAGTGGCGAGATAATGATTGGGCCATTGCTCAAATTTGTGGCCGAGATGGCAGGTTATCGGCTGATCAAGTACGAGCGATACGCGAGCTTGGCAAGGAATATTCTGCCGAAGAAATATTTACGCGTATTGGCGCAAAAGACGTTGCTCAGGTTAAACGTGTTCTTGAAGGTAAAACATATTCACGGGTTGAATAGTATGAATTATTACCAAAGTAAAATATCAGCTAACAACGCCATCAACGCGGACAGTAAAAAGCGGAGCTCCTTCGCCGCACCGCTTTTTGCTGCCGGTTATGGCGAACGTAGACGAGCAATTTATGACATAAACCGGCCATTCAGAAATCAACCTCGAAGGTCGGAAATTGGCCGTTTATCACATCGAATACCCAAAAATTATCCACGTACTAGTGTCCGCTCTTTAAAACTGGCCGGCATACAGCTTGCGAATAGTCCGCAGATTGATGCCCATCGCCACGCTCTCGGCCAACAAGGCCGGCCAAGCCTGCCAAATATAATCGTTGCCAATCCACGCCACGCTGGACGCCAACAGCGCGATACGCATATTGCGATTATTCAGGTAAAACAAAGCCAGCGTGGTGTTGATTACGGCAAAGGCAGGCAGCAACGAGACTGGCCCTTGCCAGGAAAACGCCGTCAACCCGGTAAACAAGGCCACAAAACCTGCCGCCGCCCACCGCTTATACACGTCTTTCTCCAAACGGCCGGACAGCATGGTACGCAGCGCGGTGCTGGCCATGGTCAAACCGGCGGTCCAGGCGCCCAATAACAGATACTGAGCCGCCCAGAGCAAGGCGCCGGCAGCGGACCAGCGCCGAAAAGCCAATCCGCCGGACAACCAATAAGCCCGCCATTCCACCAGAATGCCAACCCCGCCGATAAGATAGGCGAGATTCAGGAAAACCGCATCCAGTTGCAAACGCTAAGCCTTGTGAGACCTTACCATAAGGACTGGCAAGCGGATTCAGCCCGCATCAAACGGCTCAAACAGTGGCCTCCGCCGATGCGCCGGAATATTTGAAAGGCGCATACTCCGCTTTCCAGAGATTGGCTTCGACGTAGGCCGGCAAATCGATACCTTTTAAGTCCTGTCGAGTCGCGGAACCGTCTTCCAGCGCCGCAGCCAGAACTTTGGCGGCGACATGCAGACTGACTTTTTTCAGATCGCCGACCGGCGGAAATATTAGGCTGGCCGCCATGCTGTGTTGCGCCATGTAATCCGCCAAGGCATACGCCGACTCCAACACCATCGCATCGCTGATACGGCTGCATTCGCCCAAAACGGCGGCTACGCCCAAGCCCGGAAAAATAAAAGCATTATTGCCCTGCCCTATCGGATAGCGACGGCCCTGATATTCGACATCCGCCGAGGGGCTGCCGGTTGCCACCATCGCTGTGCCCTGGGTCCATTGAAATATATCTTCCGGCGTCGCCTCGCAATTGGCCGTGGGATTGGATAAGGGAAAAATAACGGGGTTAGCGTGGTTTGCCGCCATGGTTTTAACCACGGTCTCGGTGAACAATCCCGGCACGCCGGTCAACCCCAACAATACCGTCGGTTTGGCGTGGGTAACTACCTCCAGTAGGTCAGGAACTCTATCGTCCGGAATGTCCCAGTCGTGATAACTTGCCTGGGTATGCGACAGCGGTAATTTGTAGGTCTCAGTGGCGGCTTCCTTCACCACCAAACCGTGAGCATCGACGACGAAAATCCGTTGCAGGATTTGCTCCATGTTCAAACCTTCGCGCAGCATGCCTTTCTTAATGGCGCAGGCCACGCCAAAGCCGCCGGCGCCGGCGCCCACCACCACCACGGTTTGCTGTGCGAGGGTTTCGCCTTTTATACGGCAAGCCGACAGCAGGCCGGCCAAGGCCATCGCACCGGTACCCTGTATATCGTCGTTGAAGCAAGACACCCTGTCTTTATATTTTGCCAACAGGTCGAACGCGACGTTTTTCGCAAAGTCTTCCCATTGAATAATCGCTTTCGGCCAGACTTTCTGCACGGCCGTGACAAATTTATCGACCAATTCGAAATACGGCTGATCATTCAGACGTTTTTCGTGCGCGCCCAAATAGAACGGGTCGTCCAGTAGCTCGGTGCGGTTGGTGCCCACATCCAGATTGACCGGCAAAGTCTGAAAAGGACACAAGCCGCCACCGACTGTATAGAGTCCGAGCTTGCCTATGCAAATCGCCAGCCCGCCCATGCCTTGATCGCCGATACCCAAAATCGACGAAGAATCGGTCACCACAATCATGCGGATGTCGCGCAGGACGTAATTTTTCAAAATCGTTTCGGCGCGGTCGATATTGGCCGTCGAAAAGGTCAAGCCGCGGGTGCTGGTAAAATTCAAACTAAATTGCTGTACCGCCAAGCCTATGGTCGGGGTATAGACTATCGGCACCATTTCTTCCAAATGCCGCTCCAGCAGCGCGTAAAACAGCACCTCGTTGCGCTCCTGCAGAGCCCTTAGAAACTGATACTTGGAAATATCGTTCGCCTGTCGTTGATAATTGGTATACAAGCGATCGAGTTGCTGTTCCAGATCGGTGACTTGCGGCGGTAATAAGCCGTCCAATCCCAGTTCGATACGTTCCTGCACACTGAACGCGGTGCCTTTATTTGTAGCCGGCAGCCGCAGCAAGCTCACGCCTCGAATCGAAACCTCCACATATTTATTACCGTCGGCATCTAGCCGGTAGTTGAAATAATCGCTTAGCGTCATCATTAAGGTTCCTTGAGTATATTGAATCGAACTCGCCGCATTCACCAACGAGTTCGAATGGCGCAAACTATGGCGCTTGTTCACTTTATAACAGCCATTCCGGCGATGCGGTAGCCGAAATAGCCCTGAAAAGGTATTTTTTTATCCGCATGCCCGCCGTGTTTCAAGGCGGTGCGTTTATCCAGGGTTTACAATCAAAATGCCCCAGATTGGCGCTTATGAGATCATGTCGTAACCCCATTCCCACAAACTGAATTACGCCTTTTTCGACATGAAACAAAAAAACCTGTTTGGTCACCCCATCGGCTTGTTCGTGTTGTTTTTCACCGAAATGTGGGAGCGTTTTTCCTATTACGGCATGCGCGCCCTGCTGGTGTTGTATATGACCCGACATCTGCTGCAAGCAGCGCAAACCGATACCCACGTATTCGGCTTTACCGCGCTGCAGGCCGGGTTACAAGCATTATTCGGACCATTGTCCATGCAAGCATTGGCTTCGCACATTTACGGGCTGTACACCGGCCTGGTGTATTTCACACCCTTATTCGGCGGCATTTTGGCCGACCGGGTGTTAGGGCAACGCAGAAGCGTGATTTTAGGCAGCGTATTGATGGCCATAGGCCATTTTCTGATGGCCTCGGAAGCATTTTTCCTCTGGGCCTTGTTGTTTTTGATACTGGGTAACGGCTGTTTCAAACCGAATATTTCAACCCAGGTCGGCAGCTTATATCCGCCTGGGGACCCGCGCCGCGACGGCGCTTTCACCATTTTCTACATGGGCATCAATCTAGGCGCTTTCTTCTCGCCGTTGATCTGCGGTACTCTGGGCCAGCGCTACGGTTGGCATTACGGTTTTAGCGCGGCCGGCATCGGCATGTTGGTGGGTTTATTGGTGTATTTATGCGGCCGGAAGTATCTGGCCGCCGACCAATTGCTACCCAATACCGCGAACGCGGTTGAGGCATTGCCGCTGACCGCAAAGGAATGGCAAGCCATAGGCGGACTGATCGCATTAGCCGTTTTGAATATCCTGTTCTGGGCGGTATACGAACAGCAAGGCAACACCCTGCAACTGTTTGCAGAGCACAATACCGATTGGCATCTGCTGGGTTGGGAACTACCATCGACTTGGTTTCAATCGCTGAATCCGGCCTTTATTTTTATATTGGCGCCGGTAATCGACCGCGTTTCCCGGCACCGCGCCGGTCAAGGCCGGCAAAGTTCCAGCGTCGGCAAAATGGCCTTCGGATCTGGATTATTGGGCGCGTCGTTTTTGATTTTGATCTTCGCGATTGACGGCATCGAAGCCGCCGAGAAAATCAGCTTTCTGTGGTTGGCTTTGTGTACCTTGATCTACACGCTGGGCGAACTTTATCTTTCCCCAATCGGTTTGTCCCTGGTCAGCAAAGTCTCGCCGCCGCGTTTGGTCGGGATGCTGATGGGCATGTGGTTACTTTCGACATTTTTCGGTAATTATTTGTCGGGTTATATCGGCAGTTTTTACGAGCAAGTACCGAAACAGCAATTCTTTATGCTGCTGGCGGCCTTAGGCGTTGCTACCGGCTTGGCGATATTTGCGTTTAAACCGCTGCTGAAAAAGGCGGTCGGCTCGGATTGAGCCTCACGGAGCAGGATTGGGCCAGGGCGCGCCGGTGCTGCAATTTTCGACAAACACCTGATTGTTACGGCTATCGTTCGGGATATAAACCTGATTCTCCGGGGACGGCTTATAGCTTAGGTCATTGGCGCAATCCATGCTTTGTCCCGGACCGATCACCACCCGCGCCCCGACTTTGATATTGCAGACGGTCACCCGATCCAAAGCGCTCCATTCCGGACAAATCGCTTCGGCTTTTTGATAACTTTCCCGCGACCCGGCCGGATACGCCAGCGACCACCAGCTACCGTAAACGCTATAAGCGCGGCTACTGTCCCACACCCGGTAAACCGCAACCGGCATCTGCGCCATGAACACTTTGGCCTTACACAACTTGCCTTTACCGGGCTCGCCTTCCGCAGCGTGTCGCAGTTCGGTATCGATCACTTCTACCAATCCGGCGGGCGGCTGTATTACGTCGCCGGCACAAGCCGAATTGGCAGCGCTACCGGCTAAATCGGGATTGAGATTGGCGCAAGCCCCTACCAACACCAGCAACAGGCAGACACAACTTGTTTTGCATAAGACGCGCATGATCGAAACTCCAGTATTGGTCAATAACCACGTGCATAGAGCCTAGCCGAAAACCGGATAATGACCAATACTGCATTGAACCGGTTTTTAACCTTGCTTTTTAAACGGGTTTTAAACGATAGTTCTTACAAACCCAATAACGCCGGATTATCCGATGTCTCAATTTAAACCATGAATCCGCAAAACCCTAGCACGCCATCAGTCAAAATTAGCAGCCCCTCCGCCCGGCTCTACCTCTGGGTACTATTGGCTATCTTTGCCGGCGGTATGTTCGGATATCTGGACGGCGCACACGCTGTCTCGCTAAAACCCATAGGCGACGGCTTTATCAGCCTGATCAAGATGCTGATCGGCCCGGTTGTGTTTTGCACCATCGTGCTGGGCATCGCGGGCGCCGACGACATGAAAAAAGCCGGACGCGTCGGCGTCAAAGCCTTGCTGTATTTCGAAATCGTCTCGACTTTCGCACTGGCACTGGGCGTGCTGATCGCCAATCTACTGAAGCCCGGCCAAGGCTTTAACGTCGATCCGGCCACGCTGGATGCGCAAGCCGTTTCCGGCTTCGTCAAACAAGCAAGCCAGCAAAGCACCGCCGATTTTTTGTTGCATCTCATCCCCAAAACCTTTACCGACGCCTTCACCGGTTCCGGCGATTTGCTGCAAGT
>CAZGUM010000203.1:0-6924 GCA_964529085.1 uncultured Methylomonas sp. | reverse complement strand
CAATGAGCGACGGGTTTAGCCTGCGGAAGTCCGCTTGCTGCCCCCAAAAAGAACCGAATTACCCAGCGTACCCGAGACGTTTCAAACCCAGTAAGCCCAACATTCCAGTACTAAACAGCCAGGCAGCACTTGGTAGCGGCACGGTTGATATTTGTCCAGGGCTAACTGCCCATGCGTACAACAAGGAGTCCTTTTCCCAAGGATTCTGGAGGCCTTGACTGGTATAGAAGACCCACGCAGATGGGCCTAATATATAGTGAGGCATCCCAGCCTCTTCATTCAACCAGTACGGGTCAGATTTCAAATTGGTAAAGTTGCTGTTAGTGGGGATGGTGTGGTAGCCACCGTTTTCGTCGGCGATGCCACCCAGTTCGTTATAGAATAATTCACCGAATTGTGTGTTGGTTTGGTTGTAACCCCATTGCGGATTCGTGCCCGCACTTGGCAAGGTCCATTGGCTGGAACCGGCGTAGTTGATGGTGTTGAGGTATTTAGTAAACGCCTGGGCGCCGAACCAGGTGACCCAGCCGTTTGCACCGAAATCTTCCGCAGTTAGTGTGTGACTGCCGCTACCAGCCGGGGTGTCAAAACGGTTTGGGCTGTCAACGATAGAACCTACTTTGCTTATGATGGTGTCTACCAAATTAGGATTGCTGGCTTCCAGAGTACCTAGTAGGTTGGCGTCACCAGACCAGGTAACACCGCTGACGTCACTGTATATTAGGCGTTGCGTGCCAGAGGTGTAGGCGATCAACGAGGCGTGGGAATTCAAGGTGGTTAAACCTAGCATGAGGCCGACCGTCAGCAGGGATTGCTTAAAACGCATATCTATTCTCCATGTATTGAACAGTAAAGATGTTGCCGACAGTTTGGTGTCTTGGATTTAGGGCTAGCTCTTTTTCTGAGTTGACAATATATCACTAAACACTTAGGGTCTAGTGATATGTGCTTTGATTGGCAGACTTCATTATGTAAGAGCTCTTACCGGGACTCAAAAGATGGAATCAGGGTGTGTGTTAACTCCATAAGCTGTGCCGAACGAAGGTCGCGATCTGTGAGCTTCACTTCGTTCAGTCCTGGCATTTTTACCCCGACCATGTAGAGGCCGGGGCAAACTTCCTTTGGAGTGTTTAAATATCAAATAAGCGCGGGATTTCTATGCACAGTCCCGCGGTTAAAGCCCAGAAAAGCCAGTAAACCAGTAATCATAAGCCAGATCGTTGCCGGCAACGGCACTGCGGTGACGGTCAAATCATCCATGGCGAAATATGCCGGGGTGTTCATGCCGAACAGGCCTGTATCCGACGATGATATGGCAAACTTCAGACCATCTATGGTACCCAATGAGGATAAATTGAGCCATTCCCAGCCATTGACAATGTAGTCCAGACTGTTATTGCTAGAGCGGTAATCCGCCAGATAGAAATCGATGGCTCCGGATTCAACACCACCACTCAGGCCGGAAACGGTCAACTTAAGCCAATCCGCATCATTACCGCTGGCGCCACCGAATTTTTTGGCAAAACTGTCGCCGTTGAGCATGGACAGAGCCGTGTAGGTGGTATTCGTCAAATACAAACCATCTGCCTGCACGGGACCGGCAAAACTGATTTGCGCGGCATCACCCGAGAGATAGGCAATGCCAAAATTGCTGCCACTATGCGCTTGCCCGGTGTAGGCGCTATATTGATTTTCGAACCCCGGCGTGGTGTTGTCGGTCTGGTTGGAATAGGCCCAACCTGACCATGAGCTGACCCCGCCCCCCCAATCGGTCATTTGATTGGAGAATGTCGCTAGCCCTGAGTTAAAGCTACTGGCGTTCGGTTCGAACAAGGGGGCGGACGGGCTGGTCTCGCCCGCCCAATGACTGTTAGCCGCCAGGATTAAGTTGTCAAAATTGCTGGTAACGGCCGATTCAGCTGTACCGGATAATGTCAGCCCGATAACAGCGATGGGTAATATTAGGGTTTTCATCATTACTTGTTCCTTTGGAAGTTAGAATACTATTTAAGGTCTTGCGGTGCGGCGGCGAATGCCGGCAAAACCCAGTAAGGCGCTGCCGAATAGCCACAGAGAGGCAGGTAATGGCACGGCAGCTACTTGGGCGTTAATGACGCCGATCGCATCAAGGTCGAAGCCCGCGCTGCCGGTGGTTTTATACGGGTCGTAAATTTTGTTACCCAAAGAATCGGTCTCGGTGCCGTTACCCAGCACATCAACAATACGAACATAACTAACGTTGTTTATATTCAGACCACTGATGCCGACCAATTCGGATAGATCGAAAGGGGTACCGAAGCCTTGACGGTATTTGCCGGCAAGGCCGTAAATATTGGTTGGATCAACAGCACCAAATGCACTAACTGCTGCCGGGGTGTAAGAATAATTGTTGAAGCGATAAAAATTAGTGCCGTCGGAAGACACTTCCACAAAGCCTAATTCCAGAAAGGTGTCGCTAAAAGAGTTTTCGAATACGGCAAAATCGTTGCCGGCGCCGTTGATGATTGGACGATCAAAGGTCAGCGTGATACTGCCGCCATTGCCTAGCGAAACAATATCGAAGGAATCGCCGACCGCTTGACCAATCGCCTTTTGCGGTGTTGCGAAGCTGGTAGTCAAATCGGTGCCCCGGATGTAATTGGTCCAACCGCTGGCCCATTCCGTAAATAGCGGACTGTTTTTACTGATGGCTGTTGAGCCGTTTTGTCCGGCCGCCGGCGCAAAAGGTCCGGCATGGGCATTGGTCGCAAAAATTAATGCGGATGCGGCGAGAAGTTTCTTCATGGTTTATCTCCTGTGGATGGGAAGGTGTATGTCAGTCCGACATAAGCTTGTCGTCCTGGCATGGGATAGAAGGCGCCGCCATAAGCGGACGTTTCATAAAAGCTGTTAAACAGATTGCTGATGCCGGCGAAAATCTCCGCCCCGCCGATTTGGTAGAACGCTTTCAGATCGACTTTTTGATAAGCCTTGAGTTTGGGTTCTTGAACGTCAGCCGAGAGATTGGCGCCGTTATTGCGGGCGCCAACATACTCCGCCGATACGCTCAAGCTGAAACGGGATGTAGCATGCCAAAGCGCACCGACCTGGCCTTTCAGTGCCGGAACCAGCGGCATGCGCAACCCGCTACTTTGGAAGCGGGCATCTATATAACCGAGGTTACCTGACAAGGTCACGGCATCGGCAGGATGAAATCGCCCTGTCAATTCCAAGCCGTGCCTTAATGTGGCGTTTTCATAGTTTCTGTTGACGTTGCTGTCGAAATAAATCTCCTTGTCAGTTGCCATCCGAAACAAGGCCAGCGACACTTCGTTGCCGTCCTGACTGCGCAAGCGCATGCCGGTTTCCCAGTTATTGCCGTGTTGCGGCTGAATATCCGGCGCACTTAATACCAGTTCCTCCGGATTCGGATTACGGTAGCTGTGGTTATAGCTGCCATACCAGATCAAGCTATCGTTGATGTTCCAGGTCAAGCCCATATCGGTCGCAAAGCTGCGCCAATCATCGTGGCTGCGATTTAGATTCAGCCAGCGCGCATCACAGCCCAGTGGCTGGAAAGGAAAGACCGGCGCATAGCGGCAAACCAGATCGTATTTGTTCGCTTCGCGTTGCAGCGAGAAGGTGTCGCGCCGGTAACCGGCATTGAAAACCAGCGGAATCGGCAAGTACCAAGCGGTATTGATAAAACCACTCTGGTTATCGAATTCCGCCTGTTGGCGCATGCTTTGCGTGGGGATATTGTTGCCATTTTCGTGTCTGGCGACGGAACCGATACGGCGATAGTAGCCAAGCGTCCAATTTTGGCTGATTGGGCCGGTATCCAGGTTAAATTGATGCCGCAGATCCAGCTCGCGATGATCGAAGGCATTGCGCCAGGGATTAACCGAACTCTGGTCCGGCGACCAATAATTGGTGGTTTCATAGGGATTATCCCGGTAACGGTAAGCCAATTTCAGCCGCGTCGTTCCTGCTTTGCCCCAATCCAGCGACCCGCCGACGTCGCCGGCGTAGTCGTGGGTTTTGCCGCCGCCATAAGGCGTGGATGCCTTGCGGCGTAGCGTTGCGTCATGGATGGCATTTAAGTCAACCGGGCCGGCCAAGCCGTACTCGTCGTCATGCATGCGGAAATTGGCTTGTAATTCGGTAGCCTGATTGAATTGATAGCTGGCTTTGGCGCTCAGCTGATTTTTGTCCAGAAATGTATTTTCCCGGTAGCCTTGCGTTTGGTAATGCGCGGCATTCAACGACGTGCGTATCGAATCGGTAGCCAACGCCGCATTGAGACGCGAATCGAAGGTATCGTAGCTGCCGTAGCTGTTATAGATTTCCGCTTTGGTTTTGCCCGCTTTGCGGGTAACGATGTTGACCACGCCGCCGGCTGCGCCATCGCCATAAAGTACCCCGCCGCCGCCGCGAATGACTTCGATACGCTCTATTTGGCCCAAACTCAAGGTCGAAAAATCAGCGCCCGACAGGTCGGGCGCATTCAGTCTTACACCATCGACCAGTATCAAGACGTTGCTGGAAAAGCTATCGCCCATACCACGAATATCAATGCCGCCGTATTTGTCGTCACCGGTAAAGCTGCGCAGACTGATGTTGGCTTCGCGGGACAACAGATCGATCAACGAATTACTGGGCGCATTCAAAATCGCCTGACGGTCAATAACGGTGATGCTTTTAGGTTGTTGTAATACCGTGTCCGAGGTCCCGTAAACGGTCACTTCTGATAAGGGCTGAGGTTGATCTCTGATGGTGTCGCAAAGCGCCAGTTGGCTGATCGCTAACGCTGCGACCAGACAAATGCCGGCCGGCCAGCTCGACGCGTTGCGGCGGGAGGCCTGGCTGACAAAACGCCGCTGAGCGCAAGCTGAAAACGTAGGCGATGGGTGGTCACGGGATAATATGCTCCCGTGGCACGGTGCGCTGTTATTCACGATAATTGCCTGGTAAAGCTAGCAGCAGAGCAAAGGCAAAGCCGACTGAACCGGTGTCGCGTTCGCTTGAAGTATCGAGGGGGGAAGTAGTTGAAGTTGTGTTAAACGACAAATAGCGTTACAGGCTATATAGCCAGCCGCACAAAACGCCAAGTAAGAAATGCGTGAATCTTCGGGGTAAGCCGAAGCGAGGGAAACCGTAAACATAAAATTCCTCAGCGCCCGCCGCGCATGGGTTAAAAACCGAGAGAGGAATTGGATGTACGAAAAAGGCAGAGACGGCTCCGACCGTTTCGTAAACAGCCCTCCGCTGTCTCGAACGATCTTCCAGGCCAGTCTCCGGGCTTATAAGCGGCTTATCGCCTGAGCCACGGCCTTCCCATGCACAAGTGCACAGTGGCATATTCGTGGCCCTTTAACTTATCTACCGTTGCGGGGGCAGCGCCGGCTTTTGCATTGAGTGCATCACCGGCTTCCTGTTTAAGCGCGGGCGAAAATATTCACCCGCGGCACCAGAAAGAGTGAAAAGATTATAGGGATATAAGGATTGCGAAACAATAAATAAATCTGAAGAATACGGGTTAAGGTTTTGGAATCAAGCATATAGCTGAACTGTCAGGCAGTTTTCAATTCAAGTGCGGTCATTCTCAACGGCAACTCAAGGACCCGCAATCGGCCGTTCAGGTCGAAACTGCGATCTGCCGTTTTCTAGTGTTCACCGGCTTTGAATCTGGAATATACAATCGGCAGCAGCGCTTAAATACCATCAGGTGACCGGGCGGCCTTGATTAGTCCCGGTTTAATCTTGTCGAGTCCCGCGCCGTTTTGCCGCTTTCTTGGCCTCTTTCTCTTCACGAATCGCCGTCAACTCCACTAGTTCCGCTTCTATCATCTCCGGCGTTTCCAAGGTGATCTGGCCCAGCGTACCGCTACGGAATTCGTTCAGCAGCAGTTTGGCGGCCTTGTCCAATTCGACCACGCCGCCACTGCGTAGGCAGCCGCGTTTGGCGCCGATGGCTTGCAGCAATGTCATCGCCTCGCCGGGTAGTTCCGCCAGCCGGTAACGGGTTTTTAGATTCTCCGGGTAGGCGGTGGTCAGGTATTCCAGGGCATATAGCGCAATGTCGTCGTGTTGAAAGGCGGTATCCTTGATCGCGCCGGTCACCGCCAGCCGATAACCGCTGTGGCGGTTTTCCACGTTGGGCCAGAGTACGCCCGGCGTATCCGACAGTACGATGTTGTTGCCTAGATTGATGCGCTGCTGTTGTTTGGTGACAGCGGGTTCGTTGCCGGTTTTGGCGATGGTGCGGCCGGCCAGCACGTTAATAATCGTGGATTTGCCGACGTTGGGGATACCCATGATCATGGTGCGGATGACTTTGTTGGCGGCGGTTTTCTCCGGCAGCATCTTCGCGCACAAGTCGATAATCTGTTTGATTTTTTCCGGCTGCTGGGTGCTGACGGCTAGGGTTTTAACGGCCTGTTCCCGTTCCAGATAGGTTTGCCAGGCTTTAGTCAGTTCCGGGTCCGCCAGGTCTGTTTTGCTGAGTACGCGAATGGTAGGCTTGTCGCCGCGCAAAGCAGCCAGCATCGGGTTTTGACTGCTGTAAGGAATCCGGGCGTCGAGAATTTCGATCAATAAATCGATGTCGGGCAAGGCGTATTTGATCTCCTTGCTGGCTTTGTGCATATGGCCGGGATACCATTGGATTTGCATGTTTTGCGTCTCTATATCGGGATATGGCTTGGTATTGTACCGTACTCGGACTTTGCTATTTTTTGCCGGCTAACTGCTTTGCGCGTTGCCTGGGCTCTTCGATGAGGTTTTTGCCGGGTTAATTAGGTATTGGTGGGCCTAAGCGCGCGGTGACGGTAGACGCTGCTTGCGGGTTTTTGCTACAATCCAGTCTATTTTTGGTGCTTTTGGCACACCTCGACGCAAGTCTTTCACACTCATCCCGGAGAAAACTCTATGGCAATTAAAGTT
>CAZGUM010000202.1:3187-6932 GCA_964529085.1 uncultured Methylomonas sp. | reverse complement strand
GGCCGCTTGGTTGAGGTCGCCAACGTCAGATTTGTAGTCCTGCAACTCCCGGAATCTTTATTTCGTTTAATGACCGGTTTCGAGAAACGCGACAGGCAAAAATGGGTCGTAAATGCCAGTTCAGCAATTTCATAAGCCGAATAGTTTCAGGGTGGATAAGGAGTGTCATCCAACTCCCGTGTGTTTGAACCAATAGGGGAAAATTGGCAGGCTTTTTAAGCTACGGATACCGGTGGCCGCGGCTCGCCGATTTCCTCAATATTCACCGATTGGCCGACCGACAAGAAGCCCGGTTTGTCATGCAAGGCGTTTTGCCCGAAGTAGACTTTGTTTTGCCATTTACGCAGACGATTCAATGTCGTCAACGGTTCCTTGCCGGTTTCCGCGGTTAAAGGATCGATGGTAGGTACCGAACAGCGGGAGCAGGGCTTGGGTAATCTAAAGCCGATATCGTTGATGGTAATCCGCCGCCAAGCGTCCTCCGCGTAGCTGTCGCAGTTGGCGACGACTAAATTCGGCCGGAAGCGAACCATGTCAAATTCCAGCTGCATCGCTTGGTTGAGGGCGTTCAGGGAGTTTTCCGACACGATCAGAAACGGAAAACCATCGGAAAATGCGGTTTGATCGCTATCCAACGCATAGTTAGGATCGACTTTACGAATATCGTTATCGGTTTGATACACCAACCGGCAATCGGTTTGCAAAAAACCGCTTAGCCAGGCGTCCGCGGCATCGCCGCAGGTTTTGGCCCGACAATGATCGTGCCAGACTACGACTTCGAGTTCGTCGCCGTCTTGCGCTTGCAAGGGCAGGGTTAAGTCCGGTTGATCGGGGGCGGACAGGACCAGTTGCTCACCTTCGATACGGGTTTTGATCAGCGCCATTTTCGGTAAACGGCGTTGGCTGAGGAATTGCCTGTCGCTGTCGATCAGCATCCATTTTCTATCGTACAGCAAGCCTTTGCTGTCTACCGGCCACTGATCCACCCGAATTCCGGCAAGAGATTTAACCGGATATATATAAATTTGACTGAGTACTGGCATGTTGTTTTGTGCTTAGCTGAATAACAGATCGGTTTGAGTGTGCAGTAAATGCTCGGCTAAAGACTGTTCGATATTATCGAACTTGATGCCGTAACGGCCGTTTTCGTGATCGCAATGCACCACGACGGCTTGAATATCGAAACGGGCGCTGTCGTTGAACAGCAGATACAGGCAAATGCGCTTATTTTTGCCGAGTTTTTTTTCACTGAACACCGCTGCGCCACGACTGCTGATGTCGCGCAACGCTACCGGAAATAAACGCGGAAACCATAGGCTATGGATCTTGATGGCGGCGCGGATGTCGTTGCGCAGATAGCGAACCGCACTGCGTTTATTAGACCATGAGCTATCAATCGTAACCTCTTGATCGAGAAAATCTAAAGAGAAATCTGGCTCTGACATGGCAAACGCGGCGAATGTAAAGGTGGCTAAGTATTGATGTTAAACCGCTAAAATTCAATAGAGCTTGACGATTATTGACCGAGCCCGCCATAACTGAATCCGTTAAAATGGCGCTTTTGTTTCTTGCCGCTCCAAATTATGAAAAAAAGTACGTTTATTTCGTTTTGCTTTTGTTGGATCGCCGCGCTGCCGATGAGCGACATAATTGCTGCGCCGGCCAAGAAAGCAGCACCCGCAAAACCGGTTCAGACCGCTAAACCGGCTGAACCGGCAAAACAGCTGGTCAAAATCGGCTATTTCAGCCAAGAGTTGCCTGCACCGCCGGCGCTGTCCAATCTCGACCCGTTTATTCCGAATAAAGGCCAGGTCGGTGCGGAACTGGCGGTTGCCGATAACAATACCACCGGCCAATTTACCGGCCAGCATTTCGAATTGAAGAAGGTGGTAGTGCCTGTCGGCGGCGATTTGCAGCAGGCATTCAACCAAGTTGGCGACGATATTGGTTTGGTGGTTTTGAACGTACAAGCCGACCAATTGAATAAAATCGCCGATTTGCCCGCCGCGAAAAACAAATTGTTATTCGACGCCGCCACCAGCGACGACGAATTGCGCAATGGCGATTGCCGGCATCAGGTTTTGCATATATTGCCCAGCCGGGCCATGAGGGCCGATGCGCTGGCGCAATATATGTTGAAAAAGCGCTGGCAAAACTGGTTCTTGGTGGTGGGTCCCGCGCCGGCCGACAAACTTTACGCCGCTGCCATCAAGCGCGCGGTTAAGCGCTTCGGCATCAAACTGGTAGCGGAAAAAGCCTGGACCAACGATTATGACGCGCGCCGCACCGCGCAATCCGATGTGGCGGTTTTTACGCAAGTCGAGGATTACGATGTATTGGTGGTGGCGGACGAGCAGGGCCTGTTCGGCGAATATTTGGATTACAGAACCTGGAAACCGCGCCCGGTAATCGGCACCCAAGGTTTGATTGCTACCGCTTGGCATAGAACCCATGAGCAATGGGGGGCGGTGCAACTGCAAAACCGATTTAAGGATACCGTGGGCCGCTGGATGGAAGAAGAAGATTACGCCGCCTATCTGGCCGTGCGGGCGATAGGCGAGGCCAGTGTCCGCACCAAATCGAACCAGACCCAAGCGATCAAGGATTATATGCTCTCCGAGGCTTTTGCATTGCAAGGTTACAAAGGCATGCCCTTATCGTTCCGTCCCTGGGACGGTCAATTACGGCAACCGGTATTGTTGGCCGCCCCGCGCTCGCTGGTTGCTGTCGCGCCGGTAGAGGGCTTTTTACATCCCAAAACCGAATTGGATACTTTAGGCTACGATCAGCCGGAAACGGCGTGTAAATAAGCCGGTGTCGGCGAAAACCACGGAGGAACAGGAATGAGCGATAAACGGCGTATGGAGATCAGCCAGTCGGCGATCAGCGGCGTTCTTGGCGTGGAAGAGGCGAAGCCGCAAAAAAAAGGCCCTGCGCATAAACCGTTCAAGATTCAAAGCCGTTATCAACCGGCCGGCGATCAACCCACCGCCATCGCCGAATTGGTGGAAGGCATTAATGATGGCGAGTTACATCAAACCTTGCTGGGCGTGACCGGTTCTGGCAAGACTTTTACCGTCGCCAACGTGATCCAGCAAACTCAGCGGCCGGCGATGATCATGGCGCCCAACAAGACGCTGGCGGCACAGCTGTACGGCGAAATGAAGGAATTCTTTCCGGACAACAGCGTCGAGTATTTCGTGTCCTATTACGACTACTATCAGCCCGAGGCCTATATTCCGGCCTCCGATACCTTTATCGACAAAGATGCGTCGTTAAACGAGCATATCGAGCAAATGCGGCTGTCGGCCACCAAAGCCTTGCTGGAGCGGCGAGATACCATTGTGGTGGCTACCGTGTCGGCGATTTACGGCTTGGGCGAACCGGAGTCTTACTTCCAGATGGTGTTGCATTTGGTGCGCGGCGATATGATCAAGCAGCGCGACATCCTGCGCCGCTTGGCGGAAATGCAATACACCCGCAACGATACCGAACTGCGCCGGGCTACCTACCGGGTGCGAGGCGAGGTGATCGATGTGTTTCCGGCCGAATCGGAAGAACAAGCCTTACGCATCGAATTGTTCGACGACGAAATCGAGCGGCTGTCGATGTTCGACCCGCTGACCGGTGAAGTAACGCAACGCTTGGCGCGCTTCACGCTTTATCCGAAAAGCCACTACGTCACGCCGCGTGATCAATTACTCAGCGCGGTGGAAAAAATCAAAATCGAATTGGCCGAACGCCT
>CAZGUM010000202.1:0-3087 GCA_964529085.1 uncultured Methylomonas sp. | reverse complement strand
TTCGAACAAATCTGCGGTCAGCGTATCTACGTCTCCGCCACCCCCGGCCCGTATGAGAAAGAACATTCCGGCGCGGTAGTCGAACAGGTGGTACGCCCCACCGGCTTGGTCGATCCCATCGTCGAGGTGCGGCCGGCGACGAGTCAGGTGGACGATCTGCTATCGGAGATTACCAAACGCACTGCGGTTCAGGAGCGGGTGCTGGTCACTACCTTAACCAAGCGCATGTCGGAAGATTTGACCGATTATTTGATGGAGCATGGCGTTAAAGTGCGTTATTTGCATTCGGACATCGAAACGGTGGAACGGGTGGAGATTATCCGCGACTTGCGGCTGGGCGTGTTCGATGTGCTGGTCGGCATCAACTTGTTAAGAGAAGGTTTGGACATTCCCGAGGTGTCGTTGGTGGCGATTCTGGATGCGGATAAGGAAGGCTTTCTGCGTTCGCTGGTATCGCTGGTGCAAACCATAGGCCGCGCGGCCCGTAATGCTAATGGCAAAGCGATTCTTTACGGCGACAAAATCACTCGTTCGATGCAGCTTGCCATGGACGAAACCGAACGCCGCCGCAATAAGCAGATAGCCTTTAACAAAGAGCACAATATTCAACCTAAGACTATTTTCAAATCGGTGACGGATATTCTGGAACTGGCCATTCCCGGTTCCGGCGGTTCCATTTCCAATGCCCGCGCCAAAGTTGCGGAACCGGCCGGCAACTATAAAGCGATGACGCCGAAACAGGCCGCCAAAGCGCTTAAGCAGCTTGAAGAAAAAATGTATCAGCATGCCAAAAATCTGGAATTTGAAGACGCGGCCCGGATTAGGGATCAGATAAAGTTGTTGCAGGCCGAGATGGTGGTTTGATTGGAACGGGTTTGTAATAACTCGTTCCGCTAGCTATAGTTGACAAGATTTATCGAGACAAACGGTTTTAAAACACAGGTTGGCAGACACTGCTCGATTCAAGGTAAACGTCAGCCGAATAGACCGTAACCAAATCTACGAACTTTGGTCGGTGCGACGGTGAAATTATGTTGTGGACGCGGGAAATAAAATGATTGCCGCCAAGAGTATCCTGAACGATAACGTTCGGGTGTTGAAAAGCGAAGTTTCCAAAACCACTTATCAAGGCGTGGCGATTGCGCTGGCGAGTATTGTCAGTGCGCTGCTGGCATTAAGCTATTACTACGTCGGCGAAATATCGTTGAATGGCGTTATCCAAGCGCAAACCGATAACTATGGCTTGTGGATGCTTGAGGCGCTTCCGTTCATTTTCGGCTTTTGGGGCCAATATTCCAGCTCGGTGATCGCCTATCAAGCCGGGGCGATGATATTCGATCAAACTCAGGAATTGCGTTCCCGTGCCGAATCGCTGGAGAAGCAAGTCAGTTATTCCACCACTCACGATGCGGTGACGGACTTACCGAATCGGGTGTTGTTTTACGATAGGGTGGAGCAGGCGATTTTAGCGGCCGGCAATCAGAATAAAATGCTGTCGATATTGTTGGTGGAAGTGGCCAATTTTAAGGAAGTGTACGACACGCTGGGCCGCAACAGCAGCGACCTGATCTTGAAACAGATCGCCACGCGCCTGCAAAGCGTGGTGTTGGGCACCGATAGCGTCGCCCGCATCGACGGCAATATTTTCAGCGTGTTGTTATCCGCGGTCGATAATGAAACTGCCGGCGTGACCTTGGCGAAGAACATTCAGGCGGCTCTGGATCCGGCGTTTAAAGTCGAGCGTCTGAGTCTGGTGATCCACAGCAACATCGGTATCGTCAATTTTCCCGAGCATGGCGACGATGTCGATACTTTGGTGCAAAAAGCCGGCGTGGCATTATTCGTCGCCGGCCAATCGCACGAAGGCTACACCACTTATGCGCCGTCTTACGACGATCACAGTCCGCGCCGCTTGACGCTGATGAGCGAATTGCGCCAGGCCATCGAAAAAGAGCAATTACATATTTACTACCAACCCAAAGTGTCGGTATTAACCGGACAGGTTTACGGCGCGGAGGCCTTGGTACGTTGGCAGCATCCCAAGCACGGTTTCATCGCACCGGACGAATTTGTTCCGATGGCGGAAAGAACCAGGGTGATCAAGCATCTGACATCCTGGGTGTTGAAACAAGCGTTCAAGCAGTGCGCGGAATGGCGCCAGCGCGGCTGGGAATTGATTATCTCGGTAAATCTATCCGCCAAGGATTTACACGATCCGGAACTGCCGGATGTGATGGCCGGTGTCGCCGCGGCAGCGAATATCAAGCCCGGCTGGATGATGCTGGAAATTACCGAAAGTTCTATCATGACCGATCCGGAGCGGGCGATGGAAGTGATTCAGCGTCTGCACGAAATGGGGTATAAATTGTCTATCGACGACTTTGGCACCGGCTATTCGTCGCTGGCATACTTAAAACGCATGCCGTTGACCGAACTAAAAATCGACAAATCGTTTGTCGTGGATTTGTTAAAAAGCGAGAACGATGCGGTGATCGTCAAAGCCACCATCAACCTGGCGCACAACCTGGGTTTGCAGGTAACGGCCGAAGGCGTTGAAACTCAAGAAGTCATGGACAAACTCGCCAGTTACCAATGCGATCTGGCGCAAGGCTATTTGTTTAGCAAGCCGATCTCGTTCGACGATTTTGGTCTGTGGCTGGAAGCCAATCGTTAAAGATATGAATATTCAGGAGCAGCAATAATGTCCACGGCTTGGGCTGGCGGTACCGACGCCATTTTGGAAAGAATGGACAAGATGACCGAGCTTTTCGTAGCAGAGACGCGTAAAGCCATTTACACCGGCGAATCCGCCACTCATTGTGAGGAATGCGGTGAACCGATACCGGAAGCGCGGCGTCAGGCGATTGCCTGTAAATATTGTTTGTCGTGTCAAACCGAGCTGGAAAAAGGCTGATCCAGTTCTACTGCTACTGAATGCGCTTAAACGGCAGATAATTCGCCGCATCTTGCTTGTAATGCTGAATCGCCTTTTTCTCCCTGTCTACAAATTGCGCAACGGCCTTGGCAAAGCCGGCATCCTTTAGCCAATGCGTGGAATAGGTAGTCACCGGCTCGAAGCCACGGGAG
>CAZGUM010000201.1:0-6937 GCA_964529085.1 uncultured Methylomonas sp. | reverse complement strand
ACAACGTGTTGATAAACGTATGCGATTAGTTTTAGTAAAAACCGTTTTTATCGCCAGTCTGATCTGGATACTGCCTGCTTGCGAGACCTTGGATGTCTTCTCCAGCAAAAGCAGTTCTTCCGATAAGGAAGAGGAATACGCCGGCTGGGACGATAAAACCTTTCATGAAAAAGCCAAGGAAGCGCTGGATAACAAAAACTACCAAAAAGCCGTCACCCTATACGAAGCCTTGGAATCACGTTATCCGTTTGGCGATTACGCCGCCCAAGCGCAATTGAACGTCGCCTACGCATATTATAAAAACGACGATCCGGAAGCGGGATTGGCGGCTGCCGACCGCTTCATCAAAATTCATCCGCGCAACCCTAGCGTCGATTATGCCTATTATTTAAAAGGCCTGATCAATTACAACCGCGGCATCGGTTTTATCGACCGTTTCCTCCCCACCGATTCTTCACAGCGCGATCCGGGGCCGGCCAAAGACTCCTATGATAATTTCCAGGAACTGATCCGCCGTTACCCCAACAGCCAATACGTTACCGACGCCAAACAGCGCATGATCGCATTGCGTAACAATATGGCGATGTACGAAGTCCATGTGGCCGATTATTACATGCGCCGCAAGGCTTACGTCGCCGCTGTAAACCGGGCCAATCACATCATAAAGGAATACCAACGCACGCCGGCGGTGCCGTTTGCGTTGCAAATCATGCAAGACGGCTATCGGCAGTTGGGCATGGACGAATTGGCCGCCGACGCCGAACGGATTTATGCCCTGAACTATCCGGCCGGCGCGCCGCAAGCCAATTACAAGGACGAAGGCGCCATCCAAAAAGTTTGGGACGCCATGGGCCTGGATAAATAAACGCTTGAGCCGTTTCACCGTTTTGCGGCTTGCCGGGCTATGCGGCCTGCTGCTCAATGCCGCTGCCGCAATTGCCGCGGAACCGGCGCCGCTGTTTCAAAACCGCTTTTTCACGCTATCACAGGGCACCGAACTGGTTTGCGCCACCAGCCAGCAACAATTTACCCCTACCGCCGTTCTAGCCGAAATCATTCGTTTTTACGAAGCAAATCACCCCGGCCTGCGGAAACAAGCCGTGGCGGTGTTGACCGATCATCAGAACCAGGACCATCTGGATGACTTGGCCGGCTACCGCGAAGACTGCGCCAACAATATCGCCGGCGAACTCTGCGTACTGGAAAAATACTGGGATGACCGCGAGGCCGCTTGGCGGGCTTTGGCCTTGTTTTACGATACCAAAACCGTGGTCAAGCACAGCGAAGACTATCGCTACGAAGTGAGGCGTTTCAGCGCCGACCACCTGCGCCTGTTCGAAAAAGCCATCCGCAAGATTCCGGCTTTTTTAAGGCAAAGCATCAGCAGAGCCAAGCCGGTCGATAATCTGGAACAGGAAATTGCCGATAAGCCGACGGTGATGCAGGAACTGATTCGCGATGCGTTTCAGGAAGACTACAAAAACAGCATCTGGCAGGATCGCACCCACCCATTGACGCTGGTGCCTGGCATAGGCTTTCGTTCTCAGACCGTCGCCCAAGTATTCAGCGGCCAGAATCTGATCGTATTTACCGTCAAGGCCTTTGACAAAGGCAAGGAAGGCGGCACTTACCGCGACATCGGCGTGCAATATCTGGTGGATTTCCGCTTGCCTATCGTCGTGCATGAAATCGCCCACACCATCGACAACTTTCACTTCTGGAACGGCCGGGACGATCTGTATTTTTTTTATAAATATCACAAGATTTCCAACGACGAAGAGATCATGAAAATCATCGCCGAAGCCAAGCTGGCGCTGTGGCCGTCCAAATGGTTCGAAGCTTTCGAGTATTTGGGGGAAGTCAACGAGGGCCGTTACGACGGCACCACCCAGGAAAAGCTGGCCGAACTGGTGGCGCAATACATTCTGATCCCGGAACGCTTGCTGCTAAGCGCGCCGGCCGCCTATCAGTGGCTGCGCGAAGACATTTTTCGCGGCATCGAATACCAGGGCTACGACCGCTGCACGGTGCCGTTGACCAAGCCGTTAAACTGGTGGCAGTACGCGACCGGCAAGATGCTGGGCCAGTAACACTTTATGCTATGCTGACTCTGAATTTTAACGTCGATAAACCGCTGTCCTGCCATGAAAAAACCGCAAACCTTATCCCTGCAAGAACAACTGCTTAAATCCGGCCTGAGCAACGACGCCAAGCTCAAGCAAGTCAAAGCCGAGAAGCGCAAGCAAACCAAGCTGGAACGCAATAACGGCGTCGAAATCGTCGACGAGATCAAGCTCAGTGCCGAACAACTGCGTCAGCAACAGGTGGAACGCGACCGCGAGTTGAATCGGCAACGCAAGCTGGCCGAGGAACAAAAAGCCCTGGGCGCGCAAATCAAACAAATCGTCGAAATGAACCGTATCACTCAGGACCCTAACGGCTTGGCTTACAACTTCACCGACGATAACAAGGTCAAAACCCTATATGTGGCAGACAAAGTACGGGAGGCCTTGATCAACGGCCGGGCGGGCATCGCCAAAGTAAACGGACATTACGAGATCGTGCCGGCGGAGGTCGCCCGTAAAGTGCAGGCGCGGGATGCGGGCAGTATTGTGGTGTTAAACGAAGCGACGCAGGATGTGGCAGCCGCCGACGATCCGTATGCCAAGTTTCAGATTCCGGACGATTTGATGTGGTGAAGCGCTAGACCTTGCGAAAAATCAAATCCCAAACTCCGTGCCCCAAACCCAGGCCTCGGTTTTCGAATTTGGTTAAGGGCCGGTAAATCGGCCGTTCGCAAAAATCGTTGCTGGGGCTGCTGTTTTGCAAACCGCTGCCAGCCGACAAAATCCCCAGCATATCGTTGGCGTAATGTTCCCAATCGGTAGCAGCATGAAAATAGCCGCCGGCCATCAATTTCTTGTTCAGCAGATCCACGAAACTGGGACGGACGATGCGGCGCTTGTGGTGGCGACGCTTCTGCCACGGATCGGGGAAAAACAGATGCACGCCGGCCAAGCTGTGATCGGCGATTTTTTGTTCCAGAATCTCGATCGCGTCGTGGTGGTAAATCCTTACGTTGTTAATGCCGCGCTGCTCCAGCAACATCATCAAATGCCCAACGCCGGGTCGGTGCACCTCTATCCCTAAATAATTCAAATCCTGATTGGCTGCCGCCATCGCCGCCAGACTGTCGCCGTTGCCGAAGCCGATTTCGACGATCAAGGGCGCTTGGCGACCAAAGGCTTGCTCGGCATCAAAGCTGGCTTGCGGCGATAGGCAATATTTATCCCAATGGTTTTCCAGCGCCTGTTTCTGTCCGGCAGTAGCCCTACCTTGGCGGCGGATAAAACTGCGAATTTTGGAGGGGTGGATTTTTTTTGCTTCGGTCATGGAAAAAATTTATTACAGGCCTGGAGGGATAGGTTAGTGACGTCAGGTTATCTATTATATGGCTGCGACCTTGAAGAACAGAACTCGTAATAGATGAGTCGGCTTTGTTAGCCTATCCTAGTCGGAACATTTAAGCATCAAACTGCTCCAACCTCGACTTCGCCGCCAATCCGAACGCCGAATCCAGCTCCTTCTCGACAATTCGTTGCAGCACCGATGAACTGGATTTTTCCAATAAACCAATGGCTCGCAGCCGCACCGAAGCGTGGTGGGCGTTTAGTGCCGCCAGTTCCGTCAGATAGCTGCCGGAGTCGTTCAGCAGCTTGAGAATCACTCTTTCCGGGTCTTCGGTAAACAGGTCGCGGACCAGTTCGCCGTATTGTTCCTGCAAGCGGATCAAATCCCGGCGGTCGAGTTTTTTCGGTTCGGTGGGATCGTCGCAGCAGCCCATTGCTTTAGGCTTCTTGGTTATGCTCGGAAACGAGCTGCTGAAATTCGAACTCGCAACCACCGCAGCCGGACGCCGCGCCAGTGATGCGGGAAATTCTTTCCGGATCGACGACACCCTCGACTAACAGGGCTTTGATTTGCTGAACGGTGGTACCGCTGCAATAGCAAATTACGTCGTTTTCGATGTCTGGCTTAATGGCATTCATAAGGAAAGATTCTGAATGTTGGCTTCACTTTGTTGGGTTACGCCCTATCGGGCTAACCCAACCTACATCTGGATTTTATCGTTCTTACAAAAATAACCCATCAATCGGCGAAGACGCCGACGCGAAGCGTTTGCGTGGCATGCGCCCGGCCAGGAAAGCTTCGCGTCCTGCCTCAATGCCTTTTTTCATCGCCGAGGCCATCAGCACCGGATTTTTCGCGGCAGCAATGGCAGTGTTCATTAGCACGCCGTCGCAACCCAGTTCCATCGCCATCGCAGCGTCGGAGGCGGTGCCGACGCCAGCATCGACCAGGATAGGTACTTTAGCGTTTTCGACGATCGTTAAGATATTGTAGGGATTGCGGATACCCAAACCGGAGCCGATCGGCGCGGCCAGCGGCATCACCGCCACGCAACCGATTTCTTCCAGACGCTTGGCGGCGATAGGATCGTCGTTGGTGTAAACCATCACGTCGAAGCCTTCCTTGACCAGCAATTCTGCGGCGACATAGGTTTCGGCAACATCCGGAAACAAGGTCAATTGATCGGCCAGCACTTCCAGCTTCACCAGTTTGTGGCCGCCCAACAATTCGCGCGCCAATCGGCAGGTACGCACAGCGTCATCGGCGGTGTAGCAGCCGGCGGTGTTGGGCAGGATAGTGTATTTATCAGGGGAAATCACATCCAGCAAGCTGGGTTCGCCTGGGTTTTGGCCGATGTTAGTGCGGCGAATCGCCACGGTGATGATCTCGGCGCCGCTGGCTTCGGTGGCCAGGCGGGTTTCTTCCAGATCCTTGTATTTGCCGGACCCCACCAACAGCCGTGAGCGATATTGTTTACCGGCCAGCGTGAAATAATCGTCCTGCCCGCCGCCGATGGCTTGCACGATTTCCAAGCGGTCGTCGTTTTGCAAGCGTTGGCTGGCGTGTTGGGTAAACGGCAGAATTTCCTTGTTCAATTCCACGGCGATGCGTTTGCCGGTCAAACCCAAATCGGCAATTATGTCGGCAACGGTAGCGTTCTCGCCGACTTCGCGATTGTCGCCATTGACCTGTATTTTCATGCTTTAAACCTTGTGTGTAGTCGCGGCGCGGCGGCGTTGTACCGCACTGGCCAGATGATGTAACAATTCCGCGCTGTCTTCCCAGCACAAGCAGGCGTCGGTAATGCTTTGCCCGTAAGTCAGCGGCTTGCCTTCCTCGACGTCTTGCCGCCCGCCAACCAGATGACTTTCCACCATCGCGCCGATGATTCGGGTGTCGCCTTGTCTGATTTGCCCCGCCACATCTTGCGCAACCAGCATTTGCCTTTCGTATTTTTTCGAACTGTTGGCATGGCTGAAATCAATCATGATGTTAGGACGCAGACCGGCTTCCACCAAGCCCTCGGCCACTTGCTCGACGCTGACTTCGTCGTAGTTCGGCCGGTTGTTGCCGCCGCGCAGAATGATGTGGGCATCTTCGTTGCCGCGCGTTGAGAAAATCGCCGAGCGGCCTTCCTTGGTCAAGGACAAAAAGTGATGCGGACTCATCGCGGCATTGATGGCGTCGATGGCGATTTTAATGCCGCCGTCGGTGGCGTTTTTGAAGCCGACCGGGCAGGATAATCCGGACGCCAATTCCCGATGCACCTGGCTCTCGGTGGTGCGGGCGCCGATGGCGCCCCAGGAGATCAAGTCGGAGACATATTGCGGCGTGATCAAATCCAGATATTCGGTAGCGGCCGGCACACCCAGATTATTCACGTCCGACAATAACTGGCGGGCCATGCGCAGGCCTTTGTTGATGTTGAAGCTGGAGTTGAGATCGGGATCGTTGATCAAGCCTTTCCAGCCTACCGTGGTGCGCGGTTTTTCGAAATAGACCCGCATCACGATCACCAGGTCGTCTTGCAACTCGTCCATGATCAGTTTCAAGCGCCCGGCGTATTCCACCGCGGCTGCCGGGTCATGGATCGAGCAAGGGCCGATAATCACCAACAATCTATCGTCGGCACCGGTAAGAATGTTGTGGATCGCCGCCCTGGTATGCAGAATAGTGGCTGCGGCCTGCTCGGTCATCGGAATTTCTTCATGAACCTGAATCGGCGCCACCACGTCCTTGGTTTCACAAATTCTTAAATCATCGGTGTTATAGTTAGTTGGCATGACACTCAGCAATACGCTTTCAGTAGATGGATAAGCGGGCATTTTAACCGTTTTGCCGCGCCGATGTTACAAAGTAATACCAAACCCGACCTGAGAAAATCCGGACATGACAGACGACAGACCCATTAAACGCTGCCTGACGGTGTGCTTGGCACAATCGTTCGAATTCGCGCAATTGCGGGAAAAACTGCTGGACTCCACCCGCGCGCAACTATTCAGAAACGCCTTGGTGATCGATTACAAAACCGGCTGCGCGATTGTGTTTGCCTACGGCGTCATGGTGTGCTGGAACCTCAATCTCGACGACCGCCGCGCTTTGCAGGATTTGTTGCTGGATTACGCGATCAAACCCGACGCCGAACCGCAGGAAGACAATTTCAGTTATGAAGTAGGCTGCGAGCACGACCGTTTTCAACACGACCATCTGGAATTGCAGTCGGCTGACTTTAAAGTGCTGTTGGCGCTATCACACGCGATGGCACAATCGATCAAGCTGGCGGCGTTTGAAGGTCACGCCATCGACACCATCCGCGCCACCAGCCATTTACCGCAATCGCTGGCAAGGGAAGGCAAGATCAAACTGAATCGGAAAACCATGGCAATGATCCGCGGCCAATTGTTCCTGACCAAAAGCGACATTATCCTGAATTACGACTTGCTGGATACCCCGGAGTTTTTCTGGGAACACCCGGAATATCAGCATATTTATTCGATGGCCGCCAATTACCTGGAAATTCAACAGC
>CAZGUM010000200.1:0-6978 GCA_964529085.1 uncultured Methylomonas sp. | reverse complement strand
GCCAAGCGGCCGCAGGTATAGACCGAGTACGCTGCCAGCAAGGTGACAATCAGCAATACCGGCAGGTACAGCGATGACGAGATCATGTACAAAATGTGTTCTAGCATGTGGGTGAGTTCCACGGCCTTCCTCCTAAGTAAATATTGTTGTTGTGTTATTAAAAAATCTTTATGACTCAATCCCTTGCTCGACATCCGGTAAGCGCATTAACCTAAACGACAGGCAATAGCAGACCGTGGCTCGAAAGAACCATTTTTTTCGGTTAAGGATTGAATCCCGCCCGCTTGGGCCAGACTTGAGAATGCTGAGGCGGGTTGGCAAAGCCGCCGTTCGATTTTATTTACAACATGGTTCGCTCCACCAGCCAGAACGCGCCCATGAGGCTGACCGCTACAGAACCTCCTCGCAAAAACTTCTCGGAGGTCTCAACTTGTTTGTTGAACCACCAAATCATCGGTAACACGATAGCGGCGACGGCGATTTGCCCGGTTTCTATGCCTAAATTAAACGACAGCAAAGGCAACAGAATACCGGTGTCGCCGGAGCTGATATCCATTTCCTGTAATACCCCGGCAAAACCGAAGCCATGGATTAAACCGAAGCCGAAAGTCAGCCAGTGCCGGCCCTTGGGGTGGTCGCCGCGTACGATATTCTCTAAGCCCACATAGATAATCGTCGCGGCTATGAAGGGCTCGACGAAACTACTCGGCAATTCGATCAGATTGAGCCCGGCGCAAGCCAACGTGATGGAATGGGCAATCGTGAAGAAGGTGATGATCTTCAGCGCCGGCCAGAAGCTGTGGGTAACCGCCAGCAACGCAAACAGGAACAGCAAATGATCGTAACCGGTGAGGATATGCTCGATACCCAGCTTAAAAAAATCGCCGAACGCCGCGAACGGAGCTTGGGGGGACTCCGCAGCCGCAGCGTTGGCAATTGGTAAACTGATTTGATCGTCGTGCTTGCTCAGCATTTTCTCGGCAAGCGCTTTGCCGTAAGCATCCCTGACCGTCAAATATTGCTGATGGCCGTCGGGTAACAAGGCCAAAAACTTCGATTGCACCAATAACGCTTGTTTTGGCGAACCCGAATAGCGTAACTCGACATGGGCATTGTTCTGGTCGTCGAAGCGAACTTGCCCCGGTTCCGCTAGCGCCGCATCCTGACCGTCCGCATTGATACGCAATTGCTCGGCCAACAATTTGGCGATGCTGGGTTTGGCGGCTTCGCGCTCGGCGTCAGTCACTTCGGCATCCAGATCGCTGTCCATCGGCGCAAATGCTTCGATGTCTTGTAAGGCAAACGTGATTTTGGCATCGATTTGCGCGGGTTTAATCCCAACATCCAGCGAGCTCAGGCCCGGCGGATGCGCAAAAGCCCACACCGGTTGCAGCATCAACAGTGCCGCAATCAGCAATCTTCCATCGTTAAAGGTAGGAAATCTCATCAGGCTATCCTTAAAAATTGACCGTGATGGTGCCACGCACCATACGCGGCTCGACCGGGTGTTTCAGGATGCCGGAACCGGGTGAACCCTGCGGATATTCATAGCCGTAGGCATAAGCAATGTCATTGCTTTGCGATCCCAGGATATTGAAGATATCGATTTCAAATTTGTATTGCTTTTGCTTATAGCCGGCACCCAGGTTGACGATATTGGTGTCGCCGGACCATTGATCGGTGCCGTTATCATCCTGCCCCAAATAAACTCGTCCGAAGTGACGCAAACGGATGGTACCGAACAGCCCGTTCGGCGCCTCGATGGTGGCGCCGGTAGAAACAACGCGGCCTACCGAATTAGGAATATAAGCGTTATCGGCTGCGTACTTGGCGGTGGTCAAGGCAAAGTCGGCATCCAAGGTCAGCCACTCGAAGGGTTTGTAGTAGTTAGTCAGCTCGACACCGTAACGATGCGATTTACCGGTGACATCGGTGGTGCCTTCATCGCCGACAAATACCAACTCCTGGCTGGATTCCAACCACCACAGAGCAAAGGTGCTGCTCAAACCGGGAATGTAGTTGCTGCGGATACCTGCCTCGCCACCGCGCGACCACGCAGCCGGCCTGATTCTGGCGGCCGCCGCATCGACCGGGCTGCCGTCATTGGGATTGGCTTGCAGGGTGGTGCCGCGCGCGTCGTTGGAATGGTAGCCATAACCGACATTGAAGAAATATTCGGTGTCGTACCAGGGGCCGACCACCAGGCTTAGTTTCGGGCTAATCATAGCTTTGCCGCGGCTACCGGAGTTGGCGGCGCTGATGCTGGGATCGTGGTTTTTGTTATCCAGCACCTCAACTTCGTTATTGATGAAATCGCCGCGCAAACCGGCTACGGTGCGGACTTTGTCATGCCAATGTGTGGTATTTTTAAAATAAGTGCCAACCGTGGTTACGCCCACATTGCTCTTGCTGACGGTATTGAGAATTTGCCGGGCCTGAGTTTCGTACAAGCCTAAATCCAGAATCTGGTCGTTGCGAAATTGCAAGCCGATGCTGTTGTCCATTTCAAAGCCGAACAATTTGTTGTAGCGGGTATGTTCGAAATGACCACCGGTTTGGATGCGGCGTTCGGATTGCAGAATCTGATCACCTTCCGGGCCGCGAGTAAAACCGCTGAAATTGGAGAATAAGTGCAAATCGGTGTAGAGCGCGTACACATTGGCATCGTTCTTCCAGTTGTCGCCCTGATTCCAGAAACTACTAGAGACGCTGTAGCGGTTGGACTCACCGCCGTCGGTAGGGTCCATGCTGCCGTATAATCCAATGCTGCCGTTATCGACGGCCGCTTGCGGAATCTGATTGGTCGCGGTCCAGCTATTGGTATAAGCCTTACCGTTGATCGACATGCCCCAGTCGCCGCGATCCAGCGTGTAACGCATCTGACCGTTAAACTTTTTGGAGTCTTCGGGAACTTGCCAAACGCCGTTGTAGAGATTGAATTCGCCGGCATACAACAAATCGCCATCGCCCACCTTGCTGGAATTGGCAACCAGCGTCCGGTAATAATCGAACGACCCGGCGGTAAATTTGGCGATACCTTGATCCAGTTTGTCTACCGTGAACATTTTGGCATAACCCGCCGCCGAGAAATCGCCAACTTCCGCGTAATAAGGGCCTTTACCGTATTCAACTTTCTTCACCAACTCGGGAATGATGCTATTGATGTCCATATAGCCTTGGCCGTGGGCATGAGTAGTCATGTTCATCGGGATGCCGTCGACATAGGTGGTAAAGTCGGTACCGTGATCCAGGTTAAAGCCGCGCAGGAAGTATTGATTGGCCTTGCCGGAGCCGCTGTGCTGGGTAGCTACCGCACCGGGCACCACTTCAATCAATTCGCCGTTGCGGGAAAACGGCCGGTGTTCAAACTGCTTTTGACTGACCTCGCCTTGCGAGGCCGAACCGGCGATCCCAATCAAGTTTTTGCCGCGACCGTCCTCTTCCACCTGCACCGCTTCCAGTTCTGCGGATTTCTCGGGCTTAGCCTCGCCTTTTTTATTTTTCGCCTGCTTGCCTTGCTGTGTCTGTTCAGTTTGCTCGGACTGCGCTACCTGCTCGGTCTGTTCGGCGCTCGGCGCGGCCTGAACTGTCGCATAGCCGAGGCCCAAAATGATTTCAAGGGCGATAATTAGCGGCTTCTTTTTCGATACGTTGATGCACGGTTTCATATCGGCTCCTCGACTAACCGTTGATGGGATTAAGGTTAAGTTCACTAAAAACAGTGCTAACCGGATAAGTGGCGGCAGGTAGTGCCTGATAAATTTGAATGAACATTAGGGCCCTCATGGCTTATATGTCGTTGATTTTTATTGTTATGTGGAGCATTTGATGCGGTAAGTCACAGTGCTGCCGACATAGGCTGCGGCAAGTGTGCAGGGTGCGGATTGGTAACGGCGTTTCGGAATAGCCGGTCAACGGCAAATTTGCTTGGTCAGAATTGCTTATCGACGCCAAAGTCGTCAGGAAACCGCGCGGCAAAAGCTCGGCGGCAGGCAATGTATCGCGCCGCAATACCGGAAGGCGATGCGCAATGGTGCCGAAATGATTGATGGTGTTTTTGTAGTAATTGCCGGGAGCGAATTTGGCAAAGATCGCTTGAAGATGAAGCTCTTCAATGGCTGAAATCGGGGGGGTACGAAGATTTTGAACTGCTTGCGGGACTAAAACATGACGAACGGGCGGCGAAGTGAGGCCGACGCCGTTGCTCAGCAAATGCTTGCCGGGGGTATGGTTCACATCCCGATAATAGTGTTTGAAATCCAAACCGGCATTGACCAGATGATCGCCATCGAATATCGCCCGGTCTAGGCAGATAAACGGCGCCTGAACCGGCTGAGGCTTGGCTAGCCGTTGATGAACAGCTGCGTGATCGCCGCTGGATGACACATTACTCGATAAATTTAACCGTTCCGTTACGGTACCGACGCCCGTCCCCGCATCTTGACAGGGCTCGGAAGCGGCCGCAAGGGTTCGCTGCTGTTCGAGGAGCGAGGCCTCCCGCAGACCAGCCGCGGTATATGCCATCCAATAGGCGGCGTTATGCAGATCATCGGTTTGTACCAGTGTGGCAGCACCGTTATGCTTTTCGTTACGGATAGCGCCGTCGGATTTGGCCAGCGCCGCATTGGCAAACATCGCCGTCAGCAGACAGGTGGCGCAGAACACAACCAACTTGGCAACTAAGATACCGGCGCCGTGCAGCAGCAAAGTCGCCAGCATAAAACCCAGTGTGTAAGAAATCAGGCTGGCGGATGCGGAGATTTCCTGGCCGTGGGCGAACCCGTGGAAAAATGCGAAAAACGACACGATCAATACATTGACCTTGGTGCTGAACCGTACTTTGCGGGTTATCAGCACGCTGAACACCGCGCAAGACAACAGGATAATACCTTCCACGCTTGGAATGGCCAGCCCCGATGCCCCGGCCAGTCCGCCCAGACTCATCACGCCGACAAAGGCCACCGGTAACACCCAGATCGCCTTTCCGCGCAATTGCGCGGCCCATATCCCGACCGCCAACATGGTGACCAAGTGATCCAGACCCATTAGCGGGTGATTGAAGCCGTTGCTCCACCCGATACTGTCGAAATCGATAAATTGCTTACCCAAGAAAGCCAATAGCAATAAAACCGGTAACCCGCACGAAAGCAACAGCTTGCCAGGACTGCGTCCTGAATTGGCTAATTTGCTTGTAAGATCGGATTTCATGGCAATGATGGGAACAATAGAAATCTAATTTATCGATTCAATTAAAAAATACAAATTCAATAACGATACCGCAAGTCCGAACGGGGACCGCTCCCGTTCCGAAAATAAAGGCAACCGCCCCAGATTTATTCCAAACTTACAAAGTTGGCTAGCGTAAGGCCAAGCCCTATCGTTAACACGATTAAGCGGCAGATAATACCGCAAAAATATGAAATAAAAAATTTTAGCCTTAACTAATAACTCGCTAGCCCGGTGCGCGACACGCATACTTTGGCCGTGTCAGCACTACCAGAACCTCTCAGCTCACCATTTACCGTGATGGGTAAGATCCTTATTGGCCCTGGGAAACTCAATCCGGCTCCCGCATTTTAAGTAAATTCGTCTACAGTCGTTAACGATTTGCAACTGTTTGAAAAACCAAACTGAACATTGCCACCCGTTTTTTAACTATGCATGTGAAAGTGCACATCGCTAATCAAGTGCCACTTTCAAGCCAGACAATTCAGCTTACAAAGAACAAGGACAATCCGAATGAAACATTTATCAATGCCGATTACTTTGCTGTTCTGTCTCGCCGGCTGCACTACAAGCTCTCCATATACCCAGCCGATCGCGACTGCCAGCTCGTCACAAAATACCGAGCCGAAACCGGTCAACCTTAGCTACACGCCAGTTCCCGCGGAAAAAACCGGCCCCGTGAATGTTTATCTGATTCCATTAAATGATTTCCCGGAGGATATTGCCGCGCAAATGGGCAGGGATTTGAGTAAGGAATTCGGCCTGTGGGTTAAGGGCACGATAGCGATGGGCACGCAAGGCCTGATACCGATGTCCGGCACTCAACAATTCGCAGCGGAAGACATCTTCGAACAGGCCAAAACCGTGATGCAGCGCTTGCCGGAAGCGGACGACAATACCTATTTTATCTTTCTCACCAACCGCGATCTGAACACCCGCTCCCGAAATTTCAGATTCCAGTTTTCCCATCACGACAAAGCCTGCCGCTGTTCTGTAATCTCCGCGGCCCGTATGCACCCGGAGCCGGAAAACTCGCCCGGCAACCGCCAATTGCTCGAATTGCGCTTCGTAAAAATGACTAAGCGCGCCATCGGTCAAATGTATTTGGGTTGGGAGCGTTCCAGCGACATCAACGATCTGATGTATTCGCCGATTATGAGTCTGGACGACATCGATCACTTGGGCAATCGGCATCCGGCCATACCAAAAAAATAAGCCTCATCGGAAATTAACCCTATAAGGTATTTTTTCGAAAAATGGCCTATTCAGGGTATGCTGCCGCCATCGCTGTTGATAGGTATCAGCTCTGAATCACCGCCACATTAAATCCACACCTTTAAACATGTCTTCCGCATCATTACGCACGACCTGGTTTTTCAGCTTATCGTTGTTATTAACTCTACTCAGCCCTGCCGCATTCGCCCACGGCGTCGATGCCAACACCGAACGGTTTTTGTTGGCCAACCAAGGGATCGCTATCGGCCCGTTTCTGTATATCGGTGCCAAGCACATGGTCACCGGCTATGATCATTTATTGTTTTTGGTGGGGGTGATTTTCTTTTTATTCCGCACCCGCGACGTGCTGGTCTATGTCAGCCTGTTCACCTTGGGACACAGCTTGACGCTACTGTTAGGCGTATTGAGCCACATTTCGGTCAACCCGTTTCTTATCGACGCCATCATCGGCCTGTCGATTGTCTACAAAGGCTTCGATAACCTGGGCGGTTTTCAGCGCCTGCTGGGCTTTCAACC
>CAZGUM010000199.1:0-7077 GCA_964529085.1 uncultured Methylomonas sp. | reverse complement strand
GGCGTTACTCCAGTGCGTCTAATTATGCCGAACAAGGTGGCTATTGATATTGATGTATGGTAGTCGGGACGCTGGAGCGTCTGAGGCTGCATTCCCACGCTGGAGCGTGGGAACGATACAATACAACGCAACTTCATTGAGTTTGCCCACATCCTAAACCATGACTATAGCCACTGACTTTTCCGGCATCCCTGTTTACGTAGGCCCACCGAACGAAGCCGAAATCTACTCTCGCTTGCGCGCCGTTGCCGACCTGGGTGTATTCCGCCATACCCTGCCCGAAGCCATCGGCGGTTTCGGCGACAACTTCGCCGCGTTGGTCAAAACCCATCGCCGCCTCGGTGAAGCCTGCCGCGACCCCGGCTTGATGCTGGCGATCAACGCCCATTTGTGGGGCTCGGTTTTTCCTATCCTGTTGTACGGCAACGAGGCGCAAAAAGAAAAATTTCTGCCGCCTTTGTTAAGCGGTCAATGGCTGGGCGGTCATGCTATCACCGAACCGACGTGCGGCTCCGACGTGCAAGCGATGATCACTCACGCCGAGCAAACTGGTGATGGTTATGTATTGAGCGGCGAAAAGCGTTACATCAGCAATGTGCCGTTGGCCGACTGGTTAGTGATTTACGCCAAGCTTGACGGCAAAATTTCCGCGTTCCTGGTTTCCCGCGACGATGACGGTTGCAATTTCAACAACCAGGGTTCGTTGGCTGCTTGTAGAGGCAGCGCCACCGGTAGCGTAATTTTGAATGACTGCCGGCTTGGCCCTGATCGCCTGCTGGGAAAGATTGGCGCCGGTACGCAAATGATCCAGAAGGCGCTGGAATACGAACGCGCCTTTGTCTTTGCCGGCATCGCCGGAATCATGGACTGGCAATTGGCTGAAGTGGTTCGTTACAGCCGGGAACGGCGCTCAGGCGGCGTGCATTTGGGTAAGCATCAGGCCATCAGTCATAGAATCGCCGATATGAAACTGCGGCTGGATACCATAGCTTTATGGCTGGGAGAATGCGCGCGGCTGTGCGACGCCGGGCAACGGCTGACGCTGGCGTCGGCGCAAACGAAACTCTATGCGGCCGAGGCCTTTTTGCAATCCAGTCTGGATGCGGTGCAGATCATGGGCGCGGCCGGCTTGGAATCCGAGAGCGCGATGGCAGAATTGGTGCAAGATGCAATGGCCGGCCGACTGTTCTCCGGCAGTTCGGAAGTGCAGAAAAACCTGATTGCCGCCCTGCTCGGCACCGGCGACGCTTACCGGCTTAACCCTCAACCCCATTCATGATGAATTTTTCCGCTTACCGCAACTGGCAGCCGACACCGTTGATGAAGGCTTCGTTTTTGCTGACGATAGCCACATTAGCAGCGATTGCTATCCATCCTGCCATCTGGCCCTGGGCTTTGGCCGTTGTCGTTGCCGACCACTTGTTACTAACCTTTGCCGGACTCTGGCCGCGCTGTTCCTGGGTGGGATCGAACTGGACTTCGTTGCCGCCAGCAGCTACAGAGCGCGGAGAAATCGCCATCACCATTGACGATGGCCCCGATCCTGAAATTACACCCGCCGTGCTCGATGTGCTGGATCGATACGGTGCCAAAGCCACGTTTTTCTGTATCGCCGATAAAGCCCAGCGCTACCCGGCACTGTGCCGAGACATCGTCAGGCGGGGGCATGCGGTGGAAAATCACAGCATGCACCATCAATACCATTTACCGTTTCTATTGCTCGGCGGTTGGATGGCCGAACTTAACGCAGCGCAAGATGCTCTGACTAAGGTAACCGATATCCGCCCCCGGTTTTTCCGGCCGCCGGTTGGCTTGCGTAATCCTTTGCTGGACCCGGTACTCAGCCGGTTAAATCTGCAATTGGCGAGCTGGACCCGGCGCGGTTTCGATACGGTGGAGCGCAATCCGCAAGTCGTATTGGCAAAACTATTGAAAGATTTAAAGGCGGGGGACATTTTGTTATTGCACGACAGTAATGTCGCCCATTCAAGCACCGGCCAGCCGGTGATTCTGGAAGTCTTGCCGCCCTTGCTGGATGCCATCGCTACCGCAAAATTACGTACGGTCACGCTGGGTGAAAGTTTGGATCGCTGCCGACAAACATCCTGTTAATTTAATGCATTTATTTGCGGAGATTTAAACCATGAAAAAATACCTTCCCATGACCGCATTGATGTGTTTTTTAAGCGGTTGTAGCTTTCAAGCGCCGGACTATTTGCAAGTAATAGCCGCACCCGAGTTAAACCAACTGTTACAAAACCAGGATATTTTTTTGGTGGATGTACATGTGCCCGAACAACCGCACATCAAAGGCACGGACGCATTCATTCCATACAACGACATCGAGAAAAATCTGGACAAGCTGCCCAAGGATAAATCTACCCCGATTTATTTGTACTGCGAAGGCGGGGCAATGGGCAATGCCGCAGCCAAAACGCTGCATGCATTGGGTTACGAACATTTAAGTAATCTGGAAGGGGGCACCAAAGCCTGGAAAAAAGCGGGTTTTGGGTTTGAATAAGATTTGAGCTAGTTGCTCGTGCGATCACTAAAACCGGCGAATACTCCGCCGGTTCATAGCCGCATCAAAACGATCGGGGTTCATTCGACAATACTGTCTACCTTGCCGTTTTTGAATTTCACCACAAAGCGGTTGAACAGGTTGGACCAATAAGTCCAGTCGTTGCCGTCCAACGAAGGCGTCACATGTTGCGGCGGGTAACCGATGGCCGCCAGCACGGCTTTTTTACTCATATCTTTCTTAACTTGCCCCGCCAAGATGCTTTCGCGTTCGGCGGTGGTAAATTGATTGAGATCAACTTTGCTGGTGCCGGCGATTTTACTGAAAGCAATCGGCATATCGTCCTTGGTAAATTTCTGCACGTTTTCGATCGTAATCACTTGACCGCTAGATTCGATCCTGAGTACCGCCTCGTCGGTGTTCAGAGACAGTAACGCCACCGATGTATTGATCGGAATCAATTGGCCTTTACGATAATTGGTGGTGCGAAAGCGGTTCTGCTCTTGGAACAGACTGAACTGCGTATAGTAAACCTGAGCAGGCTGGACTACCGCCGCCGCGCCTTCGCCGGGTTTAAGCTCTTTTTTACACCCAACCGTCAGCACAGCCAGACACAACAGCAGCAAAATGTAGTTTTTTCTGAACATCACCAAAATCCCTCGAGCAAAAGGTTAAGAAAATGCCGGCGCCCGCCTAAAAAAGCGCCGGGAAGAAACATCAAATAGTACTGCGGGGAAAATCCTAAAAACAAGTAACCTTAACAGGCGCCGAATCGCTAGCGCCAGAGTTTGGTTATTGCGCTTCGATTTTAATCCCGAGTTTTTCCAAAAACACAGGCGGCGAAGCGAAGCACATTTCGCGGCTAACCGCATCAACGGCGGCCTGGATGGTATGCCCCTTGGCCAAGACTTCGCCGGTTTCGGCATCCGCGACCAGGTATTTAATCTTCATACGGTATTCCCACTCCACCAACTCCGCAGATACCAGAATGCGTTGCTCAAACTGGGCGGGGCGCAAATAACGCAATTGCAAATCCACAATCGGCCAAACGTAGCCGGTTTCTTTCATGGTCATATAACCGTAGCCGATTTTGTCCAGCATCGCGCAGCGGGCAATCTCGATGTATTTGCAATAGTGCCCGTGCCAGGCGATGTTCAACAGATCGATGTCATGAAAAGGCACGGTCAATTCCACTTCGGCGCGCAGCATATTACTTGTCCTCGACAGCTATCTGGTTAGTATCCGCTGCAGCAGTCTTGCCCCAATACGGGTAAAAATTAAACCATTGTAGCGGTGCTATCCGGCAATGCGCTTCCAGTCGTTCGGCATATTGTCGTGCCAGAGTTTTCAGCATGTCCTGCCTGTTTGACTCGCCGCGCGGGATGCGGATAGATTCCGCGAAATGTTCCAGATGGATTTTGAACTGCCCGTTCACCGGAAAGCAAAACAAGGTATATACCGGACAACGCAGCAGCGAGGCCAGCAGATAGGGGCCTTGCGGAAATTCGGCGTCCTCTCCCAGAAAGCTGGCCGACACCGTGCGGCCACCTTGCACCGGCACCCGGTCGCCGACCATCACCAAAAACTCGCCGCGCTCGATCTTTTCCTGCAAGGTAATCGCAATCGCCGGACTTAACTCGGTCACTTGAATCAGTTGAATGGTGGCGCTGCCGCGACTGCCGAGCAAACGATTGAACTTCTCGGCGTGCTTGGTATGCACCAAGATATTCAGATGGATGTGGCCGCGCATCGTGGCGATGGCCTGGCAGATTTCCAGATTGCCGATGTGGCCGGACAGCAGCATGGCGCCGCGTTTTTGTTCGATCAAACCCAGCAGCAGTTGACGATTGGGAAAGTCCACTTGTTCCGGCGTGATATTGCCGGTCCAAACCACAATTTTATCCAGCAAGGTTTCACCAAAGCTGAGGAAATGCCGGTAACTTTGCCAAAGCCCGCTGCTTAAATCCAAGTCCGGGTAATGCCGGGTCAGGTGACGCAAATAGTCAAGTGATGCCTCACGGGCAATCCGGCCGGCGAGAAAGTAGTAACTCACCACAGGTCGCAAAAATAGACGAAATACCCAACGGCCGAATAGCCGATATACCCACACCAAAGCCCGTATTCCCCAAAGCAGGCTGTTTTCCTCGACAGCGGCCCAATGACGGGTGGCGATGTTCGAGGGTTTCATTGAAAATGCCTCAGCAACAGGCTTGGCCAGCGTAACAACATGCCGAAAAACAAGCGCGCATGGGTTCGACTGATGAGCAGATTATCCTCCCAGGCCCGGAAATGCGATAAACCGTCGAGCGGATAACGAACCTGAGTGGGAATGGAAATGACTGCCACGCCTTGCCAATAAAGCCTAACCAAAATCTCGGTATCGAAGCCCATGCGATTTTCCATGGCAAGGCTTTGAATCAACTTTGCGCAAGACGCCAGAGGGTAAACCCGGTAGCCGCACATCGAGTCCGGGATGGCGAATGATAAGGTGTTGATATGCACCCAGACATGGGTCAGGTAGCGGGCGTAATAGCGCAGTTTAGGAATCGATGCGTCGAATAGTGCGCGGCCGATGACAACCGCTGCCGGTGCCTGCCGGGCTGCGCTTAAAAATTTATCCAGATCGTTTAAATCGTGCTGGCCGTCGGCATCGATTTGCAGCGCATGCGAATAACCCAGGGCTTGAGCAGCCAGAATCCCGGCCTTGACCGCCGCCCCCTTCCCCTGGTTTATATCCAGCCTGATACCTTGCACCCAGGCATATTGTTCGGCTAAGCCGCGAATAACCTCGGCGCAGGACGCATCGCTACCATCGTCCACCAACAGACAAGGTAATTGATACACAGCCAAACGCTCAACAATGCCGGGGAGCGGCTTTCCGTGGTTATAAACCGGAATCAGGATACAAGGATTAAACAAGGCCGTCATGAAAGTAGATTCTACCCGAGCTGTATTCGCAGGCAGCCGAACGGTAACAAAAATTGAGTTTGCCGGCCTGCCGCGAATATTGCAACTCCAACTCCAGCTCTTGCCCAGGCAACAACAACTCTTTAAATTTCACCGATTCCATATGACTGAAGATCCAGGTTAACCCCAGATAATGCCTTGCATAATGTACTGCCCATTGGATTTGCACGACGCCGGGGACCACCGAAATTTCATCGAAATGACCGTTGAAATAGGTTAGATCCTTGGGAATACGTAGCGCCAGCACCACGTCGTCGGTCTGAACTTGTTCGACTAGCATCTCCGGAAATAAAACGACCGGTTCGTTTCCTTGCATTACTGTATTCAAAAGCTGGCCTTCACTTTGCGGCGGATCGCCATTTCTCCCGCCATCAACAAACCCATTAGCACATAAGAGATGCAACCATTGTAAAGACTCCACAACCAGCGGTCGCCATGCCAAATAGTCAGCAGAGAAATTACCGCGTTGCCTAGAAAAAAACCGCTCCACACCAGCGTCACTTTCCGGGTATACAGTACGCCATGGGCGGGCAGATCCGGAAATTCCAGCCTAGCCAGTCGTTCCACCACCGTCGGCGGATGAATCAAACTGAACGAAAACACCGCAAAAAACAGCAGACTGACGAACACCGGATAAGCCAGCAACCAGCCGGCATCGTTAACCAATGCACCAATCAACAAAAATAGCGCGCAAGCCAATATCAATCGAGATTCTGCTTCGCCACCGGATTTGCCATGCTTTTGCAGCCAGTAGCGCAGCAAAAACAATCCGGCTAGTCCCAAGGCCATGGAGCGCGGCTGAAAATAATCGGCGGTAAACCAAATCAAAAAGGGGTAGCTGACGGTCAGCGCCCCAATAATTACATTAAGGATGGTTGGCTGCTGGGCGCCTTTAGGTTTGAGGCAGACACTTCCGTCGGGATTTTCCTGCCGTTCGGCCGGAACCCGGTTGTTGAGAAAGTCCTTAAACATCCAGCCTATTCAGCGCTGATCCGATATACGGTATCGACCACATCCTGAATGGTACGGGCGTTTTTGAAATCTTCGGGATTGATGCGTTTGCCGGTAATCTCGCGCAGCCTGACCATCAAATCTACCGCGTCTATGCTGTCGATATCCAAATCCTGCCGCAAGTTAGCCTCCAAAGTGATGTCCTCGGGCGCTAACTCGAACATTTCCGACATCAATTGTCTTAAGGTGGAGAATACGTCTTCTTGGGTCTTCATACGGGTTTTGTTTCCTATTGCGATACGCTAAAACCGAACCGGGTTTGTTCTGTAGCAAATGTTTAACATGCACGATTGAACGCGTATCGGTCGATATTGTATTTTCTGCGGAGCCACGCCAAATTCAAAGCGTCTCCGCCAACTGTGCGAATAAATTACTACGCCAAGTACGGATTATACCCTGGGTTACGGCAGATCGCTTACGCCGAAATCATGAAGCATCGTCCAAACGCCAATGCCAGATAGCCCTATCCTGCCGAGAAGATCCGCTTCGCTGGCCGGCTATGACCGCTTGAACCAGTTTAGGCAGCCCATTTTCCGGCAACGCCGGGCCGTTTGCCGGCTCGCGTGTTAGTCGCAATT
>CAZGUM010000198.1:0-7079 GCA_964529085.1 uncultured Methylomonas sp. | reverse complement strand
GCGGATCGAGGAAGAATTCTTCGAGGCGACCCGACTCTTTGAGAATGCGGACTAGGGTGGTGCGAGTGAGTTCGGTTTGATCCTGCAGATAAGCCAAAATGTCGGGCACAGGGCGTGAACGATAATCCACTTTTTCTTCTGAAACGCTTACAGCGTTTGAAGCGACACCACCTTTTTTGATGTCAACTTGCCCCGCCGTGACGCGAATTTTCGGGGCTTCAATACGCGGCATTGCTTTGATCGTGCGGACAGCGCTGATCACCAATTCATCGGTGCTGAATTCGACGCGATAGGTTGTTTTTGGTTTGATCTTATTCCAGAGTTCGATGAATTCAGGACTGGCTTCGATTGCTTTCTTGAAGCGATTCGGACCTTCCTGCTTTTCACGGCGGATGTGGCGTTCAATCAGGTACGAAGAGAGCAAATCCGTGACTGCGGGAGCAAGGGCGGTAAATGCTTCGGGGAGAGCCAGTTTGAAGTCTGGGCGACGCGGGTCAAAGGTCGGTTGGATGCGGTTGTTTTCATCCAGAATCTTTTGCTCGATAAGAACAGTCCGAATTTCCTGGGCGGCTTCACGTCCGATGGGTTGTTCCACCTCTTCCACAATTTGAGTGAGCTTGGAGAGGGCAACCAGGGGAATCTTGCCAAAGGAAATGCCTTCGTTTTCGTATTCACTTTGGAGACCACGAGCGAAATCTTCATAGGTTTCGTTGGCAAAGACATAAAGTTTGTTAATCGAATCATCGCGGACACGGTCGCCGTTTTGATCCACAGGCAAACGTAAGCCGCGTCCAAGAGTCTGGCGTCGCTCACGTTCAGTGGACATTTCACGTAGGTTGCAGATCTGGAAGACATTGGGGTTGTCCCAGCCTTCGCGCAGGGCGGAATGGCTGAATATGAAGCGTAAAGGCTCATCTGTAGTCAGCAGTTTTTCTTTTTCTTTCATGATGAGGTTGTAGACTTCATCATCAGCTTGTGTATCGCCACGCGTATCTTTGAGGATGCCTTTTTTATCCTGGGCGAAGTAGCCGTTGTGGAGTTTTTCGATGGGCAGTTTTAGCCATTCGAGCGAGGCGAAGCGTTCTTCTTTTGCCAATTCTGCCAGAGTTTCTTCGAAGGCTTTGGCAAATTTGCCTGCGATAGGCTTGCCCGCTTCATCATAATCCCGATAATTGGCGACACGGTCAATGAAGAACAAGCTCAAGACTTTGATGCCGCGTCTTTGAGTCTGTAATTCCTTTTCGAGATGGCGTTTGACGGTGTGTTTGATCTGCGCACGCCAAATATCATCCCGCATTCCGCCGACCTCCTCGCCCAGACGCATGACACGCCCGTTGGCAAAGCGGATGAATTCATTTTCTGGTTCGGCGTTGATCTCTGCGATCTCGTACCCTTCTTTGTAGGAGGCACGTTCATTCGAGAGAGCATACAGGTCTGCGCCATTCTTGATAGTGACCGTTTTTTCACGCGGACCTGCGTCCGTCTGTTCCAGAATGCGGAGTTTGGCTTTGATGCCATTTTTGTAGTCTATCTTATCCACGCGGACATAGGCTTCATTAGCGCCGCCTTCCACTGCGGCAGAAGCGACTACGATCTGCTTGACAAGACGCAATTCAAAGGCGCGGACAGGATCGAGTTGATAAATCAGGTTATAGGGATTGGTATGAGTCGCTGAATATCGCAATGTGCAAAGCGGATTAAGCGCTTTGATGGCTTCCTGTGCCTTGTCGGTGTTATCCACGCTCTGCGGTTCGTCAATGATGACGATGGAACGTGCCGCTTGCACAAACTCGATGGGTTGGCGACCCGAGAGTTTGTCGCTTTCTTTGTAGATAACATTGCTTTTCTTTTCTTCTTCTGTGCCCGTGAAGTTCTTACGGAAGGCGTCAATGTTGATGACCAGGATCTGCAATGTATTGCTGGTGGCGAACTGGCGCAGGCGATTGATCTTTTTGGCGTCGTAGACGAAGTATTCAGGGGTAATGTTGTAGAGGGTTTTGAAATGTTCTTCGGTGATCTCCAAATTCTTGAGGACACCTTCACGGATGGCAACGCTCGGCACAACGATAATGAATTTCTGGAAGCCGAACTTTTGTGATAACTCGAAGATGGTGCGCAGGTAGACATAGGTCTTGCCTGTGCCTGTTTCCATTTCCACTGAAAAGTGGGGGACACGTCTGGCGCGGTCTGCGGGCACATCGAAGTGTTCCCAAGACTCCAACGGGGTGTTTGGATCAGCGATCTCTATATCGTTTTGATGTTGGACGGCACGCGTGTTCTCTCGCAACCGATCTTCATCCAGCAATAACTGGTTGCCGACACCCAGTTCGGTTTGCGCCTGACCAGCGAAGATTTCACCATAGTCCACCACATGGACAGGCGTCATGGTCGGCGCAGACTGCGGTTGACCTTCAAAGAGGTCGGTCACGGCGGCAACGGCGTCGAGTTGGAATTGTTGGTTGGCGTCAAAATGGATTTTCATCTAAACCGTCTTAAACACAACTTCTTTTGTCTTGAAAATCTGTACGGCATTCGCCTTGAGTTGATCGTTCCCTACAAAACCCAGATCGAGACAAATGACACGCTGAGGCTTCCTCTCTGCCATCGCGCGGATGACTTCCAGGGTGAGTTCTTTTTCCAGGCAGATCAACATTCCGCCGCCAGCCACACTGTAAACAGTTTTGCCTTCCAATTCAATATTTTCAACAGGTGTAGTAAGCGGGAAGCCGCTCTTGAGCAGGATTTCGTAGAGGATATCGTCGCTCGTCCGTCCTTCACGGATGTGGTCAATGTGCAATTCCAACTGCTGAGCGAGAGCAGTGCCATCCTTCGGCGTGGACGAGTCCCATCCCTTGAAATTGGACTCTGCTAATTTGAAGACGCGAAAGCCGCGATCTTGTTTACCACCTATAGGCAATTGACCCGATTCTTCGTCGTTGAGCTTTTTTATAACTCGACGAGTACGTTCTTTAGTTATCTCAGAAATTGTTTTATAACCTGCTTTGAATGCTACAGAAAGTTCATCACAAGTTTCAGGAAGCTGTACCATAATAAATCGACGAGATTTCCCATCTTCTTTATTTTTCTCAAGTACAGCTTGTGCAGTAACACCGCTTCCCGCAAAGAAATCAAGGACAATAGAATCCTCATCGCAACCATGTTCAATGGCACGCTTAATCAATTTAACGGGTTTTGGATTATCAAAGACCTTCTCTGGAATAAGCGACGCAAGATCTCTAGATCCTTCATCGGTATTTCCAGCATATTCATGAGCCCAAAAATTAATAGGCGTTAATCCTCGAGCCTCCGACAAGTACATCTTTATTGATGGCACAGGTTGCTTGCCATCTATTCCCCAGTAAAGTCGTCCCTCTTGTTGGAGACGCTCAAACTCTTCGCGTGAACGCCTCCAAGCATTTGTAGTTGGATTCGTAATTTGTCCTGTATTAGGATTTTTGATAGGATAAACAAGATTAGGACGTTGTTGAGGTGTCGCCGGGTTTAAGAATGAAGCTCCTTTCCAATCCCCTCGAGGGTCATTATCAGGATTTGAATAACGCGCGTCGGCTTCTTCGGTTCTTTCCAACAGACTTACGTTAAACATTTCACCTTTTGCATATACAAATATGTGTTCTACCATCGTAGTAAAGTCTACTGTATTATTGCTGCGCGTATATCTTTTCTGCCAAGCTATATCAGCCTTGAAGTTTTCTTCACCAAATATCTCGTCACATAATTTTCGTAAATTAGCGGATTCGCCATCATCTATACTGATGAAAATAACGCCGTCGTCACGCAATAAATTCCTCGCCAAATATAAACGCGGGTACATCATATTTAGCCAGCGAGAGTGGAAACGCCCATCAGTGTCGGTGTTCGTTCCAAATTTTTTACCCTCAACATCTACCTGCCCAGTGTATTCTAAATAGGTTTGCAGACTTTCAGTGTAATTGTCCGGGTAAATAAAATCATTACCAGTATTATAGGGCGGGTCAATATATATCATCTTGACTTTGCCCAAGTACGCTTTTTGGAGGAGTTTCAAGACATTAAGGTTATCGCCTTCGATAATGAGATTTTCGGTGGTATTGAATTCTACGCTTTCATCAGGCGCGGGCACGAGTGTCCCAGTACTAGGGGTTTGTATAGTCTTGAAGCAGTCCGCTTTACCTGGCCAAGCCAGACTAAACCGTTCTTTTCCAACATCAACTGTTTTCCCAAGGACAAGCCTTAGTCTTTCAAAGTCAATTTTGTTACCCTCTGTGAGAATTTCAGGGAAAAGACGAATTAAATCAAGTGCCTTGTCTTGAGATAAATCGTGTGATCGTAGGTCGATATGTTCTATTTCATTAGCCATGCTTTTGCTCCAGAAGATCTATAGGGTTGCGCCTTAATACCATCCATATTCTCTTGTCGGTGTTCGTCCCCATGTACCAAGAGCCCTGGATTTCTCAGATATTTCAAGTAAAGATCGACCGCGAAGGATTCTTGCTTGAATGGGTTCATTTTCTCCATGTGAGTCTTTCCAGACGAGCAATGCTCCGCGTCGCTCCCTACGAACCCAGTCTACCAAGGGAAGGTCATTGGGGACATTAAGCCTGTACATCCCATTGTCTTGATAATATCGGAAGGTCATTGTTCTCAAAATGCCGTCAGCACATTCTACTTCAATTGGACGGTCTCTCGCACCTAATAAAACCCCTAAAGCTTCTCCAGCTTTTCTGGGAAATTCGACCTGAAATGTATGTTCTCCAGTAAAAGATTGTAACCCTGTCCAAACTCCATTGCAAAGCTGAGGAATAATCAAAGGTTCTGGTGGTAGAGATCTTCCCCTTCTAGTTGTCCCTTCTAATACATTGAGAAGTCTGAGATCCTCAATAGTCCGATTACCCAATCGTTTAGAGAACACTTTCTCATACTGATCCAATGACCGATTAGTTAAATTCCCGCTTACCGTCCAAATCGCAGAGAATGCATCACCTACACTTTGAGCCAGTGCAGGGTCAATAGTTGTTAACGCAACCTCAATGTTTTTTGTTAATCCAGAATCTGTGAAATTTGCAGAGCCGATATAACCACAACTTGCAGTGCGCAGTTTTCCAGATGCAATAAAGCGATCCCCCCCCACGAGTAGCTTTGGATGAAAGATACCTGGTGAATGATTGCCGAGGCGAACACTATAATTTTTCTCAGCTAAAAACTTGATTGCCGATGGATGTGTTACTGCGCCTGAGATGCCAATAACCACTCTTATTGCAGTCGCGCCAGAATTCATCACTAACGAATCAAATTTCTGTGCCCCTGCAAGTGATAGAAACGCAGTTGCCATACCAAGAGCAGATGGTTGTTTCTTGGTAAACAAACTTTGCAGTTTTGTCTCAAGGCTACTAGTAGATTCAAGCCCACCGACGATTATGTCACCCATTTGTTACTCCTGTAGAAACTTTCTAGTGGCTAAACATTTCCAATCACCATCTATTGCAATTTCCACTTTAGAAGGAAAATGAGATTGGTCTTGGTGTTTTGTTCGAGCCTCTGACTGATTTCATCCAGCAATATATCCTTTTTCTTGTCAAGTTCACGGCTGGCAGCATCATAATTCCGCCAGGCTTCATCACGCTTGGACTCAAGTTTCCGTAAAGTTTGTTGCTTTGCCAATTTTTCAGGCAGGTTGGGTGCAAGGCGGGCGGCTTTTCTGGTCTCCTTGATGGTCTCATCAAGCTCATCTAATTCAACCTGCAAAGACTTGCGGCGATCCTCTGCCCAGCGGTCAAGCTTGTCAATTTCAACCTCAAACCAGTTGGCGTTTCGTTGAGTCAACTCTTCAAGTAAGGTGTTCTGCTTGATCGCCTGCAATTCAACCAGTTTGGACTCGACTTCGGCAGGAATGGAGACTTGATCATCTGAAATACAAGGCAGGTCAAAGAAACGCTGGATTTGCTTTTCATCCAATGTTCCACCGTTATCGGTGAAGCCAGACAACACCAAATAATCTTCCGTTTCCAAAGCGCTCACCGAATAAAGACTGCACATCAACCAGCCCGATATACCGTTCAACGAATCCAGAATGGCAATTCGCTTCCCACTGTTCGAATAATCGAACGTCAATTCACACGGCGGCGTCGGCAGGCTTTTTGCCTGTTCCAGCAGGCGTTGCGCCAGCGGATGCCCGACCCGATAGGTATTTACCTCTTCCACATGTTTTCCCATACGATACGGACCTGGGTGGATCGTTTCGCCAGGGAAGGGGTTTGTGTGGAGAGTGAAACTGTATCCATGCTCGTTGAAGTGAGCATAATCCTTCAGAAGTGAACGGGTCAACAGCCAGAGTTGTTGATTGAAACGATCCAGATAATCGTTGCTCTGAATGCGGACTTTCTCGACGACTTCCTGATCGAAGTTGTTGAGTAATTTCTCACGGGCGTCCTTTTGCCCTTCGGTGATCTCCGCCTCCAACTCCCTTTGAAGCTGATCGAACTCAAATTGAATTTGCTCCACGCTGCGGCATTTCTGGTAGATCTCCGCGATGCGCTTCTCGAAGTCCACACCAGATTCTACCGCGCCAAGGATTTCGTCACTGGAGCCAAAGACACCATCAAACAGGCGGAACTTCTCGTTGAGCAGTTCATACACGCGCTGATCCGCTGCATTGCTCTTGTTCAGGAAATTCACCACGACCACATCGAACTTTTGACCATAACGATGACAGCGTCCGATCCGCTGTTCGATTCGCTGTGGGTTCCAGGGCATATCATAGTTCACCACCAGGTTGCAGAACTGGAGGTTGATACCTTCCGCCGCCGCTTCGGTAGCGATCATGATGGCTGCTTCATCGCGAAAGCATTCCACCAATGCGGCACGCATGTCCGCTGTGGGTGAGCCACTGACACGATCCGTGCCCTGATACTTTCCCAACCAATTTCGGTAAATCTCTTTGGAGCGGGCATCAGTATTCGTACCGTTGAACATCATCACCTTGCCGGCAAATTCGGTGTTCTCTAACACATTGAACAGATACTCTTGTGTTCGGCGCGACTCCGTGAAGATCACAGCCTTCTGTTGGAGCACAGCCGCCCCTT
>CAZGUM010000197.1:0-7092 GCA_964529085.1 uncultured Methylomonas sp. | reverse complement strand
TTTCCAGCAACTTCAAACCCAGCGCCACCACGAACAAACCGGTGCCGGCATCGCGACCAAATACCGAATGCTGCTGACTGTAAAGCGAACCGATGCCCGCCAACATCAATAAAAATACTGTAAGCCGATTCGGTAAATAATTTGGCCGCCACACGCCGAGTAGGCGCCACAACAGCATCAGCGTAAAAAAACCGAACAATAGCGGCGGGATATGCCAGGCATGCGGCAGCGTGATCAGCCCGATCGAACTCAGCATAAACAACATCAATCTCGTGGAAGGCAGAAACGCCATGCTCAAAACAGCGCCAGGGCTTGCAGACAGTTACGGTAATGCGCGGCGCCGTTGTCCGGCGGCAGACGCAAACCAGGCAGCATCAATCCGTAGCGCAAGCCGGCCTGTTCGGCGTCCACCAGCCAACGGCACAGCTGGCTGAGGCGTTCTTCCAAATGATGACCAGGCGCCTGTTGATAATCCAGCCACAATTCGCTGGCACTGGCGCCGCTGTAATATTTACTGTGCACGCCCTGGCCTTTGGCGAAGGCTTTCCAATGGATTTGCCGAATCGCATCGCCGCGCTGATAGACTCTTACCCCATCAAACTCGTCGCCGCTGCGGCGGTTTTGGCCGGGCTTATCCTGACCGCCGCTGCTTTCCGGAAACGGCAGTTGCCGACTGGCCGGTTTGGGATACACCAACAGGGGGCAATCGAAACGTAAGGGCGCCCAGGCCCGAAACAATCCCAAGGGATAGGTGCTAGAAATGGTCAGCGTACCCGGCAGTTGCCAGCCGCGCTGCCGGGTGGGCTGATATAGCGTAACGGTTTGGCTTTGCTCGGCGGCTAAGCTGATAGACAGCTCGGACTGCAAAGCCAGATCGACAGCAAAACGCGGCTGCGAACCCGGATTGCTAATTTGGAAACTAAACGGCCCGGCCTGACCGGCAAACACCGCTTGCTGCCGGGCGGGTTGAATCGTCAAGCCTGCCAAGGATTTGAAGCTGTGCAGGATGGTCACAAAAAAAATGCTGGCCAATAAAAATCCCAGTAAATAGGCCAGATTGTTGTTGTAGACAAAACCAATCAGCACCAGCAATAAAATCAGTAGTACAAAAGCCAAGCCGCGTTGCGTCGGCAAAATAAACACCCGCCGCTGCGTCAACACAATCGGCCCGGCGACCGGCGCCTCGCCGCGAAAAAAGCGCGACAGTTTAAAGCGCTGTTTTAAGGATAATGCCGCTTCGCTCAAAGCACCGGCACATGCTTCAGGATGGGGGCAACGATGGCCGCCGAATCGTTGGCACCCACATTCAAACGATGCCCTGCCACCGCCGGCAATACAGCTTGCAGATCTTCCGGCAACACCGCATTGCGCTTGTCGATAAAAGCCCAAGCCTTGGCGGCGGCCAACAAGCCCAGGCCGGCGCGCGGCGATAGGCCGCTGGTAAAATCGGTGGATTGGCGGCTAAAAGCCAGAATGGCTTGCAGATAATCCAGCAAGGCCGGTGCCACATGCACCTCGGCCGCGGCCTGTTGCAAGCCGGCCAATTGCGCGGGCAGTAACGCCACCGGCAATTCGTCGATCAACACATGCCGAGGTTGACCGCTCAGCAACTCCCGTTCGGCCTGACGGCTGGGGTAGCCCAATTCGATACGCATCAAAAACCGGTCGACTTGCGATTCCGGCAACGGGAAGGTGCCGATTTGATGGGCCGGATTTTGGGTGGCGATGACGAAAAACGGTTGCGGCAAGGGATAGGTGCGGCCTTCCACGGTCACCTGCCGCTCTTCCATCGCTTCCAACAACGCGCTTTGCGCCTTGGGTGTGGCGCGGTTGATTTCGTCGGCCAGGATCATTTGTTTGAATATCGGCCCGGGATGAAAACTGAATAGCTGCTGATGCGCATCAAATACCGAGGAGCCGACGATGTCGGCCGGTAAAATATCGCTGGTAAATTGAATCCGTTGATACTCCAGACCGAACAAGCGCGCCAAAGTGTGCGACAAGGTAGTTTTGCCGACACCGGGTATATCTTCGATCAGCAAGTGCCCCTTGGCCAGCAAACAGCAGACCGCCAGCCGAATTTGTAGTTGTTTACCGAGAATGATTTGATTGGCGGCCGCGAGTAAACGATCGAGAGCAAGGTCCATTGTGCAAAAGGCAAGAAATGTCGATGCTTCGAGTATAGATCAGCTTGGTTGCACCTGCCATCGGCTTCATTGTATAAACCAGAGATTAACCGCCCGGCCCGTTATGACCGGTTAACAGACCATGCAGCCCCGCTGCGGAGAGTGCCATGAAAGAATATGAGGAAGTTCGCGACCAGTTGCTGAACATGCTGGAAGAACTGGACGATAGACTGGGAAAAATTACCGCCGACGTCAGGCACATTGACAAGCCGTTGGGTCAGGATTTTTCCGAACAGGCTACCGAAACCGAAAACGACGAAGTTTTGGATGCGCTGGGCAATGCCGCCCGGAACGAAGTCGAAAAAATCAAGCAAGCCCTGTCCCGCATCGATGCCGGCACTTACGGGATTTGCCTGAGCTGCGGCGAACCGATAAAAAAGGAACGCTTGGCGGTGCTGCCTTATGCGAATCTCTGCGTTCGTTGCGCGGAACACAAGCAACGGCCTTGAGTTTTTCCGCGAAGCAAGCGCCCCGCCGATTTCGCCCGGCCGCTTAAAACGCAAAAAAGCCCGGTACCGGACCGGGCTTTTCATCGCAATGGCGGCATTCAAAGCCGCCGACCAAGCGTTTTAGGCCTTGTTGCGGCGCAGACCCATCATGCCGAGCAATGCACTACCAAACAACCAGACCGCGCCGGGCACGGGGACTGCGGCGACATGTTGCAATTGCAGCGAGCTGCCGGCCAAATCAGCATCCGTAAAGCCGAAGACGAAGAATTTGTTCGGTCCGGCGACACCGGCCACAAAATCGTTATCGTTAGCTATCCATAAGGTATGCAGTTTTTGGCCCAAGCCGTTGATGACGTCGTCGCCAAAACTGGCACCTTCCAGTTTGGCTGGAATGGAGGTGACAGCAATGCCCTTATTGACCAGCTCAGCCTTGATATCCAGAAACAAAGACTTACCAACCGCATAACTCAATAGATTGGATTCGCCGCTGATGCCGAGCGGACCGATATCGGTGGCGTTCCCCAGATCGATCTTGAACAGTTTTTTCTCCGCGGCGGACGAGCCGTCGCCCAAGCCTTTACCGTCGCGCTCCAGAACCAGAAACTCGTGATCGTTGATCGCCAGGAGTTCGCTGCTATTGTAGGTTTTGGAACCGTCCTTGTTGTCGTAAACATATTGATGCGTCGTATTACCCGTCGCAATGTCTATGGTGACGATACGATTGGTTCGGCCGCCGTCACCGCCGTCCTGTATCAATGGACTTTGTTCAAACCCGACCAACGTTTTACCGTCCGGCGTAATCGCCAAACCTTCCATGCCTTTATTGGCTACACGGCCGCTGGTATTGCCGCTGATTTCGGCAGCACCTTGCGACGACAGATTGCCGACGGCAAAAGACGCCGGCAAGTTGAAGGTGCGAGTACGTTGCCCCGTGGCGCGGTCGAACTCGTAAACATAAGGGCCGTATTCGTCGGAAATATAGACTTTGCTGCCGTCATTGGAAACCCGAATGCCCTCTGGGTCCAGGCGGGCATTGTTGGGGTTGGTGGACAAGCCGGCAGCGAAATTGTCCGAACGGCCCTCAAAATAGTATTTATTGCTGCTGTTAATCGACGGCGTCACCGCACCGTAATTCAGTGCCGTCGGACTATACAACAAGGTAGTTTGCGTCAGGGTTGGCGTCAACGTAAACGCCGAAGTCCCAGGCGTCGCCACCAAATTCATGGCAACGGTTTGGAAGCGGGAAATATAGGACGTGGTATTGTCGACACTGGCGCCACCGGCCCAAGCCGTGGCATTCGGACCGCGATCCGGCAACGCCAGGAAGGTATTGTTGCCGGCATAAGCTAACCCCGAACCGATGCCGCCCAGGATATTCGCCGGGTCGCCGGATTCCAGCGTGCCGCTCAAGCCTGATAAATCGGTTGGATTACTTAAGGTACCGACCGCTAACAATGTGGGTGCGGCCTGCACCGAAGCAGCCCCCGCCAAACAAGTTAAAATGAACGAAGAAAGCAGTGTTTTTTTCATGATTGCGCTAAAAAAATTTGTGGACGATAGAATTTTTTTGAGTAAACCGCTGTAGATCAGGCGATTTCCCACCGACGCACCGACAATTCATCGGCTGCGATTCGATGATAAATGTGATTTGTTACGCAATTCTTACAACCGCCACCAGTCTTGCGGATAACCAAGAAGCCACTGTCGTTTTAGCCAGCTCCGGAGCCGTTGCGGGATCGGCGAATAAACCGCTCGGTTTACCAATTGTGTACTATCCTTGCCGACGATCATTCCTTTTATTGCCGGGACATAAATCATGGATATCGCCGAACTATTGACCTTTTCCGTCAAAAACAAAGCCTCCGACTTGCATCTTTCCGCCGGCTTGCCGCCGATGATTCGGGTGGACGGCGATATCCGCCGCATCAATATTCCGTCCTTAAATCACAAGGAAGTTCACGCGCTGATATACGACATCATGAACGACAAACAGCGCCGCGATTACGAGGAGTTTCTGGAAACCGACTTTTCCTTCGCGCTGCCCGGCGTGGCCCGTTTTCGGGTCAATGCCTTCAATCAGGATAGAGGCGCCGGCGCGGTATTCAGGACTATTCCGTCCAAGGTGCTGACGTTGGAAGAACTGGATGCGCCGAAGTTTTTCGCGGAGTTATGCACCAAACCGCGCGGCCTGATTCTAGTGACCGGCCCGACCGGTTCCGGTAAATCCACCACGCTGGCGGCGATGGTGAACCACATTAATTCCAACGATTACGCGCACATCCTGACGGTTGAGGACCCTATCGAGTTCGTGCACGAAAGCCAGAAGTGCTTGATCAACCAGCGCGAGGTACATCGGGATACGCTGGGTTTTAACGAAGCCTTGCGCTCGGCGCTGCGGGAAGACCCGGACATCATCCTGGTCGGCGAGATGCGGGACTTGGAAACCATCCGTCTGGCCTTGACCGCCGCGGAAACCGGCCACTTGGTATTCGGCACCCTGCATACCACCTCGGCGGCAAAAACCATAGACCGGATCATCGACGTGTTCCCGGCAGCGGAAAAAGACATGATCCGGGCCATGCTGTCCGAATCCTTGCAGGCAGTTATCTCGCAGACCCTGTTGAAAAAAGTCGGCGGCGGCCGGATAGCCGCGCACGAAATCATGGTCGGCACCCCGGCCATCCGTAACCTGATCCGCGAAGCCAAGGTGGCGCAAATGTATTCGGCGATCCAAACCGGCCGCAAGGACGGCATGCAGACCCTGGACCAAAATCTGAAGGAGTTGGTCGATAAAGGCCTGATTACCGCGAAAGGCGCGATGGTTAAAGCCGTCAACAAAGACATGTTCCGTTAAATTTTAGGAGGCGTCATGGACTTTAAAGCCCTATTGGCCCTAATGGTGGAAAAAAAAGCGTCCGACTTATTCATCACCGCCGGCCGGCCGCCGTCGATGAAAATCAACGGCAAAGTCGTTGAAATATCCAAAACCATATTAAACAGCGAACAAACCATGATGCTGGTGCTCAGCATCATGTCGCAACGCCAGCGCGACGAATTTGAAAACACCCGCGAATGCCAGTTTGCGTTAAGCGTCCACGCCCTGGGACGGTTCCGGGTCAGCGCCTTCACCCAGCGCGACTCGGCCGGCATGGTATTGCGCCGCATCGAAACCACTATTCCCAGCGCGGAGGACTTACATCTGCCGTCGGCGCTAAAAGAACTGATCATGTACAAACGCGGCTTGGTGATGTTCGTCGGCGCCACCGGCACCGGTAAATCCACCTCGTTGGCTGCGCTGATTCGGCACCGTAACGAAAACAGCAGCGGCCATATTATTTCCATCGAAGACCCGATCGAATTCATCCATCCGCACATGGGTTGCATCATCACCCAGCGCGAAGTAGGACTGGATACCGAATCCTTCGAGGTGGCGTTAAAAAACACCCTGCGCCAAGCGCCGGATGTGATTCTTATCGGCGAGGTCAGAACCCGCGAAACCATGCAGCACGCCATTACCTTCGCCGAAACCGGCCATCTCTGCGTCTGCACCTTGCACGCCAATAACGCCAACCAAGCCATAGACCGCATCCTGCATTTTTTCCCGGAAGAAATGCACAGCCAACTGTTTATGGACTTATCGCTGAACTTGCGCGGTATCGTCGCCCAGCAGCTGATTCAACGCGCCGACGGCAAGGGCCGCTACCCGGCCATCGAAATTTTGCTGAATACCCCCTTGGCATCCGACATGATCCGCAAGGGCGAAGTGCATAAATTAAAAGAATTAATGAAAAGCTCGCGCGAGCACGGCATGCAGACTTTCGACCAAGCGCTTTACGATCTGTATACAGCCGGTAAAATTGGTTACGATGACGCCTTACACGCTGCCGACTCCCGTAACGAGGTACGCCTGATGATCAAACTGGGAGCCGAGAACGTCAATTTCGAAACCGCCGGCATGACCCTGGCCGAGAACGACGAAGAGGGAGGCAGTCTTTATTAAACAACCCTGGATATGGCTCGCTTGTATACTTTTAGTACCTGTAAAGTTTCACTACAAAACGCCGGTTCGGCACTGTTAATTTTATCGCTGGCAGGCTGCGCCTCGCAGCCGCCGGCCGGCGATAAGACCAATAATCACGTCCGCACGCCTACTCAACAAACCGCACCCAACCAGTCGCGCCAAGCCACGCCCGACCTGCGGCCGTTCGCCAGCGTCGGCAGCTACCATGCCACGGCAGTCAGCGGCGATTACGCCGGTTACCCCGCTTTAAGCCAATTCATCGAACAGATGGTGCAGAAACACGGTTTCAACCGCGAGTATCTGCAAGGCCTATTCTCGCAAGCCAAACGTAAACAATGGACGCTGGATTATCTGGCCAAATCCGACCAAGGCATCAAAGGCAAACCCAGCAAAGGCGGCTGGACCCGCTATCGCGCACAATTTCTGGACGACCGCC
>CAZGUM010000196.1:0-7095 GCA_964529085.1 uncultured Methylomonas sp. | reverse complement strand
AGGTGATGCCCATCTCCATGATGGCCGCTTCCGCCGCCGACAGCCGGCCTTTAATCGCGTCCATGCCCAAAGATTGTAAGTACTGACTCAAACTGGCGCAGGCGTCGCGCGGTTTCCCGCCTGCGGCTATCATCTCGTCGTAAGCCCTGTCGGCGCTGTAACGCGCCCAAATCGATTGTGTAGCCATACTGTTTACATCCATGACATTGCTTTTATGGTGCGGATACGCGCTAAAACGGTGCAAAAAATGCCGCACCATTTCAACGCATGCCGGTTCTAATGGGTTAATGGACTTAAAGCAAACGCAGTGCCAAGTTACCCGAGGGATAATCGAGCTAATGGCTCTGCGATCACTTCGGCTACTTGGGCCATCAAAACAAATCAGCTTTGCTCGTCCATACCACTATCGAGCGTGAGCAGCGGCTTGACCAGACCATAAAATACCGCTCGCCCGCAGAGAGTCGAATGGCTAACTTCCGCAGACATTGCCCGGCTCGGCCCGAACGGACTAAAAAAAAATTGGCCGAGGATTGACGAACAGATAGGCTAATTGACCCGGCACGCTACTTGCTGTCCTCTTGGACCATGCCAGCTACCACACGGCGATCCGCCGCCATAATCGTCAACCCAACCACGGCAAAATCCGGCGGCGGCCAGTCCGCGCCATCCGTTTGTACTTTGATCAATTGCGCAATACCAGGTAAACCGGCAAACTAAGGGACATGAGAACGTTAAGTATTCAAGAAGCTTTCGCGCCGGGCTATCGCCTCGACACCGGCACTTACGACGAAATGCTGGACGAAACCGGCCGGGTGCGGCCGCATTGGGCACATCTGATGCAGGCCTTGCAGCAACTCGGCCCGCGCGAAGTGGGCCTACGCCATCAGGAAGCCTTGAAGCTTTTGCGGGAAAACGGCGTAACTTACAATGTCTACGGCGATCCGGACGGCATCAACCGCCCATGGCAGTTGGACCCGGTGCCTTTATTATTGTCCGGCGAAGAATGGTTTGATATAGAGGCCGGCTTGCTCCAGCGTGCCGAACTGCTGAACCTGATACTCGCGGATTTATACGGTCCGCGTCAGCTGATCAAGAAAAACTTGCTGCCGTTGGAGCTGATCTATAACCATGGCGGTTTTCTGCGGGTCTGCGATCAAATTTACCTGCCCGGCCAGCATCAATTGGTGCTGTATGCCACCGACCTGGCTCGCGGCCCCGACAAAAAAATGTGGGTGCTGGGCGACCGCACGCAAGCGCCCTCCGGCGCCGGTTACGCGTTGGAAAACCGTATGGCGATGTCGCGAGTATTGCCCAGCTTATTCCGCGACACCCATGTGCACCGGCTGGCTCGTTTTTTCCAATCTTTGCGTGCCGGCCTGAGTGCGATCGCGTCGGACGACGCCGAAACGCCGCGCGTGGTGGTGCTCACCCCAGGCCCGTTAAACGAAACCTTCTTTGAACACGCGTATTTAGCCTCTTATCTGGGCTATCCGCTGGTACAGGGCGACGACCTCACCATCCGCGACGGCTATGTCTGGCTTAAATCGCTGGTCGGTTTGCAACGGGTGGATGTGATTTTGCGCCGGGTCGACGATAACTACTGCGACCCGCTGGAACTGCGCGAAGACTCGCGGTTGGGCGTACCCGGCCTGTTGGAAGTGGTCAGACGCGGCAATGTCGCAATCGCCAACCCCTTGGGCAGCGGCATTCTGGAAAATCCCGCGATCATGCCCTTTCTGCCCGGCATCGCCAAACACTTCCTCGGGCAACCGCTCAAACTCAATTCGATAGCCACCTGGTGGTGCGGCCAGACTCGCGAATTAAATTATGTATTGGCCAACCTCGAACGCCTGGTCATCAAGCCCATCTACCGCAAACCCGGCGAACACTCGGTATTCGGCCATCAACTCAGCCGAGCGCAGCTCGCCGAATGGCGCGCGCGCATCAAAGCCCGTCCGGCGCTTTATGTCGGGCAAGAGTACGAAAGCTTTTCCACGGTACCGTCGCTGGTGGCCTGCGGTTACGAGCCGCGCCAGACCTTATTGCGTTGCTTCATGGTGGCGCGAGCGGACGGTTATGCGCTGATGCCCGGCGGCCTGACCCGCAGCGCGCCGAAATACGGCAATATGATGATCACCAACCAAACCGGCGGCATCAGCAAAGATACTTGGGTGGTTGCCACCGAACCGCAACACCCGGCAATTCAGACCAAACGCAGCAACAGCCTGAGCGGTCACGGCAATGCCCTACCCAGCCGCGCGGCGGACAATATTTTCTGGGTCGGCCGCAATGCCGAACGCGCGGAAGGCGGCGTACGCTTGCTGCGCGCCACCATCAAAAAACTATTCAGCAACCCCGACCGCGACAATCCCGACTATCAACTCAGCCTGGAAGCCCTGTTGCGTTGCGTCACCAGCATGACCGGCACTTACCCCGGCTTTTTCGCCGAGGATAACGACAGCTTACTGCTTGCGCCGGAAGCGGAACTGGTAGCCGTGGTGGTCGACGAAACCCGGGCCGGCAGTCTGGCCAACACGGTAAACCGGATGGCGCAATCGGGTTATGCGGTGCGTGATCTATGGTCATCGGACACCTGGCGGGTAATCGATGAAATCGACGAACAAATTGCCGAAGCCCGGCGGCTCGGCAAAACCGGCCTCTGGTCGATGCAGGAGCAAATGGATCAGCTGATCACCACCTTATCTGCCTTCAGCGGCCTGGTGATGGAAAGCATGACGCGCGGCAACGGCTGGCTGTTTCTGGATATAGGCCGGCGCCTGGAACGCGGCCTGCAGTTGGTATCGGTATTGAGAACCGCGTTCGCGATGCCGCAAAGCGAGGCGGCGGAAACACGTCTGCTGGAGTCCTTGTTGGATACCAGCGACAATTTGATCTGTTATCGCCAACACTACCGCAGCAATCTGGAGCTGAGTTCGTTTTTAGAGTTACTGCTGATGGACCCGAACAACCCGCGCTCGCTGGCTTACCAAATTGCCCGTTTGCAGGAGCATGTCGGCAAACTGCCGCGGGAACCCGGCAAACGCCGCATCAGCCCCGAAGAAAGACTGTTGCTGGAAGCCAGTTGCATTCTGAATATCGCCAATATAGACGACCTGTTGAGCGTATCCGAAGCCGGCATCCGCGAGGCGCTGGACCAGCAACTCAGCAATATTTATGCGCTGCTGGCTAAATTGTCCGATACCTTAACCGCCACTTATTTTCGGCACGGGGACGCGCCGCAATCGCTGTCCTAAGGAAGCCACCATGCGTTATCGGGTTACTCATACCACCACTTATCGTTACCAGCAAACGGTGGGATTATCCTACAACGAAGTGCGGATGCAGCCGCGGCCCTGCCCCAATCAGTTGTTGCTCAGTTCCAACCTGCAAATCAGACCCTTGCCCTGCGATTACCGCACCCGCACCGATTTTTTCGGCAATCAGGTGGCCTGGTTTTCCATCCGCGAACCACATCAGGAGTTTGTGGTAACGGCCAGCAGCGAGGTGCAGATTTTTCCGCAACCGGTACAACTGGATTTCAGCCACGGCATGAGTTGGGAAGCGGTCAAGGAAGCATTATGGAACGACAGGAGCGAACCGATGCTGGAGGCCAGGCAATACGCGCTGGACTCGCCGTTCATCAGCGCCGACGCCGATCTGGCCGGCTACGCCCAAGCGTCGTTCACGCCCGGTATAGCGCTGATAGAAGCGATACACGATCTGATGCAGCGCATCCACCGCGATTTCACCTTCGATCCGGAATTTACCAATCTGGCCACGCCGTTAGCGACCGTGCTGCAACACCGGCGCGGCGTCTGTCAGGATTTTGCCCATCTGGCCATCGGCTGCGTGCGCTCGCAAGGTTTGGCCGCCCGCTATGTCAGCGGTTATATCGAAACCCTGCCGCCACCCGGCAAGAAAAAGCTGGTCGGCGCCGACGCTTCGCACGCCTGGTTTTCGGTGTACTTGCCGGATTTAGGCTGGATGGATTTCGACCCCACCAACAATCAAATACCCGGTGACCGGCACATCATCGTGGCCTGGGGCCGCGACTACAGCGACGTAACGCCGTTAAAAGGGGTGATTTTCGGCGGCCAAAACCACGAGTTAAAGGTAGCGGTGGAAGTGGAAAATCTGGGGCCGTAAAGTTAGGCAGCCCCTCTTAAAACTTGTCCGAAACATTTATTTGCTATCCACACGCTAAGGGCAAAAATACAAGCACTTAGCCCGTGACAAAACCTTGCATTTCATGAGATAAACAGCGCCTTTTGGCTGACCGTCCAAAAGTAGTTAATAAATCAAGGTATTCTTTTGCAGCGTTTATCGATCTATTCCAATACAGACTTGGCCCGCCTAATCGGCTTAGCTGTCGCCTACGCACTAACCGCAAAACTGGTGCTGATGTTTTTCGCGGCCAACCATGTCGTTTCCATCATCTGGCCGCCTAGCGGAATCGCTTTAGCCTGCCTGCTGCTGGGCGGTCAAAAATTATGGCCTGGCGTATTTATCGGCGCATTGGCTGGCAATCTTTGGGCCGGCAATCCGTTCCCGCTGTGTTTACCGATAGCCTGCGGCAATACCTTGGAGGCTTTGATGGCCGGCTATTTACTGCGTGCCGACCCAAGATTGCAACAACCGCAAGACTACTTGCGTTTAGTGTTTTCCGGTGGATTGGCGACCGCCGTCGCGGCCCTGACCGGTTGTTTAAGTTTACTATATACCGCAACGATCGGGCCGGAGCAGTGGCTATCCAATCTGGCCCACTGGTGGATGGGAGACGTCTTGGGTATCGCGATCGTCGCGCCCATGCTTCTAACCTGGAAACTGCCCTTGGGTTTTGAATGGACTCAGCGCCAGACTTGGCGGGCGATTGTCTTTTCGACAATGGCGTTTCTGGCCGGTCAACTGATTTTCCTGCAATGGCCCGTCGACCCGGGTCACTACGGCAAGGCTTTTTATATGTTCGCCTTCCTGGTCTACGGTGCGCTACATTTTGGTCTGCACGGCACCTTGCTGCTAATCGGCATGGTGACGTTACAAAGTATGTTTGGCGTCATTCTGCAAGTCGGATTCTTTGCAGTCGACTCCGGCGAAACCGGCTTACTCCTGCAATGGTCGTTTTTACTGGTCATGTCCAGCGCCGGTATTTCCCTAGCGCTGGCTATCGAGCAATACCATCGCTCCAAGCAAACCGCTAAAGCCATTACCGACTTCAATCTGCATATATTACGTTCCATCCAGGAAGGCGTAGTGGTTTACAACTTGGAAGGCCGCATCCAGTTATGGAACAGTTTTCTGGAAATCCTTAGCGGCCAAACCCAAGCCGATTGCCTGGGCAAAACGCCGGTCGAGCTGTTTCCGTGGCTGGCGCAAACCGACATCCCGGAAGGCATACAAAAGGCATTGAAGGGCGAAACGGTCAATCATGCCCCGTTTACCTCAGCGGACGGCCGCTGGCTCAGTTCGGTGCAGATGCCATTACGCGACGAACAGGATCAAATTGTCGGTGTCATCGAGCTGATCAAGGACGAATCCTCGAATATCGAGTTCGGCAAATCGCTTTCGGTTAGCGAATCGCGTTTTCAAAGCATTCTGGATAACACCCCAACGGTGATATATAGCAAGGATTTGCAAGGTAAATTTCTGCTGATCAACCGCCAGTTCGAAAAGCTGTTTGCCTTGAACAACGAGGCCGTGAAAGGCAAGTGCGATATGGATTTGTTTCCCCATGCCCAAGCCGAGCAGTTACGGGAACACGACTTAGAAGTAATTAGTAGCGGTGAGGCGCGGATATTCGAAGAAAAAGTGCCGCACCGCGACGGCGAGTTCCATACTTATCTGTCGCATAAATTCCCCCTACGCAACTCCCAAGGCGAAATCTATGCGGTTTGCGGCATTTCCTCCGACATCAGCGAACGCAAGCAATCGGAAAAATTATTGCAGGAAAGCGAGCTGCGCTGGAAGTTCGCCTTGGAAAGCGGCGGCGACGGCGTTTGGGATTGGGATCTAAGCAACGGCAAAGTCTTTCTGTCGCCGCGCTGCATGGAAATTCTGAACTTTAGCGAACAAGACCGGGACAACGATTACCGCAACTGGGAAGCCACGATACATCCGGAAGACAGTGCCAACATGATGTCCGATCTGCAGACGCATCTGAACAACGGCAGCGAGCGCTTCAGCAACGAACATCGGGTCAAGCATGGCGGAAATCAGTGGCGCTGGATCCTGACGCGCGGCCTGGTAGTTAGTCGCGACGCCAACGGCAAAGCTTTACGCATGATCGGCACCCAGACCGACATTACCGAACGCAAACAAACGCAATGGCTGCAATTGTCCAAGATTGTCGACGGTTCGCCGGAAGCTACGCTGCTTGTCGGGGAAAACGGCATCATCAAGCTGGCCAATCCGCCGGCGGCAAAAGTGTTCGCTTACCCGCTGGAGCAATTGATAGGCCTGACCGTCGAAGCTCTGGTACCTGAACGCGCCCGAGCCCGCCATCCGCAGCAGCGCGCGCAATTTTTACAGGAAAACAAAGCCAGACCCATGAGCGCCAGCCGCTCGCTAACCGCCATGCGCGGGGACGGCACGGAATTTCCGGTGGAAATCAGTTTGACGCCGATCGACATCGACAATCGGCGCTACATCATCGTCTCGGTGCTGGACATTAGCGAACGAAAGCGGCTTGAACACGAAATGCAGTTGATGGCGATGATTTATCAAGCCATCGGCGAGGCGGTCATGGTGGCCGATGCCGATAATCGCATCATCGCCATCAACGACGCGTTTACCCGTCTGACAGGCTACACCGCGCAAGACGCGATAGGAAACTCCACCGACATTCTGAAATCGGGCCAGCACACGCCGGACTTTTACCAGACCATGTGGCACTCGCTATTGCAAACCGGCCATTGGCAGGGCGAAATCTGGAATAAACGCAAAAACGGCGATATTTACCACGAATGGCTGGTCATCAATACCATCTACAGCGAACGCGGCGAAGTAGAACGCCGGGTAGCGATGTTCTCCGAAATTACCGAGCAAAAACATGTCGAACAAACCATCTGGCGCCAAGCCAATTTCGACCCGCTTACCGAT
>CAZGUM010000195.1:3410-7180 GCA_964529085.1 uncultured Methylomonas sp. | reverse complement strand
GCATCGATAATGGTGCAGCCGTTTTCCAGCTTTTCGATACCCAACCGTAATTTATCCGCGTTATCCAACAGTTGTTGAACCAAGGGCTGGGAAAATTTATTGACGCTTGCCTGGTATTGCATGAGTTTTAAAGACCTGATTCCAAAAGATTTGCAAGGATGCGTTGTTGGCGATGCAGATTATCCAGCATCTGCCCCGAGTTTTTTCCGTTGGCAATAATACTGCATATCGGCTCGCCTGTGGCAACAATTGCACCGGGATTAGGTCTATCCGCAGTCCATGGCGGCCATTCAAATCCCTCCGAAATCGTCACGGAATTCCGCGCATAGACAATCTGATAAGCGCTCGGCAAAACGGATACCTCAACACTGTCATCCGGGTGATATTGAAAGGCTTGAAAATGTTTGAGCAGCACCGATTTGCCGTAAAGCTGAGCACTGGCGGAAATCCTTGCATTGATTTCCAGCACATAACAATCCCCCGCATCGAGGATAAAATCCAGACTATTTAATCCTCGAAGTCCGTAGGCTGCCGATAGTTTTAATAGCCACTCAGTCATTTGCATCTGCACGGCGTCTGGAACTTCTACGCTACTCGAAACCCCGCCGAACATAAAAGGATGTTCGCTATTGCAATCGGCAAGCCACTGTTCATTAAAACCGATCAGCTCAATCCCACCGGGATTGGCCACAAACAACACCGACATCGAACGGCCATTAATATATCGCTGCCAGTAGCCGGGTACAGCTTTATCGTCAACTGAACAACGCCTTATCGCCAAGCCACCCTCGCCGCGCCACGGTTTTAGTAACCAGTCCTCATTCTCTGTGGGCCGAGAGAAAACAACCTCGGGGTGCGGTATCGACAACAAGGCAAGTCGGGCAAAAAAATTGCACTTATCTTGCACACTTTGAAAAATTACAGCGGAATTTCCAATTATCCGCCAATGGTTTTCCAAATACGCCAACGTCTCCGGTTGCGACTCCAGACCGCTGCCATAGAGCAATTCAATAACCCCATAAGTCCGACCGGCCGCTTCCAGGGCGGCTCGCACAGCGCTCAAAGCGAGCGAAGTCACTTGGTACACCTTCTTTGCCATTTGCTTGGTATCGCTGTCGGCATAACAATCGATAGCCACAACTTCGCAACCCAAATTAACGCACATTTGCACCAGCATCCGTGCTGATTTGGCGATGACTAACAAACACTTGGACGTTAAAGAGGACTGCATTCGACTACCATGTAAAATTAGCGCGACAAAAAACGCTGGATTTTAAAAAATTTTCTGTAATAATACGCGGCTGTTGGAGAGCTGGCTGAGCGGTCGAAAGCGGCGGTCTTGAAAACCGTTGAAGGTTTATCCCTTCCTGGGGTTCGAATCCCTAGCTCTCCGCCATTATATTAAGTTAAGGCCTTGATAAATAACGATTTATCAAGGCCTTTGCTTTTTCCACCCTACTCCCTACCCTACTTCTGATTCTAATAACTGTCACTGATTTCTTGTCAGTCAGCTTTATTTGTTACAAGACCATTATCTCCTGTTTGTTGACTCCACGCATGATATGAGTCAAACCTCGAAAAGCGAAGAGCATCCCTGCCGTAACAAAATCACAGCTACGACCTCAGAAATAAATCAGTCACAACACGGCCTCATATCAATCTTTTAACTCCTTTGATTGGGCTCAGCATTTTTGTGTAGGGAGCCTTCAATGGCGATTAAACAATGCCTCGCTTGCGGCCAGTCTTTTCAACCACGTCAACAAGTTCCACTCCAAACCTATTGCTCAGCGCCTTCGTGCCAACAGCATCGTAAACGACAATGGCGCCTTAACAAACTGAAAACAGACCCTGATTATCAAGAGAACCAACAACGGGCCCAACAATCCTGGATAGAGCGCAATCCCGATTATTGGCATCAATACCGTGAATCTCATCCAAAGTATGCTGATCGTAATCGTACATTGCAACGCACTCGCAACACCAAAGCCAAGATTAATCGAATTGGAAACATGGACGCGTCAACTCCAGCAAAGCTGCTGCCATCAGGAATTTACAAACTAAGTTTGGTGACAGAAACCAATATTGCCAAGATGGACGTTTGGACCTTAGAAATCACGGTACATGCTTGCGAATGTCGGCCATAAGCCAGTGTTGCAAATAGATGACTTGATCGGCAAACCAATCTGATTTTTATACCGTATTGTCAGTTCGCTCTTGGTAAACCCTGGATTTGGCTGGCCCCGCTTAGAAGATAGCTCCGGTCCACCAGTGGCTTGGTGAGAGGCTAATTTTCATGTGACCGGGGATCATCAGGTTTGATAAATGAAATCTTGATTAGCAATCATTTTCCGCTCATCCCAAAAAAGCTTGGCAAACAAGCGTACACTCAACAGAAAAGTTATCTGGAGGTGTGTCATGATCTGGACCACAGGTGTGTTCATACACGCGGTAACAGGGGCGACTGTCGGCGTCGGTTGCCTGACGCGCTTTCTGGATCTCGGCCAAATCGGCGGACGACAACTGTGCGAGCAGAAATCGTTCTATGCTGGATACCAAAGCAAAACCCTCATCGACCGCTTCCTCCAGAATGAATTCGGAATCAGTATTTACGTTAGCCATCCCTACCATCCTCCAGTCGATACACCACAATCTCGTCACGCACCTGCGCCCATCGCTGGCCCACGAGCCGACCAGAATCGTACTCAAACGCGGGTTGACTGAAATCCACATCGCTTGGCCAGACGGCAACCCGTTCTGCGCCGTAACCGAGCAGCACCTTGACCAGTGCCATCACGTCATCATGACCGGCAGCCTGATCAGGTTGCCAGTCGACGATTAACATCAGTCCCAGCACAGGCCAACGATACTGGATCGGCGCCGAGTTAGAAGGACATATCAGTGCCCATACGGTGGGATTGCTTTGCCACTGCCGGGCGCTCTGCCAGACATCACGACCAAAGCAGATCACAATCGGCCAAGGCAGCGAAGCGGATTGCGGCCTGACGATCAGCTCTCTGCCAAACGGCGGCAACGGCCATCGTTGATCAGGCATCAGCGTTGCCGGTACATTGAGCGCCTAAACGCGCAATGAGCTGGGCAATATCCTCGACCCGCCAGGCGGTCATATTGGGGCCCATTTTGATCGGCTTAGGAAAGATGCCTTTTTTGATGCCATCCCACCAGGATGATTTACTCATGGGCAGCAATCCATAAATGGGTGGATTGGCCTTTGGATCACCAATAATTTGTTTCAAACGCAGAAAACCAGTTTCGGGCAATTTACTCATGTTTATTAACCTCATAATCATTGGAAAAATGGGGCGATAGTCCTTATTTCAAGTCAGCCAGCCGACCAATTCTTTATTTTAAAAAGGTGATTGGTCGACTCTGAACATAGAATGTTATAAATACAGAATCTAAGGATCGGTTTTCAAACTGGTCTTACAGACACAACACCGCTCTAATGATTTTTCACTGCCCACGATTATCAACACGGGCGAACTGCACTGATGGCATGAAATCAACCGCAACTGCTTATTTCTCAGATCTCGCGCCACCAACCACGCTGTGGTGAAATCCAGGCTGCTATTGGGCAAGGATATTTTGAAAAAGTCGAATGCCTGAATGACGTTATCGATGCCACCCTGAACATTTTCGGTTTCAATCGATCGAAATAGCTTGCCGAAGAGCGTGGCCTCCTTGTAACACCTCACGTTGTGTGTCAATCCACGAATCGACTCCTTGATCGGACCGGGACTGCCAGGGCGGCC
>CAZGUM010000195.1:0-3310 GCA_964529085.1 uncultured Methylomonas sp. | reverse complement strand
CGCAAATCCTGATCAGTAATGCCCAGCATGAATCTGGCGAACAATGGCTTATCGCGGCAAATCTCCCGGGCTTTGATAAGCCATAAACTGTTCAATGACACTATTTCCTGATCAGTGAACTTGGCCTGTGCATGCTCCAAACAATCGAAATAGTCATCCAGTTCACTCAGGGCAGACTGCATGACTCCGCTGACTTCGGCAGACAGGTTTTTTAGCTGCAACCATTGATTCAAAAAGTCGGCGCCGAATTCATTCGTTAAAGAGCACAATAATGACTGGCAAAACGCCTGTGTCACTTGACCAACATTCACAAAGTCGAGGGTTAAGGATTGATGATTGAAGAAGCATTCTCGTGCCAGACGGGCTAAATTTTTCCCTTCCGCCGCATCCAGTATTGTTTGAGCATTGATAGATTGAACGAGTAAGTACATTATGACTCTCCATGGTCGTTAGTAACGGCCAAGTTATACCGCCGAAGATTTGCGCGCATTTTGTGAAAAGGTCCGCGAAATACGAAATTGTCGGCTCATAAATCCTGTTTGGGTTTGACAAACTGGACAATGGTTAGGCCGTTGAATAACTTGATGAAGGCACAGATACCGGGCATGACACGTCAGGCACGCCACAAAACCCAAGGTGGAGGCACGGAATTGTTGGGTCAGTTGCCATGCCCGATTGATATCTAGCACTCTATGGTGTACGGATTTCGACTCTCGATGGTTGAGCTTTGGATTATGGGCGACGATACGGCAGTACAAATCGTAAGCCGTGCAAAACCGCTGGCCAAACTCGATGCCATTACCATGCCCAGGCACATAATTCTGAATCAGCCCCAAGAAAATCGAAGCATGCAGATTGTTGACAGTCGCTCGCTCAATCCACTGCGGATCCCATGGCAGCATGCCTTTGATGGGCGCTTGTTTTTGCGCGAGCCAGTAAATGCGGTTCGCCGTTTTCCGTTTGATACCGCAGAGAGAGCAAACGATTGGCGTTCGGGCGCCCAGCTTGAACAACGTTTTAGCCAGCATCAATTCTGCACCAAACTGAGACAAGTCGACGAAGCCACCGTTATTCATGATGATCACCCTGATCCAGTGAATCATGGACGAGCAAGGCCGCATAAGCGGCGGCCGAAACAGGATGATGGCCTAGCGGCAACAAGCTAATGACGGCGCGGTTGATCGCTGCCTGTTCTTTGATGATCTCCAGTGATAGGTCTGCCACTTGGCTGACCACTTCTGGATCAACACCAAACCGCCAAGCGGCTTCCATGGCGTTGCTGCGGGCACATTCTCTGAATAGCATCAAATACTGAAAATTCAGATGGGTCAGATCTTCTTCTAACGTAGCCATGTAATGCTCCCTGGTTGATAACGACATGGGGTCATGCTACGAGGTTAGCTTTGTAAGCGTCACGCGCGCAAAGTGGGTGTTTTTGGGTCACTTTCCGCGCAAAGCCTTGCGGGACGTGGCTTGGCGGGGCTGCGCCCACTGATCGAGCCGCAAAAAGCGATTGACAATTCGTAACCGATTGTATTGCCGAGGAATTATTTTTTAGCGGGGAATAAACTTCAGTAATTAGGCTCAAAATGGGCCTTTTTCGAACAGGTACAGCATTGAATTTTTCAGTAGACTCGGTTCAACCTTACGAGTCAACGCTGCCATGCACAATGTCGATTTGAAATCCGGTTTCCGATGGCTTTGCGCCGCCAATCGGAAACGTCTCTTTTCGCTGCCGATTTTGCTGAGCCTTCTATTCGTCAGTACCGCTTGTTTAGCCAATGGCGGCAGCAAGCAGGCACATGCCGTTGTCTCTTCGCAGAAACTACAAAACACCCTTTGGTGGCGAATTGCCAAACAACACCAATTGGACCCCTACATACTGTATGCGGTGGCATTAAAAGAATCCGCAAACGATGCCGATCCAGCATCGGTTAAACCCTGGCCCTGGGCGCTGAATAAATCAGGAAAAGCCTTGATGCCAACATCCCGGCAAGAAGCCCAGGCTTTGCTCAAACGATCGCTAGACGAAGGCAATCGGCTGATCGATGTGGGGTTGATGCAAATTAATCTGCGCTGGCATGGTCACCGAGTGAGCACACCGGCGCAATTGCTGGAGCCGATGACCAATGTGCAAATCGGCGCCGAACTGTTGGCCGCAGCGATTCGATCGGCTCCGCACGATTTGGCCTTAGGCATTGGTCGATACTATAGTTGGACCAATGTGGAAGCCGCTGTCGCCTATGGGCAAAGCGTCATGGCCATAGCCGACCAAGTCAGGCAGATGATTTGATATGGAAGAAAGTCTTTATCAACTGCAATTGGATTATTTGATGTTGGCACGGGAAATGGTGCTTGGTGGGCAGGAACAAAAAGCCATGTTTAGCTTGGGTTTGACACCAGAAGCCGTGGCCATCCTGAAAAAGTTACCCGCCCAGAAGGTCAGGGAAATCGCCCAGCGAGAATGCGTAGCTTTTACCCCGCGTTTCAATGCCAGCTATTGGAGTTGCTATCTGCTCAGCGAACAACCGGCGGATGACAAACTGGCGTGTGAATACCAGGCGCGTGACCTGCTCATGTTAATCACCGGTTCTGGGAATGCCGTATGAGCGCTTGGTACACCTATGAAGACCGGCTCAGGGATCATTATCTTGCCTATCAATTGCTGAAACGCAATCTGAGAACGTCGTTCGTCAAAGAGCAGATCAAAACCATTAGCCAGCACGAACTCAAGAATATCCACTATGCTATCCATCTGCATCGACCACCATCTGGGCAACTACCGATAGTTTCAACCATCCCATCATCCCGCGAATCGTTCCTATACCTGGCTGTATTCCTGTCGATCTACCAGGCTGCCAGTCAAGTCAACACCCAATTGCAATTTGATGTGCAAGCCATCCTATTTGCCTGGGACTATTTCCAGAAAACCTTCAAAGAACATATCGCCGTCGAAAGACCCTATGGCAAAATTCGACCGGCCACTTTCAATGAGGCCTGGATATTGGCGCAAGGTATGCGCAAGGGTGAGGTTGCCTTGAAATATTGCCCCCGTTGTCGGCATAACTATTTGATTATCTACCAAAGCAAATTTCTGCCCATTTGCCAGTTATGCGACCTAGAAGAAGCAAAAAACCATGGTTCCGCTCACATGGTACCAACGTTGAAGTAAATCGAGCTTTGGAATTGCATTTCAGCAAACCAGTCTGTATGGTCTGGTGATCTCAAGGACTATCATCGATAGGGTCGTCTCCATACCAGACATTCAAAAGTTGTAATTCAACAAGAGGATTTCAGTCGCTAACGACCC
>CAZGUM010000194.1:0-7246 GCA_964529085.1 uncultured Methylomonas sp. | reverse complement strand
ATGCTAAAAATTTGCCTTAAAGCAGAAACGGCGCCCGATGCGCCGTTTCCAGTTTTGTGCTACTTACGGATACCCAAGCGTTCGATCAACGAACGATAACGGGCCACATCTGTGTTTTTCAGGTAATCCAGCAATTTACGGCGTTGGTTTACCATGCGCAACAAGCCGCGGCGCGAGTGATTGTCTTTTTTGTGAGCAGCGAAATGCGGAGTCAATTGGTTGATATTGGCGGTCAACAAAGCAACCTGTACTTCGGTTGAGCCAGTGTCGCTGTCCGACAAACGGTATTCTTCAACGACTGCTTTCTTTTGTTCTGCGGTTAATGACATTCTTAATCCCTATCGATTAATTTTGATTAAATAAAGGCCATCGTGTGATGACCGTGTAGCCGCATTTCCACAATAGGGTGTAGAAACTTTGCGGTATTTTCCTGGATAATCAAGTTAATTGGCTATCCAAATGAAACAGTTTTTTCGGCGCTAGTTTACCATCCATTAGGATTTCCCCCAACCCCAAAAAGGCCTGCGGCGAGTATATTCTGACCTGGCCGGCCATACCCCCGCTAAAGGCTATGCGTTGCCCTTGCTTGATCTTTTCAGCCTGCTCCGAGGATAAGGACACGTCCGGTATATTTTTAAGAGGCATATCCAGCGGGATCAAGGTATTCTGCAATTGCGCGAAGTCCATGCCCTGCAAGTGCTGCAAGGTATGAGCCTGATCCAACCCGAACATGCCGGCCCTGGTTCTGCGTAGCGCGGTTACCGTACCGCAACTGCCTAGCCAATGCCCAATATCTTCCGCCAGCGATCGAATGTAAGTACCTTTAGAGCAAAATACATCCAAACTCAATTGCCCGGCCCCAACATCGACATGCAATAACTGCACTTCATAAATTGTAATGGCTCTGGGCTGCCTATCGACGGTTTTGCCTTCCCTAGCCAATTCATACAATTTCTTGCCTTGATGCTTAAGCGCCGAATACATCGGCGGCACCTGCTCGATCGGCCCGGTGAAATGCTGCAAACAAGCCTGTAAGCGTTCGTCATCCAGCAACGGCACCGGCATTTCGGCAACAATTTTACCTTCGCTATCGCCGGTGTCGGTCATTACACCCAGCTGCATCGTCACCTGATAACGTTTATCGTCATCCAGCATTAACGCCGATACTTTAGTGGCCTCGCCAAAACACAAGGGTAGCAAACCGGTCGCCAACGGATCCAGCGCCCCGGTATGCCCCGCCTTGTTGGCATTGAACAACCGTCTGACTTCCTGCAAGGCCTGATTGGACGATGCGCCTAATCGCTTGTCGAGCAGCACAATGCCATGCACATCGCGCCCGGACTTACGTTTTGCCATTAATCGTCCTGTTGCGGTTTATCGATACCTGCTTCCGGCGCCGAACTAGCTTCCGCCGCTTCGTCGTGATGCAAATCGCCAAGCAATTCGGCAACGCGCATACCGGTATCGAAGGAATGATCATAGTAAAAATGCAACTCGGAGATATGCCGCAAACGCATACGTCTGGCCAGCTCATGCCGGATAAACGGCGATATCTCGTTCAATACCTTCACATTCGCACGCTTAGCGGCATCGTCCTGGGCATCCAACACCGTCACGTAAATCTTGGCAACCGCCAGATCCTTGGACAACTCAACGTCGTTGATGGTGACAAAACCCAAGCGGCTGTCGTCGACATCACGTTGCAGTATCGACGCCAACTCTTTCTGCATTTCCGACGCCACCCGCTGACTGCGGCCGAACTCTCTTGCCATGACTTAAATTTCCCGTCTGACTTCGATACGCTCGAAGACTTCGATCTGATCGCCGTTTTGCACATCGTTGTAGTTTTTCACGCCGATACCGCATTCCATGCCCATTTTCACTTCATTAACATCGTCTTTGAAGCGGCGCAAGGATTCCAGCTGACCTTCGTAAATCACCACGTTGTTGCGCAGCACCCGGATCGGCAGATTGCGTTTGACGAAACCGTCGATAACCATGCAACCGGCAACCGCGCCGAATTTCGGCGAACGGAATACATCCCGCACTTCGGCCAGACCGACGATTTTTTCCTGGATCTCCGGCGCCAACATACCACTGATAGCCCGCTTCACTTCGTCGATCGCTTCGTAGATGATGCTGTAATAATGCAAATCGATGTCTTTTTCTTCGATCAATTTGCGGGCTACCGCATCGGCACGGACATTGAAACCGATCAGAATCGCGCTGGACGCCAATGCCAAGTTGGCATCGCCTTCGTTAATACCGCCGACACCGCCGAAGATGCATTTAACCTGTACTTCTTCGGTAGACAAGCCGACCAAGGATTCGCGCAAGGCTTCCAAACTACCTTGAACATCGGTTTTGATAACGACGTTGAGCGTGGAAGTTTCACCGGCGGACATCCGCGAGAACACGTCATCCAGTTTAGAGGCGTGTTGTGCGGCGTGACGATTGGAGCGTTTGCGGTCTTCGCGGTGAGCAGCCAGTTCACGAGCGACACGTTCGTTTTGTACGACGAGGAATTCATCGCCAGCATCCGGGGTACCGGACAAACCGAGAATTTCCACCGGCATACTGGGGCCGGCCGATTTGATTGCGTGTGCATTTTCGTCGAACATCGCCCGAATCCGGCCATACTCGTGCCCGCAAAGGACAAATTCACCTTTGCTCAAAGTACCTTTCTGAATCAATATAGTGGCTACCGCACCGCGGCCTCTATCCAGACGAGATTCGATACAAATACCGGAAGCAATACCATCGACCGGCGCTTTCAATTCCAAAATCTCGGCTTGTACGATCAACGCCTCGATCAATTCGTCGATACCGGTACCAACCTTGGCCGATACCTTAAGGAATTGCACATCTCCGCCCCACTCTTCCGGCACCACATTTAGCGTAGCCAATTCCTGCATCACTCTATCCGGATTCGCTTCCGGTTTATCGATTTTATTCAACGCAACGATAATGGGTACATTAGCGGCACGAGCATGATCGATTGCTTCCTTGGTTTGCGGCATTACGCCGTCGTCGGCCGCAACCACTACGATGACGATGTCGGTCACTTCCGCGCCACGCGCCCGCATCGCGGTAAACGCCGCATGGCCCGGAGTATCCAGGAAGGTAACCGCGCCATGGTCGGTTTTGACCTGGTAAGCACCGATATGCTGAGTAATCCCGCCCGCTTCGCCGGCAGCCACCCTAGTTTTGCGGATGTAATCCAGCAAGGAGGTTTTACCGTGGTCGACGTGACCCATGATGGTAACGATAGGCGCTCTCAGTTGAACTTTACGTTCGTCGCTTTCGCCTTGTACTTCGGCCAGCATTTCCTGTTCGAAGTCGTCCTCGCTCTGCATGATGGCTTTGTGGCCCATTTCCTCCACCAAGATCACCGCCGTTTCCTGATCGATGGTTTGATTGATCGTGGACATGATGCCCAGCTTCATCAAATGCTTGATAACTTCGGCAGCCTTGACGTTCATCTTTTGCGCCAAATCAGAAACCACGATGGTCTCGGGAATGGTCACATCGTAAACAGTCGGCGCGACCGGCTTTTCGAATTTATGCCGAGCCTGATTGATATCGATCTCAAATTCCGGCTTCTCGCGACGGGAAGGCGCTTTGCCTTTTTTGCCTTTGGCGCCGCGCCGCGCTGCATCGCCGCCGCCACCGATATCACCGTCAGTCGCCGGACCACGGGTAGGTTTAAATTCGGCTTTTTTCTTGTGCAGCGTGGTTTGCTGTTGTTTGGCTTCGGCTTTCTGTTTGACTTTTTCGGCGGTTCTTTGTACTGCGGCTTCCAGTCTTTCCTTCTTTTCTTTCTCCAAACGCTGTTCTTCGGTTAATTCCGGCGCAGGGACTGCAACGGGAGCCTCAACCTTGACAACCGTTTCCGGCCGAACTTCCGCAACCGCTTGCGGCTTTTCGACTTCCGATTGCTCGACAACTACTGCTGCCGACGGCAGCTCCGCGGGGATTGATTGCGTTGCTTCGCTGGCATTATCGCCATCTTGACCGGCCACAGCCTGTTCCTGGACAACCGGGGCAGGCTTCTGCTCGTGCAAATGCTTGCGCTTTTCCTCTTCGATAGCCTGCTGCCGTTTTTGCTCTTCCAAGGCTTGCTTGGCTAACTCGGCCTGCTTCGTTTCATCGCTGACATGCGCGTCACTACGCTTAATGTAAGTCTTCTGCTTCCGCACCTCAACACTGACTGTTTTCACTGCGGTACCCGGCGGTGTGGACTGTTTTAATTCGGTTTTGGTACTGCGCTTCAAGGTGATGCGCTTGGGTGCGGCGGCTTCCTGATCGGCGTCCGACTTACCGTGACGTTTACGCAAATGCGCGAGTAATTTAACTTTCTCGTCATCATCGATCACATCGTCCGGCGCGCTGGCGGTTAAACCGGCTTCCTTCAATTGTTCCAAAAAACGATCCAAAGGGATGCCAACAACCTCTGCCAATTCCTGTACTGTTTTATCACTCATAGTATCCTCCTGCCTCAGCCCTTATCCTCTGCGAACCAAGATTCGCGGGCTTTCATGATTAGTTTACCAGCACGCTCCTCGGTCATACCGGTAAATTCGATAATGTCGTCTATCGCCTGCTCTGCCAGATCATCCAAGGTCACGATGCCCTTGGTCGCCATCTGATGCGCCAATTCTTCGTCCATCCCTTCCATAGCGAGCAACTCCTCGCTCGGCTCCGCGGTTTCGATTTTTTCTTCGGAAGCAATCGCACTGATCAACAATGCGTCTTTAGCGCGGCTGCGCAAAGCTTCCACCAACTCCTCGTCGAAACCTTCGATTTCCAACATTTCATCGACCGGGATATAAGCGATTTCTTCGATATTATTCAAACCTACATCCACCAAAATACCGGCAATCTCTTCATCGACATCCAACAGTTCCATGAACTGCTGCTTGGATTTGGCGGCCGCTTCATCGTGATTTTTATCCACTTGCGCGGCATCTTGAATATTCAATTCCCAACCGGTCAGCTCGGTGGCCAGACGCACGTTTTGACCGCCGCGGCCTATGGCCTGCGACAAACTGTCGGTCGCAACCGCGACATCCATGCTGTGCTTGTCCTCATCCACCACGATGGATTGAATTTCCGCCGGCGACATCGCATTGATGACGAATTGGGCATCGTTACCATTCCATAGAATAATATCAACGCGTTCACCGGCCAATTCGTTGGAAATAGCCTGCACCCTGGACCCGCGCATACCTACGCAAGCACCCACCGGATCCAAACGCGGGTCATTGGCTCGGACGGCGATTTTCGCCCTGGAGCCAGGATCACGGGCCGAGGCCAAAATATCGATCAAACCTTCGCCGACTTCCGGCACTTCCAGACGGAACAGTGCAATCAACAACTCCGGCGCGGTGCGGCTAACAAATAATTGCGGACCGCGCGGTTCGGAACGCACGGCTTTCAGGTAACCGCGCACGCGATCGCCCATCCGCACCGGCTCTTTCGGAATCATATCTTCGCGAGCAATATAGGCCTCAACATGACCGCCCAGATCCAGATAAACGCTGCCCTTCTCCAAACGTTTCACTACGCCGGTAACCAATTCGCCGACGCGGTCTTGATAAGCTTCGACAATTTTCTTACGCTCGGCTTCTCGCACTTTTTGGATGATCACTTGCTTGGCTGTTTGCGCGGCAATCCGGCAAAAATCGACCGACTCGATTTCTTCTTCGACATAATCGCCGACCTCAATATTGGGATCGTCGATTTGCGCCGCTTCCAACAATATCTGCCAGCCAGGGTGCTCGACGTCCCCATTAATTTCCGGATTGGCATCTACCACCTGCCAGCGCCGGTAAGTTAAATAATCGCCGGTTTGACGGTTAATGGCCACCCTAGCCTTGATCGGATTTTCGTAACGCTTGACAGTCGCAGCTTCCAATGCGGACTCAATGGCCTGAAAGATAATTTCCTTGTCTATTTCTTTTTCATTAGCAAAAACGTCTGCTACTAATAAAATTTCTTTATTTGCCACTGCGACCTCCTTTATTGAGTAAGTAATCCGGCACCAAACGTGCCTTGCTCATTGCCTGAAACGGAACGCTTAACAGCTGTTCACCATCCTGCAGCAGAACAGTCTCGCCTTCGACGGCCTTGATCTGTCCGGTAATTTTGCGACGCTTATCGATAGGCTTGAACAGGCTCACCAGCACGGTACTACCCAAAAAGCGTTGAAACTGACTAAGTTTGAAAAACGGCCTATCAGCGCCGGGCGAGGATACTTCCAACTGATATTCCCCCTGGATCGGATCTTCAACATCCAGCGCACCGCTAAGCTGATGACTAACCTTGGTGCAGTCGTCCAGCAAAATACCGTTTTCACTGTCGATATAGACGCGCAACATGCCGTGTGTCGGATGCGGGTTATATTCGATACCCACGCATTCGTAGCCAAGACCTTCCACAATTGGCTCGATCAAATCCACCAAATGTTCAGGAGCCTGTTTCATTAACGCCTCGCCTTTTCAAACCCAAAAAAAAAGAGCCGCAGGCTCTTCCATAAACAACCAAAAACCCATGGGCATTACGTTTTCGAAAGCCCACAAAACAAAAAACCCCAAATAGGGGCTTTATTTATTAAAACCACGCTGGTAGCCAGCGTCCAGGATTTAATGCAGCTTAGACAGACTTTCAATCTTGAAGCCGCGCAATCCTAGAAAAATTTCCCGCGAGAACATCTTCCGACAGAAAATAAAAACCGAATTGTAACGGAATTCCCTACAAATGTAAACGAACATTACCAGACAGCTCGACAATCTGGATTAAGAAAACGAAACGCATTAAACAGCTTAACCCGTCTTCCTCGGATAACAAGCCCAAAGTGTCGCGTACTCTCAAAGCAATCACAGAGGCCGGCTTTCTGCAGTCACACCATTTCAACCGCCTGAACAAAATTACGTCAAGGACGGATCGGATATGAATTTTGTCGGGAACAATGTACCGGACTTGGCTCTCGAGACCAGGAGACACAATTGGTCGAACGCTCGGCACTGTGTAACACAGAACTTGAAAATTTTTAGCCGAACCGGCCGACTGTCGCCATTAGCTGTTCGCATGGTGCCCAGGGACAGAATCGAACTGTCGACACGAGGATTTTCAGTCCTCTGCTCTACCGACTGAGCTACCTGGGCGGCGATCTAAGCGAAAAAGAAAACATGGTGCCCAGGGACAGAATCGAACTGTCGACACGAGGATTTTCAGTCCTCTGCTC
>CAZGUM010000193.1:0-7316 GCA_964529085.1 uncultured Methylomonas sp. | reverse complement strand
GCATCGGCAAGCCGTCGATACCTTGGATGGTATTTAAGGTGGTTTCCAGATTGCCGGGGACGCCCAGGTTGCAGCCATGCACGTGCAGCGGATGAGTGATGCCCAGTTCCTGCACGGCTCTCGCCAGGGTTTGCAGGATTTGCCGCGGTGTGACGGCGTAATGGCTGTTTTGCTCGTCCAGATCCAGTTTGCGTTGGTTAAATTTAAACGCGCTAATACCGCCGGCGTTCACAACCTTAATACCGATGCCTTTGGCCGCATTCAGCGTCCAGGCCACATAATCGTTGATGGCCTTTTGATCCTTGTTGGCGGTCATCATGCGCAGCAAAAAGTCATCGCTGCCCAGCATTACGTAACCGCCCTTATCGACAATCGGCGTGTCGCCCATTTCCATATGAGCTTGGCGGGCATTGATCGGCAAGACCGCCGGTTCGAAGCAGGCGGTGTAGCCCATTTCCGCGTAACGGTAACCGGCGACATATGTGCTGGGCATGGCATGGCCGTTGCCGGAACGAGTGATCGGCGTACGTTGTACCGGGTCCATGCGGTGATCTTCCGGTAACAGGGTGCGGGCGATATTGCCTTTGCCGCCACCAATATGCGTGTGCATGTCTATCGCGCCGGACATCACCACTTTACCGCGCAAATCGTATTCTTGATCGACCGGGCGGCCGTCTTTCGGCGCATCGACGATGCGGCCGTCCTGCACAAAAATATCCTGTTGTTGACCGTCGATGCCGCTGGCCGGATCGTAAACGGTTCCACCTGTAAGTTTTATCAGCATGTGTTTGATCCTAAAGTGCTTGTTCGATAGCGGTCAGGACTTCGGCGGTGCTGGGCAGGCCGGAGTCGCGCAGTTTTTTCAGGCGGATCGCCACCACATTATCCAGGCGGTAGGCATGGCCGGAGTGGTCGATGCCGGGCGTGCCGACCGGAATGAACACATCCGGCTCTTTCTCGAACTTCATGCCGGAGCGGCCGATGACAATGGTTGGTAATTCGGTTTTCGGCGGCAGTGCGCTGCTGTTAAATGCCTGAACCCAAACCAAGGCGTCAGCTTCGCCATTACTCAGTAGTGCTTGGGTGTCGTATAGATAAGGGTCGTACTCAGGATAGCCACGGGCAAAATTGATGCGCGCCGGGTAACCTGTAGTCCAGCCACAGACCTGGTTGGCGGTTTGATCGCCTTCCTTGCCGCCCAATGGAAAACCGGAACAGCGCGTGCCCAATTGGTTAATGTCCTTGACGATGCTACACAGCGTTTGTACGGTCAGTTCAGCTTGATCGAAGCCCAAGGCAGCAGCACCCCATAAAACGACCCCGTAATGAGCGGATTTTAATTTGTCGGCGATGGATTGTAGATCGGAAATCGCAATGCCGGCAACGCTTTGTGCATGCAGCAAGCGGCCTTTAACCAGGGCTGAAAGTACGGCGGTCACGTCCGGTAAGTCGGTATCGGCGCAAGGCAGTACCGTGGCTTTTTGTCCGGTCGGAGATGTTGATGCACTTCCGGACGGTGCTTTGCCCAGATAAATAATGTCGCGGTTGGCGGTGCTGTCGAGAAACATCGACTCTTCGTTCCAAAGATATTTCTCGAAAAATCGCGGGGCAAACGCTTCCAGGTCGGTGCCGACTACCAGCAACAAGTCGCAACGGTTTTTCAGTTCGGCCAGCGTGGTGTTCATCCAGCCGGAATCCTGCAAAGCCAGCAAATTGCGACGGGCATTGTTGAAATTGATATTGTCGACGACCGCGCCGCTCTTGTCGGCTAAAGCCAGTAGGGCTCGCATACCGTTGACGTCGGTTGCGCAGCCGCCAATCAGAGGCTGGTTGATGTCGCGCAGCAGTTCCGCGGCTTTGTTGGTCGCCGCCTCCAGACTAACCGATTGGCCGGCGACGCGGGGTGTCGTGTCCGCGATAGTTTGCTCGAAAGCCGGCGTATTGACCGCGCAGCCGTTTGCGATCACTTTCAGCGTTGCGCCGTCCACCTGTATGCTCAGGTCGTCAGTACCGATGCCGCAAAAGGGGCTGGGTACCTCGGTTATTTCAGTCATAAGAAAAGTCCTCAATCTTTTTTGATGTATTTGAAACGTGGATCGTCGGGCGTGCCTTCCAGGACGCCGGCGGAGGTTTCCGCCGCATCCCACATCAACACTTCTTCAATTTTTTTGGCCAGCAGAAAATCTTTATCGGTGATGCCTTTCGCCGCATGCGTGACCAGTTTGACGATCACGAATGCATAGGAAACAGTTAAATCCGGGTGGTGCCAGGCTTTTTCCGCCAAGTGGCCGACCGTGTTGACTACCATTAAAGTAGCTTTCCAGCCGCTGGTCTTGATTTTGCGGCGGATCCAGCCATTCTCGAAGTACCAGTGCGGCAGTTCCAGTGCTAAACGCTCGGCGATTTCGGTCTCGCTATAGACCTTGGCAGTATCGTGCGACATCGTTTATCCACCCGGATTGAAATGACTCGGCATTCTATCGCACAGTTTAGTCGGTGTCTTTAAGGTGTGCAGGCGTTTGTCGGGTTACCGTGCCAATTGCTGCTACATGGGGGATGGGCGCGGCTCGGTTCCTCGGATGGGCTCACCCAAAGAACACGCCGGTGCTGACGCATTCTTTTTAACCCTCACGGAGGCTATTTAACCACTCGTAATTGCGGTCTTTGCGGGGCTTTCGGTTCAGTCGGCGGTGTCGGTGGGGTTTCGTCCTCGTTTTCTTCCGGGTCGAAAATCATCCCTTTACCGTTTTCCTTTGCGTATATCGCCAGTACGGCTTTGCATGGGGCGATTATGCGCATGGCTTTGCCTGAGAAGCGGGCGTTGAACTGGATCTCGTCATTGCCCAGCACCAGGCCTTGGATCGCTTCGGGGCGCATGTTTAGCACGATTCTGCCGTCTTCCACGAAGTCGCCCGGTAGCGTCACGCCGGGGTAGTCGGCATTCACCAACAGATGGGGGGTGAGGCTGTTATCGACGATCCATTCGTAGATGGAGCGAATCAGGTAGGGTTTAAGTGGGGTCATTTGCTTGGGGCTTGCATCATGTCTTTTTCCTCGCGGCTCAGGCTTTCTTGAAAAGCCCGTCTGGAGAAGAGGCGGTTGGCGTAAGCGGTAATGCCTTTGCCGAGGCTGGCGATGTCGACGCCAATACTGGGTAGTCGCCACAAGAACGGCGCCATCGCGCAATCGATCAATGAATATTCCTCGCTCATGAAATACGGTGTGGCTTCGAATACCGGCGCGGCCGCCATCAAACTTTCCCGCAGCATTTTTTTAGATTTGGCGGCTTTTTTGTCGCCGTTGACCAGTACGTCGTCCAGCAGCGGATACCACTCCTGGTCGATGCGTTTGATCAACATTCTGGCGTTGGCGCGCGAGACCGGATCCATTTGATGAAGCGCGGGATGCGGGAAGCGTTCGTCCAGATATTCCATGATGATGCGGGCGTCGTACAGCACCAAATCCCGTTCGACAAAAGTCGGTGCATTGCCGTTGGGGTTGAGTTCCAGCAAATCTTCGGGCGGATCGTTCGGGTCGAAAAACTCGACTTCCGCTGGTACGCCTTTTTCGTATACGACTAGCCTAGCGCAGTGGCTCATAATGCAGGCTGGGGATGAAAAAAGAGTCATTGCGGATTTTCGGCTGGTGATGTTTGCCACGAAGAATAACCTCTTTGAGTAACAGGATTTAAATCGGGGCAGATTGTAGCATGGATGCTCGGGCTTTTGGGGGTGATGCCCCTTGCATTCGCCCGTTGAAAATAACGGCCTGAACCGGGCTTTTTAAGCGGCTTGCCGCCGGATTTTACCGAGTTTGACGATGATGTCTTCCAGTGCGTTGGCGGTGGCGCGAACCCTGTCGGCGGCATTGGATAAATCCCGGTAAAGTTCGCGTTGTTTGAACGTATTCAGATTGCCGTCTCCCTGAAACAGCTCGGCAATGGCTTTAAGATGCCGCTTTTCGATGCTTCGCTTGGAATGTTTGGCGGCAAATACGTGTTTTTGCCATAGGTAGCTCATCTGCTTCGGGGCGGTCGAGAAGTCGATTAAAGTGTCGATTGTGTTGGCGACGGCATTGCCGCCCGCAGTAACGGCCCCAAAAATTCGAAGCTCGTCACGACCAAGGCGGCTTGAATAGGCGTCATTGCCCGTGGGGCTATGGTGCAGGCGATGTGTTGGAGGCATCGTTAAAGCCATTGGTGTAATCGAATACAAGTACAATAGCGATTGCAATGCCGATAAACGACGGAAATGCCTCCAAAAGCGCGGTGTTGCTAACGCGGTTTAATTGACAACATTGTGACCGCGTTGCCTCAGGCAATTGCGGTAGGCGTTTTTGTAGCTGTCGTTGGAATGAATGCCTTGTTGCGCGCCGCCGCCGATGCCGCCCGCTGCGGCGCCGATAGCCGCGCCCTTGCCGGCGTTGCCAGTTACTGCGCCGATAGCTGCGCCGCCGGCCGCGCCGATCAGGCCGCCTACAGCAGCGCCGGTTGCCGTGTCTTTATAAGTGCTGGCCGATTGAGACGCCAGTTGTTGGCATTCCTGCATGTCTTGGTTTAAGCGGTAGGCATTGCGGTCGTTATAAGTGTCTACTGTAGGCGTCCAGCCGGTGGTAGTGGCGCAGCCCGCTGCCAGTAGGCAGGTTAACAAAATCGTTTTAAGTGGTAATTTATGCATGACAAATCTCCTTCAGTGATGCTCAATGCAACAAAAGTGTTCAAGAGATTAGCCGATTTCGCGGGATTAGGGAAATAGTCAAGTCAAATTGACAGTGGCAAGGCTGTCACGTATGATTCGCAGCCTTTTTTATCCGTTTTATCACCATAGGTAGTAGCAAATGAAAAGAACATATCAACCCAGCAAAATCAAACGTGCCAGAACTCACGGTTTTCGTGCCAGAATGGCTACTGTTGGTGGTCGTAAAGTGATCAATGCGCGCAGAGCGAAAGGCCGCGCATCGCTGACGGTTTAATTGTCGGCGGAAGATTTCGGCTTTCCCGATCAGTATCGGCTAGGGACGCCCGCTGAGTATAAAAAGGTATTTACCAATCCCGTAAAATCGACAGATAAATATTTTACGGTGTTGGCGACGAGCAATGTCCTGCCGCATCCCCGGTTGGGACTGGCTATCGCAAAAAAAACTATAAAAAAAGCAGTCGCAAGGAATCGCATAAAGAGGGCTGTCAGGGAAAGTTTTAGATTACAGCGTCAACATATCGTCGGCATTGATATTGTTGTTTTGGCAAGAGGCGATGCAGCAAATGCAGCCTCGCCGATATTGAGGAAGTCATTGGAAAGGCATTGGCTTAAACTGGTAGATCGATGCGATTCCTGCTCATAACCCTGATCAAGGTTTACAAATACTTCATAAGTCCTTTGCTGGGACCCAGATGTCGTTTTTATCCCAGCTGTTCAAGTTATGGCTTAGAGGCAATCCAGCTTCATGGTGCTTTCAAAGGCTCTTACCTCACGCTTCGACGATTATTGAAATGCCACCCGTTCCACGAGGGTGGCATCGATCCCGTTCCGGAAAAATTGAGTAAATAACAATGGATAACATAAGATTTGTACTTGTCATGGCGATGTTGATGATCTCCTACATGTTGTGGGAATCATGGCAGATTGATTACGGTCCCAAGCCGCAGGCCATCATCTCCGACAAGCCCATTGTAGCTGGCGATGCCGGTATCGTGGCTAACGCGGATCCAGCACAGCCAGGCGCGCAACAAACCGCCAGTCAGGCCGTTGCCGCGCAAGTAGCCGCCGACAAAGTCATCAAAGTTCAAACCGACGTGTTTGCGTTGGAAATCGATACTGAGGGCGGCACGCTGCGCAATCTTGATCTGTTGCAGTATCCGCACGAAAAAGAAAACTCCGCCGTGACCAAAGCTTATGCGCTGATTGGTCTGGAAGCGCCTGTGAAAGATTTGTCACCGATTCGTTTGTTCGATAGCCGTCCGGAAAACCTGTTTTTGGCGCAAACCGGCCTGGTAGCCAGCCAAAATTCAGCTGCTGCGCCCGATCACCATGCCGAATTTACCGCCGAACAAACCTCCTATGTCCTGCAAGATGGTCAAGAACAAATCAGCATTCCGTTGAGCTGGACCGATCAGCAAGGCTTGAAGGTCACCAAGACTTTTACCTTCAAACGCGGCAGTTATGTCGTGCAAGTCGAACAAAAAGTCGCCAACCAATCCGCCAACCCTTGGGTGGGCAAACAGTACGACCAGTTACTACGGGTTCAGCATAGCGACAAGAGCAATAACAATTTCATCAGAACTTATTCCGGCGGTGTGGTTTACACCGAGAAAGACAAATACAAAAAAATCAAATACGACGATATGGCCGACGACACGTTAAACGTGGTCAGCCAAGGTGGTTGGAGTGCGTTTATCCAGCATTACTTCGCCGCCGCCTGGATTCCGCCGGCGGACCAGGAAAACCATTTCTACACCAAAGCGCTGAACGACGCCCGTTATGTTATCGGGTCTTACTCGCCTGACGTCAGCGTTCCGGCCAATAGCGAAGCGGTACTTAAGTCGCAATTATTTGTCGGTCCAAAAATTCAACCGGTGATGGAAGCGGTTGCGCCAGGTTTGGAATTGACGGTCGACTACAGTTGGCTGACCGTGGTTGCCAAGCCGATTTATTGGCTGTTGAACCAAATTTACGGCTACGTGAATAATTGGGGTATCGCGATTTTGGGCGTCACCCTGTGCATCAAATTGCTGTTTTTTAAATTATCTAAAACCAGCTTCCAGTCCATGGCGAAAATGCGCAAAATTCAGCCACGTCTGAAAGAGTTGCAAGAGCGTTATGGCGAGGATCGCCAGAAGTTCAACACTGAAATGATGGCGATGTATAAGCGGGAAAAGGTTAACCCCTTGGGCGGCTGTTTACCGATCATGGTGCAGATTCCTGTGTTCATTTCCCTATACTGGGTGCTGATCGAAACCGTGGAATTGCGTCAGGCCGAGTTTGCGCTTTGGATACACGATTTGTCCGCGCAGGATCCTTTCTATCTGCTGCCTATCCTGTACGGTATCACGATGAAGATTCAGCAAAGCCTGAATCCGGCGCCGATTGATCCACTGCAAGCGCAGGTGATGAAAATGTTCCCTATCGTTTTCACCGTGTTCTTCCTGTTCTTCCCATCCGGTTTGGTACTGTACTGGATTTGCAACAACAGCTTGTCGATCATTCAGCAGTGGTACATCACTAAGCACGTGCTTGCCGAAGACAATCACGCGCACTAAAACGCATGCTTGACGGCGACACCATAGCCGCCATTGCCACGCCGCCCGGTAACGGCGGCGT
>CAZGUM010000192.1:6054-7361 GCA_964529085.1 uncultured Methylomonas sp. | reverse complement strand
CCGGTCTTCGCTTTGCAAGGTCTGAGGCGAAATTCACACGGCTTCTTCAAAGACAAGGTCAATGAAAATCTTCACATTCTAACCGAAAAACCAAAAAAAGCAGAATGTCAATTGTGTGATTTATTTAAGCGGGCTAGTGGAACGGAGTTGCAACTCCCGAAGTTGCATCAATACGTAAAGCGATTGCAGACAGGGGCAGTCTACACCTTGCCGCTGGGCAGCGCGCACCGCATTACCGAGAATGGCCTCGGTTTCCATGGTATGTCCGCGTTCGAAATCCAGCAGCATGCTGGTTTTGTAGGGCGGCATGTCGCGCGTCAGCGCAATATGACTTTCGACAATATCGGCCGGCAGAGGATGGCCGCAAGCTTCGGCAATACTACAGACTTCCCGCATGATGCGGCGAACAAAATTTTCCTGATTCTGCAATATCGCCTGAGTTGCCAGTCCGCCGGACAGCACCGACAACGGATTGAAAGGTGCATTCCAGACGCATTTTTGCCAGCGGCTGGCGACTATATCTTCACTAATCACACATTCGATGCCGGCCCGTTGAAATAAATCGCGCAAATGCGGTGTTTTCGGCTCAGGTTTGTCCGACAGATTGCCCAGGATCAACTTGCCGTAAGCCAAGTGACTAATCTCACCCGGAGCAAGCCGGTTACAGCAGATAAACGCCAGGCCGCTGATTAACAGCTTATCCGGAAAAGCTTGTTGCAGTTCCTGTTCTATCTCCACACCATTTTGGATCAGCACAATCGCCGTGTGTGGCGCCACCGCATCGCGTATCAGTGCAACCCTGTCGATGTCGGCGGTGACCTTGCTGCATAAAATCAGGTAATCGGCTTGACCGCTGTAGTGGGCGGCATCGCGCAATACTTGGCTAGGCATGAATTGCCAACCACCCAGAACATGGCTATCGATACGATATCCCTGGCGTTTAACAATGTCGTAATCCGAGCGGCATACCACCGAGACATCGGCGCCGGCCTTGGCCAGCAATCCGCCATAAAACCCGCCGATGGCACCGGCACCAACGATCAATACTTTGTTGTTCATGTTTCGTCAGCCAGAATCTGCTTTAAAAACGGAATGGATAGTTTGCGTTGCGCGGCCAGGGTGGCGCGGTCGATTTTTTCCAGGAGCAGCCATAGAGCAGCTAAATCGTGCACATAATGATTTAACAAAAACCGCCCTACCGCCGGCGGAATATCGAAGCCCAGAAAATGCGCTTTATAGGTCAGCGCTTCGATTAACTGATCGTCGCGCAGGGGCTGAATTTTTAGCGTCAGTCCCCAGGCCATCCG
>CAZGUM010000192.1:0-5954 GCA_964529085.1 uncultured Methylomonas sp. | reverse complement strand
AATTTGGCTTGCTGGCAACAGGCCTGTAATAAATGACTCTTACCGCTACCGGTATCGCCCCAGATAAAAATCTGCTGCTCTCCGCCATTCGTGGTCAAAGTTTGTATTTGCGCGACGATTTCGGCGTTATTGCCGGGGAAAAAGCTGGCAAAGGTCTGATCGCTCTGAAACTCGAACTGTAACGGAACTTGCATACCGAAAATGCTCAGGCTTTTTCCGCTTTATACACGAATAAACCCGCGCCGAAGCACAACAATAGGCTGAACAGTACTTCCAGCAGCGCATAAGGTCGTTCCACTTGATTCACGTAGGCTTCGGCGACGCCATGAGCAAAATAAGGCAGGCTCAAATAACTCATCCAGGTACAGCTTTTCAGATTGCGGTTCAACAGGCCTTTGAACGGTAATAATAGCGGGCCGACCGAAATAATCAGAACCAAGGCGGTGGGCAGTTTAGTCGATGGCGATAACAGCGTGTGCCACGCCATCAGTAAAGCAAACAGGCCGAAAAAGCCGATTAGGGCCGCGTAGTAATAGTAGATTCGTTGCATGAGAGCGGCTAAAGCTTGGAGTGAGAGAGTTTAATCCCGGCTATTATCACAAAGTCCGGGCAATAGTGCCGCTCCGTTTTTACCCGCGCCTTGTGGTTTAGGGTTTCAGCGTTTCCTGCGTAACGCTTTGCAGGTCGCGTTCCCACGGCTTAAAGTTGGCAGCGATGGAATGGTTCTGAAAGCCTTTGCAAAATTCGGCGAAATCGTCCGTGGGCATGGGCTTGGCGAGCAGATAACCCTGGAGCAGATAGCAGCCTTCCTTTTTCAGAAACATCGCATGTTCCGGGGTTTCCACGCCTTCGGCTATTACTTCCAAACCCAGTCCGCGCGCCATGGCGATAATTGCCCTGATAATGGTGGCATCGCTCGGGTCGTCGATACAATCGCGCACGAAAGACTGGTCTATTTTCAATACATCCAGCGGAAATTGTTTTAAATAGCTGAGACTGGAATAACCGGTGCCGAAATCGTCGACGGCAAAACGCACACCCGCCTGTCTGAGCGTGGAGAAACTACGCTGAATTTCCGAACTGGGCCTCAGTAAACAGCTCTCGGTCAACTCCAACTCCAAAGCATACGGCGCGTGAGGCATCAATTTATCGAGTATGGCCAGCGTGCGGCGCGCAAAGTCGGGGTGCCAAAATTGCGGCGGCGCAACATTAATGCTGACATGGAAGTCGGCATTGACCACGCCGAGCGCTTGCCAATGTACCAGGGAACGAAGCGCAGTCTCCAGCACCCATTCGCCTATCGGCAAAATCAGGCCGGTTTCTTCAGCTAAGGGGATGAATTCTATCGGCGATATCCAGTTGTCCCTGAACCGCCAGCGTAATAAAGCCTCCGCTCCGACCAGACGGCCGCTACGGCAATCGTATTTAGGCTGGAAGTACAAGTGCAGTTCGTTCAACTCCAGCGCCCGCTTCAGTCCGGTTTCCAGTGCCAACAAGCGCGCGTCGCGTTGTTGTAAGGAGGGTTCGTAGAATCTATGGGTATTGCGGCCTTGGGTTTTGGCTTCGTACATGGCGCAATCGGCGTGACGAATCAAGGCTTCGCTGTCTTCGGCATCGTGCGGACACAGGGCAATGCCGATACTGAAGCTGGTGCTGATTTCATGTCCCCTGATTTCGAACGGATAGGCCAGTTCCCGGCCGATTTGTTCGGCTATTTGGCCGGCATCCAGTCGGGCTTGGGTGGAGTCGGCATTCAAGTCGTTCAGTATCATCACAAATTCGTCGCCGCCCATGCGCGCCACGGTGTCGCAAACCCTGATCTGACTATGCAGCCGCTGAGCGACTTCTTGTAACAATTGATCGCCGAAGGAATGGCCCAAGGTATCGTTGACATATTTAAAGCGGTCCAGATCGAGAAATAAAAGTGCCATTGAGCTCTGCCGGCGGTGGGTTTGGGTCAGCGCCAGTTGCAAATGTTCTCGTAACAGCGTGCGATTGGCCAGGCCGGTCAGGTCGTCGTAAAACGCCTGCCGTTCCAGCATGGCTTGATAATTTTCGACTTCCTTGCGGTAGTCACTCAACCAGGAAACCATCAGATTGAAGGCTTGCACCAGCTCGTGGATTTCCGGACCGTTGTGGCTCAACGAGACCGGTTGGATATCGCCTTCGGTGAGCTTATGGGCGGCTTCGGCCAGCCGCTTCAATGGAGCGGCGATACGCGCCGTCAAAGCCAACGAAACGGTCAGGCCGATAAGCAGAATTACCGCAACCACCACCAGGCCTAGTTTTACCGCATGTTGCACTACCACGACGAAGTCGTTCATATCCATCGCCAAATGCACGGAGCCGATGACTTTGTTGGTGGTCGGCGTATCCAGAAACAGCGCATCTTCGTTTTCAAAACCGGCACTGGTAATAGGTTGGACTATTTCCAGAATGCTTTGCCGCTGCGGGTTGTGCCACCACTGCCACAAATTTGCCGGCAGCTTGTCGGCCGATGTTGCCGTCGTTTGTTTGTTGCGCGCATCGGTGAACATTTGCGCCAAAGGCTTGCCCTGGGCGTCGCTTACGATGACATAGGCTAGCCCAGGTACCTTCTTCAGGCGTTCCAATTGGCGTTCCAGCAGAATGCTTTGACCGGTGATGACCGGATATTCGCAGGTCTCCGCCAGCATTGCCGCCAAGGCCCGGCTATGTTGGTGACGCGCGTCGAATTGCCGGGTGAGTTGAGTATAGGTGGCGATAAAGCCGACACTGAGCGCGGTGACCAACACCAATGCCACATTCAATAAATTGAAGCGAGTCGCCATGCTGAACGTTAGCTTAAATTTCACTGCACCACCTCGGCAATCTCCGCTTGCCAGAGTTCCGGGAAGGCCAGTTTCATGTGTTCGGCGGTTTTATTATTGAATACCGGTCTGACTTTGCGCGGCGTTTGCGGCGGTAAAGCGGCCGGGCTAGATCCCTTGCCGAGTATTGCCCAGGCCAGCTCGCCGGCTTGCATCCCCAGATCGGTATAGTCCCAATCCAGCGCGTAAATGGCGCCGGCCCTGACCCATTGCGCCGACAAACCGATCAGCGGCGTGCGATTGCGGAACGAATACAGCAATAATTCACGCACCGCTACGGCATTAAATGCCGTGACGCCGTCCAAGGCCCATACCGCGTCCAGTTGCGATGGCAGTTGTTTTAATAGTGTCGGCAAATCCTCGGGGCTGGAGGCCGGCTCCGAAATCAGTTCCATGCCTTCCGCCCGCGCCATCTGTTGCAGGGCCTGAAATAAGCGGACGCCGTGGCGCGGATCGTAAATCACCGCAATATGGCGGGCATCGGGCAATATGCGCCGCAGCCATTGCCATTGCAACGAGGGCGTAAAGTCCAGGCCAACGCCGGTCATATTCGGGTAGGCGTGCAACTCTTCATTATCCAGTACCAGTCCCGAGACTGCGGGGATCGTGCGGTTTAACGCCTGCGACGTGCGCGTAGCGGGGGTGCCGAGGGTAAGCAGTAATTGCGGCGGCCGTTTGGTCAAGCGTTCCGCCAGCCAAGTGGTAGAGGCCGATTCGTCTACGGTTTGCACGTCAAAATCAGCCGCGAGACCGCGTTGACTCAATGCGGATTTGAAGCCTTCCAGCGTTTGCCGGTAAGGCGGGCCGTCATGGCTTTGCAAAACCAGTATATCCAGGGCTAAGGCAGCAGTCGCCGGTCCGAATGCCGCCAAGCCAAGGCACAGTTGGCCGAATAGCCCGCCGCATCGCCGGCGGGGAATTAGATAGTGCCCCGCCGCCACGCATATTAATATCGACAAGGCTAGCAGCATGGACCTGACCCGAGGAGGCGGACATGCGCTCGGCAAGATCAAAATTCCAGCCCCAGACGCAGGCGAAAATTGCGCCCGTCCTGCGGCACTAGGCTCGGCAAAGGTTTGCTGCTGTTGGGCGGAATGAAACGAGGATCGGCGTAATCTTCTTCAAACAAGTTATAAATACCGCCGCTTAATTCGACGCCGGGTAGCCATTTTCGGGAAAACACAATCAGATTGGTCAGCACGTAATCGTTGGCACTGCTGCCGCCGACGCCGGCCCGGGTGCTAACGTATTGGGTTTCGACGCTGGCAAACAATTTATCCTGCCACAATGGCGCACTGATATTGAGCTTGAGCATGTGGGTTGGCGAGTTCAAGGCCTGATCGGCGCCGGCGATGCGGGTTTGCTGGTAGGTGTAGCTGAATCGGCCTTCGAAATTTCGAAAGCGGCCCTGCAACTGGGTTTCCAGGCCGTGTGCCTCGGCGTTTCCCAGATTGCGAAATTGGGTTATTCCGTTGTCGCTGACTTGATTGATCAGGTCGCTCAGCTGGTTATAGTAGGGGCTGAGACGTAAATCCAAATATTCGTTAAGCTTTTGCTCCAGTACGATTTCGTAAGACTCTATCCGCTCCGGTTTCAGGGCAGGATTGCCCAGCCACGCGCCTTGGCAACAGGTATAAACGCTTTCGAATGCGTTGGGCGCGCGAAATGCGGTGCCGTAAAGCAGTTTGACGGTGGTGTCGGCAAAGGGTTGATAGATCAGGCCCAGCCTCGGGTTAGCGGTATCGCCGAAGTTATCGTAGCGATCGTAACGTACGCCGGCGTGTAAACTCAGATTGTCCAGCAGACTCCATTCGTCTTGCAGGAAAATACCGGCAATGCTGCTGTTCAGGTTGTTATTCGCCCAGCTTTGATAGGGTTGGATATCGTAGTTCAGCATTTGCTGGTGATAATTACGCCGATATTCGCTGCCCAGCGTTAGCCGATGGCTTTCGAAAAAAGTGTGGCTCAAAAGCACCTCGCCGCCGAACCAGTTACCTTGCCAATAGTCCTGGTTGGTCAGCAATTGCGCGGCGTTTATGCTGTTGAGATCGTCGTCGAATTCGTAGCCGTCCCAGAACAGACGGCCGGTCAGCTCCCAATCGTTGGAAAACGTGTGCCGGTAATTCAAATCGGCATATGCCCGGCGGTCGTGGTAATGGCTGCCTTGTACGCCCAGATCGGCGCCGACGCTACCGGCGGGAATGGACTTCTTGCGTTGCAGGTAAGCGCCGCTGAGCGTGAAATCGCCCCAAGCCAGTTTGCCGAACAAGCGTTCGACTTGTTCGCCGTCCAGATTGTTTACATTATCTAAATCGCCGTAATTTAGCGTGTGGTGGCCGTCGCTGTGATAAACGCTGGCCGACAGCAGGCCTTCCATACCGTTGGTGAACTTTTGTCCGTAACTCACTTGGCCTTGGTGGCTGTCGTAACTCGCCACTTCGGCGCCGAGCCGGGCGCCTTGCAGGTCGCGGCCGCGCTGGGTGATCACGTTGACGACTGCGAATACCGCGCTGCTGCCGTATAGCGAAGAAGCCGGTCCGCGTACCACTTCCACCCGTTCGATATTTTCGACATCCACCAGAAAATCGCGGCCCAAACCGGCGTAGTCTTGCAGGCTTTCGTTGACGCGGTGGCCGTCTATCAAGACCAGAATGCGGGTATTGTAATCGCCGGGCGGCGCAAAGCCGCGCACGCCGACATGGTTATAAGCCCTGTCATAGGTACTGAGGAAGCCGGGCAGGCTGCCCAGCATGGCGGCGACGGTGCGCCAGCCGTAACGCTTGATTTGTTCGGAACTGATGATGTCTACCGCTGCCGGGGCTTTGGTGATCGGTTGCTCGTGACGCGACGCGCTAAACACCGAGGGCAGTTCGCCGAATAACAAGCTTTGTTCATCGCCGGGTTCAGCGGCTTGCGCGTCTTCTTCGGCGTGAAGATACCGGGGCAACGCCAGTAAAGTAACGGCCAACAGTAAGTAGCTAGGGACGAGTGACATGGCGTTTGGCTGTAAGCAAAGTGGCTAAAAGATCCTTTGTGGACTTAAAACTACCGATTTTTAAGGGGTAGCAACGACGCCAAATCCGGTCGCCCGCTTACTTTAGCTAG
>CAZGUM010000191.1:0-7371 GCA_964529085.1 uncultured Methylomonas sp. | reverse complement strand
TACGTAACTCGTCCGCCAGGGCTTTGAGTTGCTCCGGTTTCAGTGCGCGTACGTCCGACGGACTTTGGATGGTGTTAAGGATCGGGAAGTCGGAGACTGTCATTTTCAAAAAAATTCCTTTATATGGTCGCGTCGCTACATTTGGCGCCCGCTATACAGGCGCCAGTTGAAAGTCCGGGAGATTGCGGCGCAGGAAGTATAAATCGTGCTGGTAGCGGTGATTAGTGCGTACGTTCGATAATATACAACGACAAATCGCGTAACAAATCCGCTTCGCTACCAAAGCCGGCCAGGCTGGCGACGGCTTGTTCATGCAATTCCTGGGCTTTTTCCTTGGCGCCGGCCATTCCCAAAAGCGCTGGGTAAGTCGGTTTGTCGTTATCGACATCCTTACCCTGGGTTTTGCCCAGAGTAGCCGTATCGCTTTCCACATCCAGAATATCGTCTTTGACTTGGAACGACAGGCCTATGCATTTGGCGTAATGATCCAGCTTTTTAGCCACATCCGCGTCCAGATCCGATTTGGATAAAGCTGCCAGATTAACACTGGCGCGGATTAAAGCTCCGGTCTTGTGAATGTGCATATTTTCCAGTTCCGGTAAAGTCAGCTTGTGTCCGACCGAGCCCAAGTCGATGGCTTGGCCTCCCACCATGCCTTGCGAGCCGCTGGCTCTGGTCAAGGCTGCGATCATTTTGACTCGCGCTTCCGCGCCAGCCAAAATGGCTGAGTCGTTGGCCAATACGTCAAATGCCAGTGCCTGCAGGGCGTCACCCGCTAAAATGGCGGTAGCTTCATCAAAAGCTTTGTGACAAGTAGGTTTACCTCGGCGCAGATCATCGTTATCCATTGCCGGCAAGTCATCATGAATCAACGAGTAAACGTGGATGAACTCAACCGCACAAGCCTGCGCATCCAAAACATCTTCGCTTAAGCCCAACGCCTGGCCGGTGGCGTAAGTCAGCAACGGCCGGGTGCGCTTGCCGCCGTCCAACACGCTGTAACGCATGGCTTGATGCAGGGTTTGCGGCAGAATGTTCTCACCGGGCAGCCTGGCGTCCAACGCCCGTTCGACGCGGTTTTGACAGGCAATAAGATAGGCTTTTAAGTTACTCATCGGTAAATGGCTCCAAAGTTTGCTGGCCGTTTTTTTCTATTAAAATTTGGATTTTCTGCTCGGCGTCTTGTAAAGCTTGCTGGCAGGTGCGGGTTAATCTGATGCCGCGTTCGAAGGATTTTAGGGATTCTTCCAGAGAAATATCGCCGCGTTCCATTTGCTCGACCAATTTCTCCAGTTCTTCCATCGCCTCCTCAAATTGGGATGCGCTTTTACGTCTCGACATATAATGTGGCTTGCGGTGCTCAAAAATGACCGAGCATTATAGTATGAATTAACAGCAAACGATGAGTAACAATGAGTAACGAATATAACGCCGCGGCGATTGAAGTACTGAGCGGCCTGGACCCGGTGCGTAAACGCCCCGGAATGTATACCGACACCACCCGCCCCAATCATTTGGTTCAGGAAGTAGTGGACAACAGCGTGGACGAAGCGTTGGCCGGCCACGCCGACACCATTAATGTCGTGCTTTATAAAGACGGTTCGGTGCGGGTGGACGATAACGGCCGAGGGATGCCGGTGGATATTCATCCCGAGCAGGGTATTCCGGGCGTGGAAGTGATCCTCACCCAATTACACGCCGGCGGCAAATTCTCCAACAAAAACTATCAATTTTCCGGCGGTTTACACGGTGTCGGCGTGTCGGTGGTGAATGCCCTGTCGGAAAAACTGTTGGTAGAAATCAAGCGCGGCGGTGGCGTGTATCAGATGGAGTTTGCCGGCGGCGACAAAGTCAGCGAACTACAGCAGAGCGGCACGGTCGGCAAGAACAACACCGGCACCAGTGTGCATTTCTGGCCGGACGGTAAATATTTCGATTCAAATCGAGTGTCGGTCAGCAAACTGAAGCACGTGTTGCGCGCCAAGGCAGTGTTGTGTCCGGGTTTGAAAATCACCTTAAACTCCGAACTTAGCGACGAGCAATTCGAATGGTGCTACCAAAACGGCTTGCAGGAATATCTGCTGGACCGCGTCGGTGATGCCGAAATCTTCCCGCAACCACCGTTTATGGCGAATATGGCGGCCAGCAACGAAGCGGTGGAGTGGGGAATAGTCTGGACGCCGGACAGCCTGCCGGAAACCATCGCCGAGAGTTACGTGAACCTGGTGCCGACCGCTCAAGGCGGCACCCATGTCAACGGGCTAAGGGCCGGTCTGACCGAAGCGATGCGCGAGTTTTTAGATTTTCGCAACTTGTTGCCACGCGGTGTGAAGATCGCGCCGGAAGACGTCTGGGAAAGCTGCCATTTTGTGTTGTCGGTAAAACTGGAAGACCCACAGTTTTCCGGACAAACTAAGGAAAGGCTCAGTTCGCGTGAGTGCGTGACTTTTGTCTCTGGCGTCGCCAAGGATACTTTCAGCTTATGGCTGAATCAGCATCCGCAGGAAGGCGAGAAAATCGCCGAGATTATCTTGGCTAGCGCACAGAAGCGTCTGAAGGCAGGCAAGAAAATCGTCCGCAAGAAAATTACCAGCGGCCCTGCCTTGCCCGGCAAATTGGCCGATTGTTCCGGACAGGATCTCAGCCGTACCGAGTTGTTTTTGGTCGAGGGCGATTCCGCTGGTGGGTCTGCTAAACAAGCTCGCGACCGCGAGTTCCAAGCTATCATGCCCTTGAGAGGGAAGATCTTGAACACCTGGGAAGTCGATTCCGGCGAGGTAATGGCTTCGCAGGAAGTGCACGACATCGCTGTGGCGCTGGGCATAGAGCCGGACAGCAACGACTTGCAAAATTTGCGCTACGGCAAGATCTGCATCCTGGCCGATGCCGACTCCGACGGTAACCACATCGCCACCTTGATTTGCGCACTGTTTTACCAGCATTTTAATGCCCTGGTCAGGGCGGGGCATGTATTTGTGGCGATGCCGCCGCTGTATCGTATCGATGTTGGTAAAAAGGTGTTTTATGCACTGGACGAATCGGAGCGTCTGGGTGTGTTGGCGCGAATCGAAGCGGAGAAACTCACTGGCAAGATCAATATTCAGCGCTTCAAGGGCCTGGGCGAGATGAATCCATCGCAATTGCGAGAAACCACGATGAATCCAGATACCCGGCGATTGGTGCAGTTGACTATCGAAGAAAACGACGACACCCGTGAGCAGATGGACTTATTGCTGGCAAAGAAGCGTGCCGGCGACCGTAAGAGTTGGCTGGAAGACCGGGGCAATTTAGCGCAAATATAAGCGCGATAGGCACGTTGGGCGGTGTTGGAAAATCCCGCCCTTTCAGCCGGATTTTAGATGTCCATCAACAACATCGGTATGCCGTACGTCAGCACGAAATAACCGAAGGCATATATCACGCTCACACTGGTCGGATGGTTGAAAAACGCCCGAAAAATGTAGCTGACGATGGCGATGTACCATGTGACCAAAAACACCGCGATGCCGATGCCGATTTCCTCATGATAGGGATAGTGTTTTAGTACTAACCAGTAATCGAGAATTTCCGCACCGATGGCCAAAGTCATAATGAAATTCTCGCAAACGAAAATCGACGTATACAACTGATTAAAGCAGCCCCACTTTTTCTCCATTAGCAGCAGAATAGCGATGGAGCCGAAGGCCATGATGGTTCGGCCCAGTACTTCCAGAGTGCCGTCGGCCGGGTCGGCGATCAAGCCTTCGACGACAATCCCGGAGATGAGATAAAACACCACGTTTTTCCACATAAAGGATTTGGGTGGGACTAGCTCGGTGGGATTGTTCAGGAACCAGCAAGAGGAAAGGTATTTGAGGAATAAGGTCATGTGCGGGGCTCAATAAAGGCGAATTTATCGAATCGAAAAAACCGTCCATTATAGACGCGCTGTACGTTAATCGCGGTTTTGTGCGGATTGTCGGCAGAATTTGCTGCGTAGTAGGCAGTTATAAAACAAGTCGCTGCCTTGATTCGCGGGTTTTCTATTAAACCTTGCAGGCCTTAGCTCCGAGTCGATTGTATAATCCGCTCTCGCTTCTTAATGCTGTAATCGTCTTTTCCGGCGTGGGCATTAACGTATCATTAAATCGAGTTCCCGTCGTAACGGACGGTGATTCCAACCTACCCCGGAAACCTCATGATAGAAATTGGTAAATTCAACACGCTTACCATAACCAAAATACGCGATACCGAACTGTGTTTGGATGGTGGCGAGATGGGCGATATTGCGTTGGCTGACAAACAGCCGCCTGCCGCTAGTAAAGTCGGCGATAGTTTGCGGGTGTTTGTTTACATAGACGGCAAAAACCAAACCATAGCGACCACGCAAGTTCCGAAAGCGCAGGTGGACGAAGTGGCTTTTTTAAAAGTGGTTTCCCTCAGTCACGCCGGCGCATTCATGGATTGGGGGCTGCCGAAAGATCTTTTGGTACCGTTTAGCGAGCAAAAAACCAAAATGGTGGAAGGCAGGTTTTATCTGGTGCGGCTGTTTCTGGACGAAAATAATCGTATTGCCGCCTCCATGGTGCTGGACGATTTTATTCAGGATCAGGCCTTTTATTATAAAGACGGACAGGTAGTGGAGCTGATCATTGCCGACGAAACCGATTTGGGTTTCAAAGCGGTGGTGGATAATCAATATTGGGGCGTGCTGTATAAAAGCGAGACATTTCAGCCTTTGCAGAGAGGCCAGAAATTGACCGGCTATATCAAAAAAGTCCGCCCCGATCACAAGCTGGATTTGGTGCTCAGCCAGGAAAAATACGGTCAGAAAGTCGATGCCACGTCCGAAAAAATACTGGCTATCCTAGCCACACGCGGCGGTTACGTGGCTTTGACCGACAAAAGCGAACCGGAAGTTATTTACGACACCTTCGGCGTCAGCAAAAAGGTTTTCAAGCAAGCAATCGGCGGCTTATACAAACAACGGCGGATTGTGATTGAGGAAACTGGAATCCGCCTGGTCGAGCAAGCCTAACTCGCACTATATCTAAGTAGATACGCACATCTGCGGGGCAGAAACAGAGATTGCGTCTCTGCCCTTCAAACGCGGTGCCTAGGGCCTAGATTGCGAGAACACGTAATCGGTTTTTTGCTCGGATGCATGGCAGGCAAAACAGGATAAGCCGCCGTCTTTGACTAGCCGTTCGGTTTTGCTATTGCCGGCAAAGCCTTCAAAGCCCCAGCCGCCGGTCGCGGCGAATTTTTTCGCGTCTTTCAGCATCACGCCGACCAGTTTGCGTTCGCCTTCCTGGATGGTTTTATCTTTTTCCTGGTATTGCAATAAATCAAATACCAGCACCGAGCCGTCGGCATATTTACCGGCCTTCAAACCGGCTTCCGCTTGTTTATTAGCGTAGACATGGTGCAAGCCTTGAAACGGATTTTCCAGTGCATGGCCCGGTTGTATCAACATACTTTTCGTATGTAGCCAGTGCCGATAGCCCTCCGGAAATGGTACGCTTTGATCGGCGGCGAACGCGGTAACGGCAATCGTGCTTAGCAAGCCGGCCATCAGAATTGAAATGCTTTTTTTCATGATCGTATCCCCCATAAAAATAAAACGCGTTAATAATTTCGAATCGAAACTATATGGGCATTTTTAGGCGAATTTTAGCGTTTTGTCAAATTGATATTGATACGCTATTAACTCGCCTGGGTAGGCGACGCGAAGGGGAGCTAAGCAGAATGTGGCGCTGGAGGGATAGGCTAGAAGCCGGTTAGCAATTGCGAGATATTGGGTTGCAAGAGTATGCAACCCAAGTCGCCGGACGATTAAATTTTGCCGTCCAAACCCATTTGAAAATATTTATGGGTAATCTTGTCCTGATTTTCCAATAGCCAATCGATATCCGGGGTATTGGTCATGGCTTTGTGAATCGCTTTGGCCATGGCTTGGCGATGAATATCAAACAAAATCTGGTGGTCCAGGTTGTTGTCCTTGATCACGCTGGGATTCAACCATACCGAGCAAATGATGCCCAGATCATTGGCTTTCTCCTTGGGAATATCGCCGGCCCGCACCGCATCCAGCACACCATTGGCGATGGCCGCCTGCACGGTACCCATCAAAATATTGGTGTAGCGGCTGTTTTTGACCGTGACCTTACTAACCATCAAAGTCACCGGCCGCACCTGAATATCGGTGTTTAAAATCGCAAACACCCGGGTATGACCCTGCACTTGATCGCCGGTCAAGGTGGCAATCGCGGTGCCGACCGGTCCGTCCAGTTCGCCGATGATGATCTCCGGTTCCGCTGCGGTGCCGGCCGGGCCGCCCGCCACCAGGGCTTCGCCGGTACGCATAATGATTCTTTCGCTCATGTTGGTCTCCAAATTTATGTTGATGTTTGCAGTTTTTCTTGAGTAAGGGTTTTAAAAGCTAAGCCTCGCCGCTCAACACCATCGCCCCATACTCTTCCGGCGTAATAACCCCGCCCAGATTCTCGGCAACCTGTTTATCGCAAGCCGGCAACACATCTTGCACAGCGTCGATACGTTTCCATTGCGGCAAAGGCGTTTCCTGATTGGCTTGCGGCACGTATTTTGAGCTGGCGACGCGGCTCATGCGATGGATATAACGCGGACAGTTGATAAATATCTCGCTGATCGCCACCCGCACGATTAGCTCGGCGCCAGGATAATTAGCCAGCAGCGGATCGTTGGCTTGTATACGCGCGTCGCCATGCACTCGAATCCGATGCGGGGTTTCGAAATCGATGAATAACATGCCGATTTTCGGGTTGCCGTTGATATTGCCCATCGACAAAAACATGCCGTTGCCGTCGTAACTGGGGAACGCCAGTTCCTGTGGTCTAACCACTTTCACTAGGCCGGTATTGCCGCCTTTATAAGAGCAGGTCGGATAACCGCGCCGGTCGATGGTGGTCAGAAAGAAAAAATCCCGGCTCTCTATAAACGGCTGATGCTGCTCGCTGACCTGCTGTTCTACGATGATTTGTTCCAAACGATCCGCCAGATTCACGGTGTCGTGTTGTTCTTGCAATTGGCGATGCTGCGGGCTGTAAAAGTCGCTCATGGGCGGTGCTCCTGGTTGGGTTGGTGCGGCGATTCTAACAGGAATGGCGATAAGGCAGGTTTACGGTTGGATGACGCGGAGCGTGGGAACGATAAAAATCCGCGTGGGCACAAAAACCGTGCCCACCCTACACAGTGGTAGGTTACATACTGGCATCCGTTAGAGACGGAGTGAATCTTTGCCGGTGGCGGGGTTTTTTTCCGTATGCCGCGCCGAGTACCGGAGCTTTCGTCGGGAACAGCCCGAAGGGGCGATGCAGGGATGCATCGCGTTGCCGAAGGGGCAGGAAGCCC
>CAZGUM010000190.1:0-7567 GCA_964529085.1 uncultured Methylomonas sp. | reverse complement strand
AAGCCTTCTTCCACAATCTTCCCCTTATACATCACCACCGTCCGATCACTCAGATACTCCACCACCCCAATATTGTGCGTAATAAACAACAAAGTCAGATTACGCCGGCGGCGGATGTCCAACAGCAATTGCAGAATTTCCGCCTGCACCGACACATCCAGCGCGCTGGTGATTTCGTCGCACACTACAAACTCCGGATTCAAGGCCAATGCTCTGGCCAAACCGATGCGTTGCCGTTGGCCGCCGGAAAACTCGTGCGGGTAGCGCCACAGCGATTCGCGGCTGAGCTGCATGTCTTCCAGCAGCTGTCCAGCCAGTTCGATACGTTCTTCTTGATTGGCGCCGATGCCGTGTACCTTCATCGGTTCGGTCAGCGTGGTTTCCACCAGCAAACGCGGATTTAACGAGGATTGCGGGTCCTGAAACGCAATCTGCATCTTGCGCCGCAACGGCCGCAGTTCGCGGGCAGTCAGGCCGGTGAGTTCCTGGCCGTCGATACGAATACTGCCGGCAGTCGGCGGTTCCAGTTGCAGCACCGCCCGGCCCAAGGTGGTTTTACCGCAGCCGGATTCGCCGACCAAGGCGACTATCTGGCCTTGCGGAATATCCAGCGACACCTCATCCACGGCTTTTACATAATCGACTGTTTGCCGGAACAAACCTTTTTTAATCGGAAACCAGACTTTCAGATCGCGGATTTGTAGTAGAGGCTCGGCTTCCTTTGTCACTATCCGGGGGGAAATCTTATGACTATCTTCATCGCCCCGTGCCGGACTGTCAGCCCCCTCTCGCCGTTGAGTAGGCTGCCGCAAAAGCTCACTCTCCTCGCGGGAGAGGGTTGGGGTGAGCGGAATCGAATAAGGTGAAGCATCGCTTTGCACGCCCTCACCCTGCCCTCTCCCGGGGGGAGAGGGTTCTGTTTTGGCTTTTACGACGACCTCCCCAGGAACAGGGTTATCAATCGAAACGTTTTGCGTTGCCTGTAGCCTTAAGCCGGCACGCTCCAGTACGGAAAGCAGCTTTTTATCGCTCTTACTTAGTTCCACATCCTCCGGCGGCGGCTGCACGAGTTCCTTCTTCTCGAGGGAGAGAGGGGGGGCATCGATTTGCATCCCCTCACCCTGCCCTCTCCCGGAGAGAGAGGGTTCCGCTCCCATTTTTACGACGGGCGCCTCTGGCAGAGTTAGATTTTCCGCGCTTGGCGATTCGACGGTTTCGGTACCAAGAGGCTTGGCGCTAACAGTCGCACTGCCCGGTTTAGCCAGATTCTCCGGCACCGAGGCCAGCAGTTTTTGCGTATAGGGGTGTTGGGGATTGCGCAATACTTCGGCGCAAGTGCCGACTTCCACCAACTTGCCTTGCTGCATTACCCCCACCCAATCCGCCATCTGCGCCACCACGCCGAAATCGTGGGTGATGAACAGCATGCTCATGCCGGTATCGTCCTGAAGCTTGCGCATCAAGCGCAGAATCTCGGCTTGCACGGTCACATCCAGCGCGGTGGTCGGTTCGTCGGCGATGAGCAAGTGCGGCTCGCAAGCCAGTGCCATCGCGATCATCACCCGCTGGCGCTGGCCGCCGGAGAGTTGATGCGGATAGTCGCGGAAGCGGCTGGAGGCGTTGGGGATTTGCACCTGTTCCAAAGCCCTGATAGTGCGCTCGGTGGCTTCCGCGTCGTCCATATCGGGATGATGCAATTGCAGCGCTTCGGTGATCTGCTCACCTATGCTCATCACCGGATTTAAGGAGGTCATCGGCTCCTGGAAAATCATCGCGACTTTTAAGCCGCGCACCGCGCGGATGCCCGGATCGTCCAGCTTTAACAAATCCTGCCCGTTCAACAAAATTTCGCCGCTGGGGTGCGAAGCCACACCGTCCGGCAACAGACGAATTACGGATAAGGCGCTGACCGACTTGCCGCTGCCGGACTCGCCGACCAGGCAAAAGGTTTCGCCTTTGGGGATGCTGAAACTGATGTCGTCTACCGCCCGCACTTCGCCGCCGCCGGACCTTAAATAGGTGCGCAGGTTGCGGACTTCCAACAAGGCTTGGCTCATGATTTGACCCCGGCCTTGTCGGACAGGCGCGGATCGATGGCATCTCTAAACGCTTCGCCGATCAGGTTGTAGGCAAACACCGTCATGAAAATCGAACCGCCGGGGAATACCGCCATCCACCAGTTAAAGGTCGAGGATTTGACGGCTTGATCCAGCATCGCCCCCCAGGATGGCGCGTCGACCACGCCCAAGCCCAGGAAGCTTAGCGTCGCTTCCGACAGGATCGCCCCGGCGACACCGAAACTGACCGCAACCAATAAAGGCGCGACGCCGTTGGGCAGCATGTGGCGGAACAAAATAGAGCTTAAGGGCAAACCGCTGGCGACCGCCGCCTGCACATAATCCTGTTTGCGCAGTTTCAAAAACTCCTGTCGCACATAACGGGCATAGCCGGACCAGCCGGTGACGCCGATGATTACCATCATCATGTACAAACTGCGGCCGAAGAAGGCGACGAAGGTCAGCAATAAGAACAAGGTGGGAATATCTTCGAAAATCTCCACCAGCCGCATACCCAACATATCGACGATACCGGAGAAATAGCCCATCAAGCCGCCGACCACCACGCCAATGGCCAACGCAATACCCGACGCAATCAGACCGATGCTCAAGGAAATGCGACAGGCATGGATCATTCGGCTTAGGACGTCGGCGCCATTTTCTTCCGTGCCCATTAAATGGGTATGGCCCTCGGTGGCGAAAGGCGCTTCCAGGCCCTTGCTACCCAGATCGCGCAGATAATCGACCGGCGCATAAGGTATGGGCGGCATGATCTTCCAATCCACTTGCGTGTAAGCGGCGCTGCGGAAGTCGTCATAGATCACCAGCACCGGCGGCTTGACGAAAACATTGACCGCAACCGCTGCTAACGCGCTGCCCAGCAAAAACAGCAAAATCTGTTTGCCGCCGTCGATTTTTAGCCGGTAAACCGCCAGTGCGACGAAAAAGCTGGCCAGGACCCAGGCATCTTCCACCGATAAATACTCCAGCACCGGCGCGGAAATGACGCCGTCCTTGCTCATCAGCAAGGGCATCGAGTTGGCGAGAAACGGCGCGAATACCGCGCAAAACACCAGCAATGCCACCCAGGCCAGGCCCAGCTTAACGCCGACGCCCGCCAGCGTCTTGCGCCAGATACGGGCGGCGAAGGACTCGCGGCTGATCACAGGCTTAGTCATAGCTCACCCGCGGATCGGCCAGGGTGTAACAGAAGTCGGCAATCAAATAGCCTATCAGCGTTAAAAAGCCGCTGATCCAGGTAATCGAAAGCACCAGCTCGCGGTCGCGGCCTTTCACCGCTTCCACCGCCAGTTGGCCCATGCCATTAATGCTGAAAATATTTTCCACGATCAACGAGCCGGCCAACAAACTGGGCAGCAAGCCGGCCGAGACGGTAATCAACGGTAACAGGCTATTGCGGAACACATGTTTCCACAGTACATCGTTTTCGGCCAAGCCTTTAGCGCGGGCGGTGCGGGCATAATCAGAGCTGAGGTTTTCCAGAATGGAAGTGCGCGTCAGCTTCGCTAATGCGGCAAAGCCGCCATATGACAGACAGATCACCGGCAAGATCAGATGCCAGATTCTATCCAGCAGGAATCCGCGTACGAAACCGCCTGTATCCCAGTGCGGCAGGAACGGCATATCTTGCGCTTCCCGGCTGCTGATGCCAGCGGTCGGGAACCATTGAAAGTGTTGGATGTTAGCGAAAAAACCCAGTAACAATACTCCGGCCAGCATAGTCGGAATCGACCATAAGGCCAGCATAGACATACCGGCACCGACATCGAAAGCGCTGCCGCGCTGGGTCGCCGCTTTCATGCCGACCATGATGGCGATGATATAGGTAAACGGCAGCGTCACCAGATTCAGCAGCAAGGTGATCGGAATGCGTTCGACCAAAATGTCCGACACCGGCCGGCCATATTGAAAGCTGGTACCTAGATCCATGCCTTTGCTAAACGAAAATTCGCCGCGCTGGCCTTGGGCGTCAGTGACGAAACCGATCGGTGAGACATTATTCAGCCAGCGTAGGTATTGCACCGGTGCCGGCTGATCCAGGCCATAGCGTTTGTTGTAATAATCCAGCAGAGCCTGCTTTTCCTGCGGTTTCATATCCATGCCGCCGATCAAGGTCTGGGCACTGATGCCGCCCGGCGACATCGCCATGACGCTGAACACCAACACGGTAATCCCCAACAGCGTGGGGATCATCAACAGCAGGCGCCGTAGTAGATAAGTCAACATCGGCGAGTCCTTGGCCTATTGGGTGTATTTTTGCTGCGCCAGCGGCACGTAGTTTTCCAGCGGCAAGGCGCCGAAGTTCAAGCCCAGTTTGGTCATTTGCAGATTGTGGATGCGCTTGTCTACGAACAGCAAACTCTTACGGCGCATTAAAAAGGTATAAGGCTGATCTTCGTATAGGATACGTTCTGCCTGCTGCCAGAGCGGCATGCGTTTGCCTTCGTCGACGGTACGGCGAGCGTCGTCGATTAATTTGTCGAGAGCCGGATTTTTATAACTGACGTAGTTATCGCCTTTGCTGATTGCTTGCGAGCTATGGAAGATTTGGTACAAATCGGTTTCGATACCGCTGGTCCAACCCAGGGTAATCGCATCGAAGTCTTTTTTATCCAGATTTTCCAGCATCACCGGCCATTCTTGCGGGGTTGGAATCATCCTGACGCCGGCGCGGGCATACAAGTCCTTCAGCAACAACACCATGCGTTTGGTGTCTTCGTTAGCTTGAAAGTAGGTCAATTTAAATTCGAAAGGCTGACCGGCTTTGTCTTCCAGTACGCCGTCGCCATTCTTATCTTGGTAGCCAACTTCTTTGAGCAAGGCCTTGGCTTTATCCAAATCGGCTTGATACGGCTGCAAAGCCGCATCGTGTTGCTTGCTGGCTTTACTGAACGGGCTGACGGCAGGCTCGGCGTAATCCAACATTACGTCTTTTATTACCCGGCTGACGTCGGTCAGATAAGTCATAGCCTGGCGCACACGTTTGTCGGCAAAACGCGTCGGCTTGCCGCCGCGCTCTTGGTTCCAACCGATGTAGCTATAACCCACCACCGGCGGCATGTATTCGAAGTTTTGACTCTTGGCCTGGATTTGCGGATCTTTTTTCAGCTCTTGATATTCAACCGGACGCGCCGAGTATGAATCGATGTCGCCATTACGAAACGTGGTTAAGCGGGCGCTATCGTTTTGAATGATCTTCCAGAGAATTCGATGATAAGACGGCTGCACATCGCCCCAGTAACGCTCGTTGCGCACGAGTTCGATATTGCCTTTGTCCGGCGTCCAGCTTTTCGGATCGGCCAGCCGGTAAGGCCCGCTGCCCAACAACAAACCTTTGGATTCGTTAAATTTTTGCGGCTCTTTTAGATAAGGTTCGTAAAAATGCTTGGGCATGATGCCGATGCCGCCAGCCAGCGACAACGCTTCAAAATACGGCTCTTTGAAAGTAAACACCACCTGGTATTTACCGTTGGCTTTAACACTCTTGATTTTTTCCAGGTAGGCGCGTTCACGCGGCGCCTGGATCGCGTCGGTCATGATGAAATCGAAACTGAACACCACGTCGTCGGCGGTCAGCGGCTGGCCATCTGAAAAACTGACGTCCTCGCGCATATTAAAGCTGATCACCAAGCCGTCTTCGCTAATAGTCCAATCCTTGGCAACCAAGCCTTCCCATTCCAAAGTATCGGGGTTGCGGTTAATCAAGCTTTCCAGCACATAGCTTTGCACATTGGAAGCATAGGCGTCGCTGGAGACCAACGGGGTGATGGTTTTTAGATTAGTGCCGAAAGCGTCCACGCTCCAATCGCCTTGGGCATAATCCGGCAAACGGCTGGCTGCCTGTGCGCGTTGGAAGGCCTGAGCGGCTTCGCCGTCTGCAGGCGAACTTGCCGATGTTTTTGCGGAAATGGCACCGGCGGCAATGGCCCCGCGCAATTCCCGCATATCCTTGGCTTGCTCAGACAGCGCGCTTTGCATCTCGCTCAGTTTCAGCCACTGCCGATCGATTTGGTACATCGCCAACACGATCAGCAGAATAGTCAAACAGAGTAGCGAATAGAGAATCCAGTCTCGGGTAGTTGATTGTGTTTGCATGTTTCCAGTGTTTCGCAGAGATTAAACAGAAACTTCAGCAACGCTTTCGCTTGATGCCGGAGACCTTATCAGTCCCGGTCAGCATCGAGCGTGCCGCTTTCAAAAACGCCAGTCGTCCTTATTTTCGGCTGAGCGGGTAGCCGCCGCACTACCCGCCCAGCGACGTCTTTACCCCAAATTGGCGATCGGCGCCTCGGGGCTCACATCCGCATCGTAATCCACGCCTTCAATTTCGAAACCGAAGAGTTTAAGAAACTCGTGTTTGTAACCGGCAAAATCGCTCAATTCGTTGATATTGTCGTTGTTGATTTGTTCCCACAAGGCCGTAACCTTGTCTTGCACTTGCGGTTGCAATTCTTTTAGATCGGCCCGCAGGCGGCCGGTATCGTCCAGGATGGGATTGGCACCATACAGACTGTCGCGAAACAAGCCGTTGACCTGTTCGATGCAACCTTCGTGCGTACCGGCTTCCTTCATGGTTTTGAACAATAAGGCCAGATACAACGGCATCACCGGGATTGCAGCGCTGGCTTGAGTCACGACGGCTTTCAATACCGAAACACGGGCATCGCCGCCGAGTGCGGCCAACTTGCTGCGAATATCGACGACGCGTTTATCCAAATCTTTTTTCGCCGCGCCTATGGTGCCGTCCCAGTAAATATCCCAGGTGATTTTCTCGCCAAGATAAGTAAAGGCGGTAGTCTTGGCACCTTCGGCCAATACGCCGGCGTCAGCCAGGGCATCGATCCACATTTGCCAGTCTTCGCCGCCCATCACGGCGACAGTGTTATCGATTTCTTCCTGGGTGGCGGCCGGCAAGGTAAACGATTTAATGACCTCTTTGTCGGTATCGATACCGTTTTGCACCAAATCCTTGCCGATGGGTTTCAGTGTGGAATTATGTGTGATGCCGGTTTTGGGATGTGTGCGGCGCGGCGCGGCCAAGCTATAAATCACCAAGTCGACTTTGCCCAAATCCTGCTTGATGGCGGCTATGGTTTTTTGTTTGATCTCGTCGGAAAAAGCGTCGCCGTTGATGCTCTTGGCATAAAGGCCTTCCGCTTCGGCAAATTTATGAAATGCCGCGGAATTGTACCAACCAGGGGTACCGGTTTTATCGGCCGTGCCTTCGCGCTCGAAAAACACACCCAGCGTTTTCGCGCCCGATCCGAAAGCGGCGACGATACGTGACGCCAGACCATAGCCGGTGGAAGCCCCCAAAATCAATACATTTTTCGGGCCATTAGCGATGGTGTCGAAACCTTTGACATAGTCGATCTGTTGTTTGACATTGGCTTCGCAGCCGACCGGGTGGGTGGTGACGCACATAAAACCGCGTACGCGAGGTTTGATAATCATGTTGATCCTTAAATCAAGCTATTAAAAATTAAGAC
>CAZGUM010000189.1:0-7579 GCA_964529085.1 uncultured Methylomonas sp. | reverse complement strand
CCGGCATTGCCTTGCAGCAGACGCAAGCCGAATTGGCGGAAGCGGTGCGGAATATTGTCAGTCTACGTGCCAAATCCGAGACCTTGAAGCAGCGGGTGTCGGTCAAGCAAGCAATACTGGAACAAGTCAATCACGATCTGGCGCGCTTCAACGCGGCGGCCAAAGATGGCGCGGTCTCCGACCAGCAACTGCAAACCGCGCAGGACAAAATCCGCGAGCTGGAGGCGGCGATTAAAGAAATTCGCTCCGAACAAAGCGGTGTCGATGCGCAATTGCTGGATTCCGGTATCGATAATCATCCCGCCGTGGAAAAAGCCAAGAGCAGGCTGCGCCAGGCTTTTCTGGACTATCAGCGCCGAAATTTGCGGGCGCCGGTGTCGGGTTGCGTGGCCAAGCGCAAGGTACAAGTCGGCGATACTCTGAAAGCTGGCGCGCCCTTGCTGGCTATCGTGCCGCTGGATGATCTGTGGGTGGAAGCCAATTTTCTGGAAAGCCAGATTGCCGGAGTTAGTCCGGGGCAGGCGGCGGAAATTCGCGTCGCCGCGTATGGTGACGACCGGGTTTATCACGGTTGGGTACAGGGCATTAATCCGGGTACCGGCAGTGTCTTTGCGCTGTTTCCGACCGATAACGCCACCGGTAATTTCATTCATATCGCCGAACGTATGCAGGTGCGCGTCGCGCTGGATGCAGAGGAACTCAAGGCCAATCCCTTGCAGCCCGGCCTGTCTACCTTAACCCGTATCAATATCGCGAACATGGATGGTTTGGTATCGGCACCCTCAGTGGCGCTTAGCGGCGAGGCTTATCGTACCGACGTTTACGACCGGGAGCTGGACGGCGCCGAACAGTTGATCAAGAGTATCGTGTTGGTCAATCGACCGCGCTAAGCTAGCTTTTTCCAGGAGGCGAACTGTGAATTTCCACAAAATTGCTGCAATAAAACGCCGCGCCGTGTATCTTTGCCTTCCGGTAAACATGACCGAAACCCATAAATCAAACTGGCGATTGCGATAAGGCGCGCGCCGCTTCTAAAATTTAAATGACGGATTAACTATGTGTTTTAGTGCCAATATGTCGCTGGGATTGGGCGTCGCCGGCCTGGTCGCATCGAGCGTGACTTTTCTGGATAAAGACGAGACTTTTTGGGTTAGATTGGCTAGGGCCTATGCCATCTTCCATTTTTCCTTGATGGAATTTATCCAATATTTCGGTTATCCGGTGGCGGACCAATGTGGTTACGGCACCAATTTATTATTGAGTGAACTGTCCACCTATCATATTAGTTTGCAGGCTTTTGCGATCATGCCGGCTTTGGCGACATATTCCTCCGATCCGCAGGCCTTGAAAAAAGCTACCATTGTCGGTGCCACTTTGAGCGTTTTGTTTTTGATCTGCTCGTTTCTACCGCGCGAATGGCAGTTGTTTGGTCTAAAACCCAACTTTATCGGCGACATGATGTCCTGTTTGTTTATGGGGATTTATCACATCGGCTATGCCATCTCCAGCGCCTTCGGCACTTTTGTGACACACGGTTCCTTGTTTGCTTTGGCCTTGAGCGGTTTTGTGTGGAAGAACAACCGCCGCATCGCCTCTTACCATTTTGTGATGGCAATGCTGACCTTATTTATGCCGCAATGGTTGTTCGGCGTTAGCACTGGCGAAGCGGCAGCGATGTATTGTTTTTATTCGATTCCGATCACGGCCAGCTTCATGCCGCAATTTAAAAAGTTTTTCTCGGCCCAAACTGGCGATTGGTCGGACGGTGTGCCGGCCAGACAGCAGACTTAAACGGCGCGAGATGTTGCGCGTCTACTAGCTCCTGGCTTCTATAAAGCCCTGATAGAACCTGGGGTCGGCGACGGTAGCGCCGCGCTGACCGACCAGTGCCGACGCAAAGTCCTGCGTCCGCTTTAGGGTCAGAGCCAGCGGCCAGCTTTCGGCGATACCCAGCAACAAAACCGCCGCAAACGCGTCGCCTGCGTCGACGGTATCAACCACCGCAATATTGCCGGATGGGGCGATGCTCGACAATTCGCCAGCCGAATCCAGCGCTAAAGCGCCTTGGCTGCCTCGGATGACGACCACGCCTTTTAAACGATATTGCTGTTGCAATAAGTGCATCTTGTTGTCAATGCTCTGTTCGCCCGGCAGCAACAAGTCCAACTCTTCGTCGTTTAGTTTCAACCAATCGGCGCCGGCAATCCACCCCAGTACTTCATCAGCCTGCCACCAGGGTGCGCGCAGATTTACATTCAGAAATACCGGACCGTTCCAGGATTTTCGTAAGGCCAAACTGCCGTGATAGAGCAATCCCTGCCAGGGATGCAGTCGCAGCGCGGCTGTGTCGATGTAGTCGTATGCTTGCCGGTCGAGAATCCGATAACTGAGTTGGCCTTCTGTTATGCTGATCGCTACGCGGCCGGTCGGGTGAGCGGTGTCGATCTGCATGCAGGCGCCTTGCATGGCCGCGAAGATCGCCCGGCCTGCTTCATCTTCCCCCACGCGGCTAATAAATAAACTTTGCCGGCCCAAAGCCTGCAAATGCCAAGCGACGTTGAACGGTGCGCCACCGAGTATCCGGTTACCATCGGGGAAATTGTCGAACAACACTTCGCCGAATTGTAAATAAAGCGGTATGCATGAATTTGGCCTCGCCGCGATTGCTGTTTTGGGCCGGCAACAATAATCAAAGTGCGGGTAAATAACAATCGACTTAGAACGGCTTTGTTCGTTTTCAGGGCGCCTGCGGGCGAGCTTTGCACCGTTATGGTGCTTATTCGAGTTTAAGTGGTTAAGTAGCGATTTAACTTTTTGATAAATAGGGGTTAATGAGATTGGCATGTGGATTGCTGAAGGATGGTTATGAACATAAATACTTTTTTCGATGAAATGCGTACGTCAACGGGTAGTGTGCGGCGCCTGTACCAACCATTCGAAGAGTGGCTGAACGGTACCGATCACGCCCAGTTGATGCAAAAGTCTCGCGAGGCGGAAATGTTGTTTCGCCGGGTGGGAATCACTTTCAACGTTTACGGCGATGAAGCCGGCGCCGAACGCTTGATCCCGTTCGATGTGGTGCCGCGCATTCTGGCTGCCACGGAATGGCGGCAGCTGTCGGCCGGTGTGATTCAGCGGGTGACCGCTTTGAATGCCTTTCTGAACGATCTGTATCACGATCAGGAAATCATCAAAGCCGGGATCGTGCCCGCCAGTATTCTGACGAACGAGATGTATCGGCCGGAAATGCAGGGTGTCGACGTGCCGGGCGGGATTTACGCCCATATTGCGGGCGTTGACATCGTGCGTACCGCCGAGAACGAGTTTTACGTGCTGGAAGACAATCTGCGTACACCGTCCGGCGTCTCCTACATGCTGGAAGACCGGAAGATGATGATGCGCTTGTTTCCGGAGTTGTTCCGCCGTTATGCGGTAGCGCCTGTGGAGCATTATCCGCAGGTGTTGCTGAACAATTTACGCGCGGTGGCGCAACCCGGGGTTTACGATCCGACCGTGGTGTTGCTGACCCCCGGCGCCTATAACAGCGCGTACTTCGAGCACGCGTTTCTGGCGCAGCAAATGGGTATTGAACTGGTCGAAGGTCAGGATTTATTCTGCAAGGACAATGCGGTGTTCATGCGCACCACCGAAGGGCCTAAGCGTATAGATGTGATTTATCGGCGCATCGACGACGATTTTCTAGATCCGTTAGCGTTTCGCGAAGACTCAATGTTGGGAGTGCCGGGTCTGGTATCGGTATACCGTAACGGTGGCGTGACCTTGGCTAATGCGATCGGTACCGGCGTGGCGGACGATAAGTCAACGTATACCTATGTCCCCGATATGGTGCGTTTTTATTTGGGCGAGGAGCCGATTTTGTCCAACGTGCCTACCTATAAGCTGGAAAATCTGGACGACCGCAGTTATGTGCTTGAGCATCTTGCTGAGCTGGTGGTCAAGGAAGTACAGGGTTCCGGCGGCTACGGGATGTTGGTGGGGCCGACCGCTTCCAAGCAGCAGATTGAGGATTTTCGCGCACTGATTCTGGCCGATCCGGACAATTATATCGCTCAGCCTACCTTGGCTTTGTCCACCTGTCCGACTCTAGTAGAGCAAGGCGTGGCGCCGCGGCATGTCGATCTGCGGCCTTTTGTGTTGTCCGGCAAAACCGTGACCTTAGTGCCCGGAGGCTTGTGCCGGGTGGCGATGCGCGAGGGTTCCTTGGTGGTCAATTCTTCCCAGGGCGGCGGCACTAAGGATACTTGGGTACTGAACGGAGACAAACCATGCTGAGTCGTACCGCCGATCATCTGTATTGGATGGCGCGTTATATCGAGCGTGCCGAGAACATGGCCCGGGTGCTGGACGTGACCTATCGGATGTCGCTGGTAGCCAATAGTGCCTACGACGAAGCGGCGAGGTGGAAACCGCCGGTGCAGATTGCCGACGATGTGGAAGCCTTCGAGAAAAACTATTCCGGCTATACGGCAGTAAATGTGATTCGTTTCATGGCGTTGGACGAGCGCAATCCATCCAGTATCGTCAGTGCGCTCGGTTCGGCACGCGAGAACGCCCGAGCGGTTAGGGTTGCCATGTCGTCGGAAATGTGGGAAACGGTTAATGCTTTATGGTTGGAATTGCGGCAACGGATTCGGCACGGTTTGCACGAAGCCGATATTAGCGAGTTTTGCGATTGGGTTAAATCGCGTTCTCATCTGTTTCGCGGTGTTACCTTCGGCACCATGTTGCGCGACGATAGTTATAAGTTCGTGCGTTTGGGCAGCTTTGTCGAGCGCGCCGACAACACGGCTCGTTTATTGGACGCCAAATATCAATTGTTGTTGCCGACAGTGGAAGCACCGGGAGGCCAGGTCGATTATTACGAATGGAGTTCCTTGTTGCGTTCGGTGTCGGCTTTTGAAGCCTATCAAAAAGTATTTCGAGACACCATCGAACCCTGGAAAGTAGCGGAATTACTGGTGTTGCGCGACGACATGCCGCGTTCCTTGCATGCCTGCTACGATGAATTGGCACCGATTTTGGAACAACTATGCCGCCTGCGCGGTCGAGAATGTCTGCGTCTGGCAGGTGAAAATCATGCTAGGCTGCACTACGGTCGGATGGCGGACATTTTTAATATCGGTTTACATGAATTTTTGCAGGATTTCATTCTGCGCAACAATGCGCTCGGCGCCGAAATTCAGCGCGCCTTTCTAAACGGGCCGGAATAACAGCTTGAGAGGCGTCGGATATAGTAGATAGGCCGACGGTTGTCTTTGAACGACGCGACTATTGTGTCGTTCGCTCTGCCGTCGTTTATTGTTGCTTCTGAAATTTTTGCGGCGATTCGCCCGGTAACGGATAAATAGTGTTAGAGGTAAACGGATGATAAATTCACTGATCCACCCCAAGCAGGGCGATAAGGCAAATTCGCCCTGGTTCGACGAGTTTTTAGTCAAGTTATTGGAAAACCGGGATCGTACCGGACTGACTGAAATGATCCGCGAAATCGACGCGTTAATGTTGACGGTCGAGCCGGGTTGCTCCGCTGCCTATGTCAGCGAATTAGCCTTGATGACGCCTTACCATTATCTGGTGACGTTGGAATCGGAAAGCCATTGGACCCACGTACTGCGGATCGATATGAATTCACCCGACCTGTTGGTGCGGGAAGTGCGTATTCCCGGTCGGGGCGACATCTTCCGCAGCTTGAATGAGGTGTATCCGATTGGTGCGCACAAGCCCAATTCGCGGTACATGGGCGAAATTTTTCGAGTCAGCAATCTCCACGAAGTGGTCGAGCAGCAAAAAGCCCGCGAGATACGGTTCTTCAATCAAGACCAGATTCGCAAACTGGAATTGCCGGGCAATATGGCTATCGTTAAGCCGTCGCCGTATACCCATAACATCGTCGCTTATTGGGAACGCCCGCCCGAGGATATTCGGGTCTATGCGCTGGGTAATAGCGTGATTCTCGACGAGGTGAATCGCGGTTATCTGCAAGCCAAGGAAATTCAGGAAGAATTGGGGCTGGATAAGCTGATTCGGCCTATCGATCATTTGGCCACCCGGGTTTATAGCCAGAATCGGGAAGTGGCAATTTTGGAATATCTGACGCTATCCAGTTACTACTATTGGGGGTCTTACGATATTGCCAATCAGAATTCGTCCACCAATGTCACCAAAAGTATTCATTACCCCGAGGAGCGGATCAGTCCGGCCAAAGTGTTTACCGCCGCCAATCACCCTTATTTCGTTAATCATCTGGTGGGCCTGCCGTCGCCGACAGAGAGTTTTGTGCGCAATTACGGACCGCGTTTACACCATGTGGCGCTGGAAGTGGCGGACGGCGAGATCGACGGTCAGGCCAATATCGATTATGTGGTGCAGGCGATCCGGGCCAGAGGGAAGGACTTTCTGCTGGATGTGATCGGTTCCCGCGAGGAAGGACTGAAACAGATATTTTCCAGCGCGTCCGAACATTCTTCGTTGATCGTCGAATACGTGCAGCGTTTCGGTAATTTCGACGGCTTTTTTACCAAGCAAAATGTTGCGGAATTAACGCATGCTGCGGGCGTAGAGGAAAATCTGCGGCTATTGCAAGCCGAAAGCGAAGCAGCCAATCCGGTGTCAGTATGAGTATCAGAGTCGCGATCAACCACAAAACCAGTTATCACTACGATCATCCGGTTCAGTTGGGGCCGCACGTGTTGCGGCTGCGGCCGGCTTCTCACTCGCGGACGGCGGTCAGCGCTTATTCCCTGACCATCAAACCCGACAAACATTTTATCAACTGGCAGCAGGACCCGTTTGGCAATTATTTGGCTAGGTTAGTGTTTCCGGAAAAAACCACCGAATTCTCGATAGAAGTGGACCTGATCGCCGACATGACGGTGATCAATCCTTTCGATTTTTTTCTGGAAGAGTATGCCGAGCATTATCCGTTTGCTTATCCGGAGCAATTGGCCAAGGAGTTGGCGCCGTACTTGGAAATTCGTGAGCAAGGCCCTTTGTTGCAAGACTTTCTAGCCGGTTTGAAGCGGGATAAGCAAGGTATCGTCGACTTTTTGGTGGACATCAATCAAGCGGTGAATCAGGCCGTCAATTATGCAATCCGGATGGAACCGGGCGTGCAAAGCTGCGAAGAAACTCTGGAAAAGAAGTTAGGTTCCTGTCGGGATTCCGGCTGGTTGCTGGTGCAGGTGTTGCGCCATATGGGATTGGCTGCGCGTTTTGTGTCCGGTTATCTGGTGCAACTGGTGGCGGATGTGAAATCGTTGGACGGGCCATCGGGTACCGATCACGATTTTACCGATTTGCATGCCTGGACCGAAGTCTATATTCCGGGGGCGGGCTGGGTCGGCCTCGACCCGACTTCCGGATTGTTTGCCGGGGAAGGGCATATTCCATTGGCCTGTACCGCCGATTATGTCAGTGCGGCGCCGGTTAGCGGCGGATTTATCGGCAAAGCCGAAACCACATTCAGTTTTTCGAATCGCGTCAGCCGTATTCATGAGGATCCGCGCGTCACCAAGCCTTATTCCGATAGGCAGTGGACCGAGATCGAGCAGCTAGGCGA
>CAZGUM010000188.1:0-7608 GCA_964529085.1 uncultured Methylomonas sp. | reverse complement strand
TTACTAATTGTCTATGACTGCTTTTGGTGATTTCTATTACGTGCATGCCAGTGACTTTGGTGCACAATTAGATCTTAGGCGTTTGAGCGGTAGGCAATTTTCAGGCCGTAACAAAATTTTTCTGACCCCGGCTCGCCCGGCGTGCTCGAAAGCCGCAAGTCCGTCTTTTAGCGGGTAATGGCCGTCTATAATGGTTTCCACCGGTAGCTTGTTCTCCGCCAATAGCGTTAAAGCTTCGGCAAACGGGCCGCAACGCGAGCCGATGATGTTGATTTCGTGAACCACCACTTTGCTTAAATCCAGCGCAGCGTCAGCGGCAAAAGTGCTTTTTAAGACCAATGTGCCGCGCGGTTTGACAATACGCAACGCTTGGCTGAATCCGCCGGCATGCCCAGTGGCATCTACGACGCAGTGGAAACTGTTGTCGGGAATATCGCTAGTCAGACCGGTAGCGAGCGCCCATTGTTCGGGTAAGGCCAAAGAAGTTGCCGACCGGCCCAACAGCGTGACCTGGTATCCAGCCAGATTCAACACCTTGGCAATCAGTAGCCCCAAACGGCCAGGGCCCAAGACCGCAATCTCGGTGACCTTTAGTCCGGCTATTTGTTGGACGACGCGGAGAGCGGCGGCCAAGGGTTCGGTAAAGACGGCGGCCTGATCCTCTACCGTGTCGGGCACCGCAAACAGATTGGCTACCGGCAGGCTGAAATAGTCGGCGAATACGCCGTTTTTGCCGCGTATGCCCAATACTTTACGCTTCAAGCAATGTGCCGGGCCATCGTCGCGGCAGTTAGCGCAATCGTTACAACCAATGTTGATGGAACCGACCACGCGCCGGTGCAGCCACTCTTGGTCCTTGTCGTCCGCAACCGCGACTACCGCGCCGACAAACTCGTGGCCGAGAATGCCGGAAAATCCGGCATAACCTTTTACCAGCTCCAGATCGGTGGCGCAGATGCCGGCCAGGCGTAATTCAATCAACGCTTCGCCCGTGGCCAATGCCGGAGCGGCAATATCGTCGCGATAACTTAGAAGTTGGTCGAATGTCAGGGCTTGCATGGGTCCGGTTGGGAAGGAAGTCGGGAACATTAGTGGTTTACAACAAATTCAAACCCAGAGTATATCTACTACCCTGGATTTAGCGTATTTTCAGGTGACTCAAATGACTCTTTCGTCTATGGCGGCTTCGGTAGCCGCTTTTCAGCATTTTTTGACCACGCCGTTGGATACTTTGCTGGCCGGACCGCAATCCGTCAGCGCCGAGGACCAGATTTTGGCTTTATTTAGGCGCTGCGCGGCCGAGGTTCCGGCTTATCGGCAGTTTTTACAAGCCAGCCAAATCGATTCGGACCGAATTGAATCATTTGCGGATTTTCAGCGTTTGCCTTTAATCAATAAGGCTAATTACATGCAAGCCTATCCGCTGCCTGAGCGTTGTTTCGGCGGCAGCCTACGCGGAGCGGATAGAGTGGCGGTGTCTTCCGGTTCGACGGGCGTGCCGACCTTTTGGCCGCGTTCGGCTGAGTACGAATTGGACGTGGCGGTGCGTTTCGAACAAGTATTCAAGGACAGTTTTCGGGCCGATAAACGCAGCACGTTGGCGGTGGTGTGTTTTGCGTTAGGTAATTGGGTAGGCGGATTGTTTACCACGTCTTGTTGTTGGCATTTGGCGCGCAAGGGTTATCCGATGCTGGTGGCAACGCCCGGCAATAATAAAGCCGAAATCTTTCGGGTGGTGCGCGAGTTGGCGCCGCATTTCGAGCAGACCGTGCTGCTGGGTTACCCGCCGTTTGTGAAAGACGTGATCGATGCCGGTGCTGCCGAAGGCATAGACTGGGCTCAATTCAAACCCAAGCTGGTTTTCGCCGGCGAAGTATTTAGCGAGGAATGGCGCAGTTTGCTGGCGCAGCGTATCGGGTCCGATTCGATTTGTTTCGATTCCGCGTCGCTATACGGCACCGCCGACGGCGGCGTTTTGGGCAACGAAACTCCGTTCAGCATCGCAATCCGGCGTTGGCTGGCGCAGCGGCCGGAAGCCGCTCGCGCCTTGTTCGGCGAATCGCGCTTGCCGACGCTGGTGCAATACGACCCGCACAGCCGGTTTTTCGAGGTGCACCGGGATACCTTGGTGGTATCCGGCGAGAATAGCGTGCCGTTGTTGCGCTATCACATTGCCGATAAGGGCGGTGTATTGAGTTATACGCAAATGTGGGATTTTTTGCGGCAGCATGGGGTAGGGTCGGTCCGGGAGTTAGGGTTGGATTGCGATTTTCAAGCGCGCAATTTGCCGTTCGTTTACGTATTTGGCCGGGCGGATTTTACCGTGTCCTATTACGGTGCCAATATTTATCCGGAAAATGTGACGGTGGGGCTGGAGCAGCCGGATATCACGCCATGGGTGACCGGTAAATTTGTGCTGCAGACCCGTGAAAGCATGGATGGGGACAAGGCTTTGCATATCGCGGTGGAATTATTGCCGGGTGTGGCGCCGGAACCGGCGATGGCGCCGGCAATAGCCGCTGCCATCCGTCAGCAATTGCTGCGCTTGAATAGCGAATTTGCCAATTACACCCCGGTCGAGCGGCAATTGCCGAACGTGACTCTGCATTCCTTTGCCGATCCGGATTACTTTCCGGCGGGGGTGAAGCATCGCTATACCCGGCGATCGGACTAACAGAGGCCGGAGCGCCTTCGGTTTCGCGACACCGCCGCTTGCCGGAAGCCGAGGGACGGCTCAATATGCTGCGGAATCGCGGGCTGGTTTCCTGTCGGGTTTTACAATTGCGCCGAGCACCGCTGAAATCCGCACAGATCAACACTGTTACAAAATTTCATAAAGATTTAAATCTTTTCGAGTGTTATCTTGGCCGGCCAACTAGATGTCGAGCATCAGCAAAACCGGCATTATCGACGACAGCAAGACAAGATGACAGAGCAGACAAATACCGCCGTTCAAACAATTCTGGTGCGCCAATAAGCTATGGATAAGCATTTTCACGCCGATTTTTACGGCTTTGTCATCGATAGCGAGCAAGGACTTAGTTTTGCCGGCAAACCTGTCGGTCTGCACCCGAAAGAATTCAAAATGTTGCTCGAACTGGTCAAACAAGCCGGCAATCGGGTATCCAAGGAAGACTTGATCAGCCGCGTCTGGAACAATGTCCCGACGTCGGACGAAAGCATTTCCCGTTGTCTGTCGATTTTGAAATCGACCCTGCGCCGCGTAAGCCCCGGTATCGAGTCCCTGATTAAAACCGAATACGGCCAGGGTTATCGTTTTATCGGGCAGATCGGCAAGCCCGCGACATTTGTTAATGAAGAGAATTTCTTTTTATTGATCAATGCGACGCGTAACTTGATCATCTTGAAGGACGAGCAAAGCAGATGGCAGATCGCAAATAACGCGACGCTGGAGCTATACGGATTACTCGGCAAACCTTGGCAGGGTAAGACCTGCAGCGAATTGGCGGCGCTGTGCGACGAGCGTTACCAAAGCTATTTTGCGGCGTGCACGGAAGCCGACGAACGGGCTTGGCAGACGCGTCAGTCCGTGGAGTTGATCCGTAGCGTCGTTTCGCAGGACGAGAATAATCAACAAAAACGGGTGTTCGAAATTGTTAAAACCCCGTTATTCGAGGCCAACGGCAGCAGGAAAGCGCTGATTGTGCTGGGCCAGGAGATTACAGATCGTCTGGAAAACGAGCGCCAAGGCCGGTTGATGAGCCGGGTGCTGTCGAATAGCGACGAAGCAGTGCTAATCAGCGATCAAGACAATAATATCGTCTACGTCAACGACGCGTTTACCCGGATAACCGGCTATACCTTGGCCGAGGTCATGGGGCAAAATCCGCGTATCCTGGCCTCGCATCGGCATGATCACGAGTTTTATGAAGCGATGTGGCAACAGCTTCTTAAGGAAGGGACTTGGCACGGCGAGATTTGGGATAAACGCAAGAACGGCGATATCTATCCGAAATGGTTGAACATCAGTACCGTTCACGATGGCGACGGCCGTATCTGCAATTATGTGGCTATTTTTAGCGACATTTCCAAGCGCAAAGAAGACGAAGCCTTACTGCTGTTTCTGGCGTATCACGACCCACTGACCAAGTTGCCCAACCGTTTATTACTGCGAGACCGTTTTATCCAGGCAGTCGGCGTCAGCGAGCGCCACGACTCCGGTTCGGTGGCGCTGCTGTTTCTGGATCTGGATCAGTTCAAAAATATCAACGATAGTCTCGGGCATGAGGTCGGCGACCGCCTGCTGATTGCAGTGGCTAAACGTCTGGAAGCCCATGTGCGGGAGATCGATACCGTTAGCCGTTTGGGCGGCGACGAATTCGTGGTGGTGTTGACCGACATGCCTAATACGCCGGCCATCTCACATGTGGCACAAAAGATTTTGGATCACCTCGGCGAAGAATTTGAAATCGACGAATATCGGCTGACGTCCACGGCCAGTATCGGCGTCGCGCTCTATCCGCACGACGGCGATAATTTCGAGACCTTGTTAAAACTTGCCGATACGGCGATGTACCATGCCAAGGATTGCGGGCGTAACACTTATCGGTTCTATACCGACAAAATGAATGTCGATGCGTTGGAACGGCTGCGGATGCGCAACAGTCTGGCGGCGGCGCTGATCAATCACGAGTTTGTTTTACATTACCAGCCGCAATTTGACCTGATTAGTTCGCGCTTGGTCGGTTTCGAGGCCCTGATTCGCTGGAATCATCCCGAGTCCGGACTGCTGCCGCCTCATAAATTTATCCCGATTGCCGAAGAGACCGGCCAAATCGTTCCCATCGGCGAATGGGTGATACGCGAAGCTTGCCGTCAAGCCAAATCTTGGCAGCGGCAAGGCTACGGCCCGGTCAGGATAGCGGTGAATTTGTCTTCAATGCAATTCAAACGCGGCGATATCATCAAGATGATTACCGATCTGACCGACGAGCATGAACTGGATCCGCAATATATCGAACTGGAACTGACCGAAACCATCATGCTGCAAGATATCGATTACATTTTGGATATCGTCGAGAAATTCAAGTCCTTGCGTTTCACGTTGTCCATCGACGATTTCGGTACCGGATATTCCAGTTTGGCTTACCTGAAACGCTTTCGCGTCGACAAACTGAAAATCGACCAATCGTTTATCCGCAATCTGGAAATAGATCGTCACGATCTGGCGATCGTACGCTCAATTATCCAGCTGGCTCACGGCTTTGATATGCATACTATCGCCGAGGGCGTCGAAACTCAGGGCCAACTTGACGTTTTGCTTCGAGAAGGCTGCGAAGAAGGGCAGGGTTATCTGTTTTCCCACCCGCTGGCGGCCGATCAAGTGGTCCGCTATCTAGAAAAACTTTCCTAATGCCGGATAGGAGCGCTGTTAACGCAGCTTCGCCAACGCACGTCCGTTAGAAATTTCCTAAAGTAATAGTAATTACGATCTGTTACCGAACACTCTGTCAGAGGCAATTCCTCGGAAATATTGGCTTTTCCTAAACTTGTCAATATTTATCGATAGTTGAGCTTGCAACTTTATTCCTGTACATTCGATAATGTAATGTTTTCGTAAGGTTTGTATGCGGGGAAACGTCTTGCGCGACCTACATTTATTTCAATCGGCCAGTAAATTCAAACCGGCGATCCGCCTATTAAGATTGAGCGGGATATTGGTTTTCAAGGTACTTAAACCGGGCGGGTGGGAATATGCCAAACGATATTCTGGCAATTGCGCCGGCGCATTTCCAACTTTCCAAGGTTAAGATTTCGATATGAACTTACGTGGCAGCATTTCGCAAATACCCTGTTTAAAAACAGATGCTTATAACATATGTATTTGCCCCAATTAGCGAACATGGTGTTCAACGACAATCTCAATGGGCCGGCGGAACAATGCGCCGTTGAGTTGTTGAAAACCCAAGACGACATTCTTGAAAGCTTGGGCATCGCTGACGAATTTAAGGATTTGGATAGCCATGCCCACATGCAACGTGTGGGACAGTATGCGGCCCATATCGCCAAATCCATGGGATTAAGCGATCAGGCGGTCCGCGAGCTGCTGGTCACCGCGCCGTTGCACGATGTCGGTAAAATCGGCGTACCCGATAAGGTGCTGTCAAAGCCGGGTAAACTCGATGCAATCGAGTGGGAAATGATGAAGCAGCATACTACCCATGGCTATAACCTGCTTAAGGGATCCAACAGCCGGTTATTGAAAGTGGCGGAAATAATTGCGTTTAGCCATCATGAGCGCTGGGATGGCCGTGGTTACCCGCAAGGTTTAAGGAATACGGAAATTCATTTGTATGGCCGGATTACCGCAATTGCTGATGTATACGACGCCTTGACCATGGCGCGTCCGTATAAAAAAGCCTGGTCGCACGATCAAGCGGCCGCGCTGATCGCTGGCGGCAGAGGCACGCAATTCGACCCGGAGTTGGTGGATGTATTTCAATCGATCCAAAACGATTTCTTATCGATATCCAAAAGTGATTTTTGATCTATAGATTCGGACATCATTAATCCGGCCGTAAAGACGGACCTTCGCCACACGAAAAGCCTACAAGATTTATCCAAAAAATTCCAAATCGGCGGCCAGCCATGAAAAATTATCGATATTCAATATGTAACGGATAGCGTTGCTGTTGGTTCGGGGCTGTTTTTCTCTTAGAAACTGAACGTCCCGCTTCTTATCAATATTGGCGTTCCGTTCGGGCTGAGTTTGTCGAATTCTGAGCGGGCAAGCCTTTCGGCTCGTGCAAACACTATTTGTAGAAAAGGCCCAATAAAGTTTGAACTTTAACAGTCTAAGTTTTGTTCGCATGGCATGGACAAAGAAGACGCAATAAAACATCCCCTGACGCAGGTGCACGAAAGGCGAAAGCAAGTGGTGCGATTGCATAAAAAAGGCTACAAAGTCATGATGATCGTTTAACTGACGGGACTCACCTATCCGGCGGTACGAAGTGTAGAAGTGTAATTGATCTTGCCCCGGTTTGGCGAAAACTCGATAACTCGACTAAGAGAGTAATCTCTAACCCCGAGGAAAATCATGAAAGCCCAAAACGAAGTCAATTTTCAACCGGTATCAACACACCCTCAGAAACACCGGCAGGTGATAGGCTTTGATATCAATACCTGAATAGGCGGGTGGGCCTGGTTGCCGTAGGGGCTCTCTTTGCGAGAGTCCCTACGGCAAGGTTTTTGTTAGAACGGCAGGATTGGCGTTTAACGTTTTTCGTCAACCTCTTCGCCGATTTCCCATTCCTCGGTAGCGGTTTCGATGATTTTTCCGCTGGCGGCGTCCACTTCAATTTTGGTTTCTACGCCTTTGTCGTTGACGATGTCGAATTCATACGACGAGCCGCCGTTTTCCTCGACTTCGTATTCGACTTCCTCAATCTTGCCAGGGTTGGCTTTTAGCGCAATCGCCGCGGCATCTTCCTCGGTGACTTTGACATTCTTTTTGAATGCCTGGCTATTCGGATCGGCCACTTCCGATTCTTTTTCGGTCAGCTTGCCGCTGTCGGCGTCGCACATGAACTCCCATTCCTGACGGTTGTTGTCGCGCAATTCCAGTTCATAGGCGCCTTTGCCGGC
>CAZGUM010000187.1:0-7615 GCA_964529085.1 uncultured Methylomonas sp. | reverse complement strand
CCGACGGCTTGTAATGCTCTTCCATCCTATTCGTCTTTTGCTGTAAAAAGGCGCTAGAATACCTTAGAGACGCTTAAAGCTAAAGCGTGAAAATTAAAACAACACTGGGAGCAGCCATGGGCGAAAACAAACTGATCAAAGCGTACGACGATCTGATGGGCCATCTTTACGAGGCGCTGGACGACACGCTGCATTCCGTCGCCGACGCGTTGGAAATAGCCAAGGAAAAAACCAGCGCGTTGGGCGGCCACACACAAGAAGAAATCAATAAAATCGCCGACTATGTGATGCGCGACGTCGAGCATGTCGCCACCGCCCCAGCGCCAGAAAACGATAACAATTCGTTGTCCGAATGGCTGAAATTCGACATCGACTTGATCGAAAACTTCGCATTGGATGCGTTCCTCGACATCGCCGACAAGACCAAGGTCAAGCTGGCCGCGCTGGAGATGGAGGCAAAGCTATATCATCCTTATAAAAGCGGCGAAGTAGCCGGCCCCGGCACCTTCGTCTGCGATGCCTGCGGCAAGCAAATCGCCTTCAAGTCCACCAGCATTATCCCGGCATGTCCGGAATGCAAAGGCGACAGTTTCTCACGCGTTTGATATTGCAGGCTTTAACCTTATAATGCGGGCTTTTATCTATTAGCAATCGAGGGCGATTATGCGCAGGGTGATTTTCAATCAGAAAGGCGGCGTGGGTAAATCTACCATTACCTGCAATCTAGCAGCCATCAGCGCCGTGGAGGGTAAAAAAACCCTGGTGATCGATCTCGATGTGCAAGGCAACTCCACCCAATACTTGTTGGGTAACAAGGTCGCCGATTCCGATAAAACCATCGCCCACTTTTTCAAGGATAGTCTGGGATTGGGCTTATTCGGCGGCGGTAAGGAAGGCTTGGACGGTTTGATTCATGAAACCCCCTTCCCCAACCTTTACGTGTTGCCATCCCATACCGATTTAGAAGGCTTGCAAAGCCGGCTCGAATCGCGGCATAAAATCTACAAATTAAAAGAGGCGCTGGAAAAACTGGAAGGCTTCGATCAAATCTATATTGACACCCCGCCTATCCTGAATTTTTACAGTTTATCAGCGTTGATCGCCGCCGAAAAATGTCTGATTCCGTTCGACTGCGACACCTTCGCCCGCGAAGCGCTGTACACCCTGATGCGCGCCATCGCCGAAGTCAAAGCCGATCATAACGAAAAACTGGAAGTGGAAGGGGTCATCGTCAACCAATATCAAAAGCAGGCCAACTTACCGAGACAGCTGGTCGATGAATTGATAGCGGAAGGTTTGCCGGTCCTGGAAACCAAAATCTCCACCTCGGTGAAAGTCCGGGAATCGCACAGCGATGCCCAACCCTTGATTCATTACGCACCGACCCACAAGCTAACAGAAGAATATCGGGCACTACATCTGGAAATTCACAAATAGCAATTTCAGAACTACCAAAATTAAAAAGCCGGCAATGCCGGCTTTTTTGTTTTACCAGGAAGACCGCACACCAAGAATCCGACACTAAACGTTTAGCCAATCAGCTCCAGCATCGATTTCTCAACCCTGAGGTTCAATCGACAAAATGCATTGTGCAACACATCCCAGCCTTCGAACGAAATCAGCGCCCAATTATCGGTTCGGCGATCCCATTCCGTATCCAATAAGGCTCCCAGCCGTACTAACTGCATGAATGTTTCGTCGGATGGGGCATCGATATGCGCCAATGCGGCCTCCAGGTGATTCGGAGATATCAATCTAGCCGCCGGTTGATCTTTGCCGGCATGCCGATTGGTATACATCACATACCCCGGATCCAGGTTTAGTTTATGCAAATCGTTACAGTAAGTAGCAAAGTTTTGAAGTGGGAACTGCAAAACATGGTTCATTTCCGTCCTCCGAAAAAGTACTAAATAGTGATGTCGGTCAAGGTGCACTCGTTGACCGAAGATTGCCGGGTTGTCAAAGTATGCGCCAGCCGCAGTTCGCGAAGCATGGCGCGTTTTTTGGTTTGATGTTGCTGCATCCGCCTGAGAATATCGTCCAACACGCGTACCGCGCTAAGTACATGCGGCCCCTTATTGATCATCACACACTCCGCCCGGTCGCCCATTGCCGCATCGGTAATTTCAGCGCGCGACGGCATTCCTTCCTTGGCGAGGGTTTCCAGCACCTGCGTCGCCCATATCACCGGCACATGGGCAGCTTCGCAGATCCACAATATTTCTTCCTGCACTTCGGCCAGACGCTCGAAGCCGCACTCCACGGCCAAATCGCCGCGAGCAATCATCACCCCGCAACAAGGCGCCCGCATCGCAGCCAGCAACATGGCCGGCAAATTTTCGAACGCCCGTCCGGTTTCGATTTTCAGCACAATCGCCGGCCGTCTGTCCCCCAGACGGGCCATATGTTCATGCAGCAAATCGACGTCACGGGCCGTATTGGCGAAAGACAACTCCACCACATCGGCGTTTTCGACCACAAAAGCCAGGTCCTCGATATCCTTTGGCGTCAATGCCCCCATCCTGAGCCGACTCTCTGGCAGATTGATTCCTTTATCGCCCCGCAGTTTTTCGCCGCGCGGACGCACATGAGTAATTCTGATAAGAACCTGGGCAAACTCAACCCTATCGATCACACCGCCGATCTTGCCGTCGTCGAACCAGATCGGCTCTCCGGCTCGGACATCGTCAAAAATCTCTGGAATGGAGCAACCGATCATCGCCGGTGTCAGCACCTGACCGCTACTGTCATAGGTTGCCGGCCGACCGGGCGCCAGATCGCGCGTCAAAATCAATAAATCGTCCTGCTTTAGCAAAATGGCATTTTCAGCTTGCGGCAACAGATTGATCGTCGCTTGCCGATCATCGGCATGAGCCACTTTACGCTCGTGATTCAAAACCGTACCGGGGACGATATAAGCGCTTTGAGTCGCCTCCGCCCAGTAACCCTGCTCGGTGATGTCAACCACCGTCAGACTGCGCTTTGCACCGCGGGCATCGGTAAATTTCAGTTGCTCGCCGAGACATAAGCGAGATAGCCATTCGGTTGGCAATGGCAAGCAGGCGTTAGCCGATGACGGCGGAGCAGTTGGCTGGGACTCGGCGGTTAACCAGACGCGCGCCGGCGCGATAAGGCGGCCATGGTCGTCGTGAGCCGGACGAATTCGCAGGACTGCCAAACGCGGATCGAGCGGACCGGTCCGCAGCTTGGGTCCGGCCAAATCCATCACGACGCGGCAGCTTCTGCCCAAGGCGCGCTCGGCTTGCCGCAGATGAGCTATCATTTGCATCCACGCCGTCGGATCATCGTGGGCGCAATTGATGCGCATACAGTCCATACCGTGCTCGAGCAAGTTGTGAATCAGCGAATAGTCTTCCGCCGCTTCGCTGGGCATGGTGACCATAATCCGCACGCCGCGACCGTTTGCGGCCGCTCCCAGCAAACAATCGCTATGATCGGTCAGCAATCGCTCGCCGGCGGCAAAATCCACCACCGTCGTCTCTTGGGTAGGCGGCATCCTGGCCTGTCCGGTTAAGCGATGCAAAACTTCCAAAACCGCATCGATAGTTGCCAACACATGCGATTCGGCCCGACCCAGCGACGACAAGCCCAAGGCGGCCAGCTTTAATTGTAAGGGTCTTAGATCACGGCGGCGTAGCGCAAGATAATGCAGCAGATTTCGAGCGCTATCCCGGTTATTGACCCAAACCTGATCGATACGCGATTGGCAGCTTGTGGTTTCGGCAATCATTTCCGCGCGGATGTCCATCAGCTCTCTAAGCACGCCGTCGACTACGGCGTCTTGCAAATAAGTGTCTGTGTCCGCGGGATTCGTTGTCAAAGATAGCCTCTAAAACCAAGCTTAGCGATTGCCCGGCATCAGCTTGGACGGTTACTGCAGTTTACTTTGCTCGCCGTGCCGCACATCGATACCGTCCAGCATGAAAATGGCGTGCTCGGCCACATTCCGGCAATGCTCGCCGCAACGCTCCAAGGCTTTCATCATTTGCATGATATCCAGCGCCCTGCGGATCATGCGCGAATCGTGCAACACCAACGCTAATTGGTGTTTGATGCCTTCCTGCAATTCCGATTCGCAATCCCGGTCGCACTGCAACAACTCGTATGCTTGAGTGGAATCGCGACTCTCGAAAACCACCATCAATTTATCCAAAACCAACTTAATGTATCCGCCGATTTTAACGATGTCGGTTAGCAATTTTTGATTGGGATCGCTGGTATTCGGATCGAACAACACCGTAATCAACTTGGCAAAATCCACAAGCTCCAAACCGATTTTTTCCAATTCGACAGCAATTTTAGAGGTTGAAATGACATACCGTAAATCGTTGGCCACCGGACAATGCCGAGCGATGACGCTCAACACTTCGCTATCGATCTTACTTTCGAAATGCTTGACCTTTTTATGCCGGGATACGACTTTTTGCGCCAGCTCGGCATCGCCGTAATCGAGGGCCCGCATTGCCTGCTCCAACTGATAAAGCAATAGATCGGTCATGTCCAGCATCAGGCTATGCATATGTCCCAATTCGGCGTCGTATACCTGCAAAGTATGCAAATTGTTCATAGTGTCTGTTTGATTAGTCATCGGCCATTCTCTTGCTGATTGAATTCGCTCGGTAATTGCCAAACCCTATAGCAAGCATATTACAACAATGTGACACGACACCTGCAACACACCAAAGGTAATTCACTAGCCATTGTTTTTAAATACAGTTTTTATTCGCCTCCGTCAAAACGCCAATCGCCCGGATTGGTTTTCCAGCCCGATAAAGCCGCATCGGTTCGCGAAGCTATGCGGGTACCGGCTTATTTTGTCATGCTGCTGTCATAAATGCGGACAAGAATAGCTCCTGTCCGATACCCTTATTTGGCATTTGCTTATGAATACCGCTTTTTATCGAACCATCTGGATTTCCGATTTACACATAGGCTCCACGCAGTGCCAGGCCGATGCCTTGCTGGATTTTTTGAAAAATAACGACAGCGAGAAGTTGTACCTGGTGGGCGACATCATCGATTTTTGGGCCTTGTCCAAAAAAATGTACTGGCCGCGCGATCACAACACCATCATTCAAAAAATCCTGCGCAAAGCCCGGCACGGCACCCAAATCATCTACGTACCAGGCAACCACGACGAAAACGTCCGGGACTACGACGATTATGTGTTCGGCGACATTGTCGTGAAAAAATCGGATATTCACACCACGGCGCTCGGCAAACGTTTCCTGATCGTGCACGGCGACGAATACGACACCATCGCCAAACACCACCAATGGCTAGCAAAGATAGGCAGCCTGGGTTACGACTGGCTGATCGAAATCAACCGGTTTTTGCGGATGTTCCGCAAACTCATGGGCAGGCAATCGCATTTCTCACTGGCTGCCTTCGTTAAATTCAAGGTCAAGAATGCGGTACAGTTTATTTCCGATTACGAAGAAAGCATCGTGCGCACGCTGAAAAACGAAAACCTGGACGGCGTGATTTGCGGGCATATTCATCATGCCGAAATCAAGGAAATCGAAGGCTTCCTGTACGTCAATACCGGCGATTTCGTGGAAAGTTGCACAGCCATTGTCGAACATCAGAACGGTAAACTGGAATTGATCAAATGGCTGAAGCAGGAAACGCCGCTGCCGAACCCCGCTGCAAATGCCGAGCTACCGCGCCTTAGCTGACACAGACTTACCCGCTAAGCCTCGGCAAGGCCAGCCTATCCCCTATTTTTCCAGAGCTTGTCGAGCCCTGCGGACTCGATCGGCAAGCAATCCGTTGCACGTATTACGTTTCACCAAACATTCCCTAAACCGTCACGGTATCTTAACCCTCAGAAAACGCTTATCCCGCAGAATGCCGACGGGCTCGCAGCGTTTCCGGCGATAAGCCGCAAACGCGGCTATCAACCGCTCCTCACCGCGAGTTGGATCAGGCTCGACGCCTGTTTGCAGACAACGAAGCAGAGAGATTAAGCAATCATGATCGTAAAAACTATCGGCCGTTACCCGCTGTTCGCGGCTATCGGCGTTTTGGCCTGCCTGGGTTCCGCCCACGCCGCCACACCGGTATTCATCAACGAAATTCACTACGACAATGCCGGCAGCGATACTGGCGAGGCCATCGAAATAGCCGGCCCGGCCGGGACCAACCTCAGCGGCTGGTCGTTGGTACTGTACAACGGCAACGGCGGCGCCAGTTACAACACCAAGGCGCTGAGCGGCGTCATTGCCGATCAAACCGGCAACGGCTTCGGTACGCTAAGTTTCAGCTACCCGGCCGACGGCATCCAGAACGGCTCGCCGGACGGCATTGCCCTGATCGATGGCAGCACGGTCGTGCAATTTTTAACTTACGAAGGCAGCTTTACCGCCGTCGGCGGACCTGCCGCCGGTAAAGTCGGCGTAGACATTGGCGTTGCTGAAAACAGCGTCCCGGTCGGTCAATCGCTGCAATTAAAAGGCAACGGCAACAACTACGAAGATTTCACATGGAATGCCGCAGCCGCCAATACTTTCGGCTCAAGCAATACCGGACAAACTTTCGGCGGCGTTACACCGCCACCGACTTCACAATGCGGTCAGCCGGCAACGTTGATTAGCGTGATCCAAGGCAGTAGCGGCGTTAGCCCTTTGAGCGACAGCGTGCAACATGTGGAGGCGGTTGTTAGCGCCGATTTCCAGGGCAGCGCCAACTTGAACGGCTTTTTTGTACAACAAATCAGCGGCGCGGACGCCAATCCGGCCACGTCGGAAGGCTTGTTCGTCTCATCCGGCATACCGGTCAATGTGGGCGATAAAGTGCACATCGTCGGCACCGTTACCGAAACATTCTCCATGACCCGTCTGGAAAGTGTCAGCTCGGTTGACGTCTGTTCAACCGGTAACGCTTTGCCGGCAGCCGTGGACATCAATCTGCCGTTCGATACCGCCAACAACGATCCGGAACGCTGGGAAGGCATGTTAGTGCATCTGCCGCAAGCACTGACCGTTACTGAAAACTACAATCTGGCCCGTTACGGCGAATTTCTATTATCTTCCGGCGGCCGCTTGTTGACGCCCACGCAAGTTGCCGCGCCCGGCCAAGCCGCCGTTGACGTTGCCGCGCAAAACCTGCTGAACCAATTGCTGGTGGACGACGGCTCCAATACCCAAAATCCGGCCCCGGTAATTTACCCGCAACCGACCGGTTTGAGCGCAGCCACCCCATTGCGGAGCGGCGATTCGGTGGTTGGCGCCACCGGGGTGTTGGCTTACGACTTTGGCGTGTACCGCCTGCAACCGACTCAGCCTTTGACCTTTGTGGCCGACAACGGCCGCAGTCCGGCTCCTACGCTATCGGCCCTGGGTTCTTTAAAAGTCGCCAGCTTCAACGTGCTGAATTACTTTAACGGTAACGGCTTGGGCGGCGGCTTTCCGACCGCGCGCGGCGCGAATACGCTTGCGGAATTTAACCGGCAGCGCGCCAAAATCATTCCGGCCATCCATACGCTGAACGCCGACGTGATCGGGTTGATGGAAATCGAAAACGACGGCTACGGCAGCACCAGCGCCATCGCCGATCTGGTGAACGGTTTGAATCAACTGGCCGGCGCCGGCAC
>CAZGUM010000186.1:0-7736 GCA_964529085.1 uncultured Methylomonas sp. | reverse complement strand
GGCCCATAATGATAAAAAAATTGCTGACTGTTTCCATCTCTTTGTTGTTGGCAACCGCCGTCAGTCATGTAAACGCGCAGGGTAATGCCAGCGCTAGCGCCGGAAAAACCAAAGCCGCCAGTTGCGCGGGTTGCCACGGCGAAGACGGAAACAGCATGATGCCGGGCTTTCCTAAGCTGGCCGGGCAGCATCAGACTTATCTGGTTAAACAGTTGCAGGCTTTCAAAAGCGGTGCGCGGATCGCTCCTATGATGGCGCCGTTGGCGGCCGGGTTGGACGATCAGGCGATTCAAGAGATTGCCACTTATTATGCAGGCAATAAAATTTCCGCGAATCCGGCGCCGGTGTTGCCGGCTAATGACGATGACGACGATGCGCCGGCCAAGACCGAAGAGCAGAAAAAAGCCGAGTTGGCCGATTTAATCACCCAAGGTAGCGATTTGTATCGCAACGGCAATCTGAGCAGGGAAGTCTCCGCTTGCGTAGCCTGCCACGGTCCGTACGCGGAAGGCAATAAACCGGCATCGTTTCCGTCCTTGCATTCGCAACACGCCGAATATCTGATCAAAACCCTGACCGATTTCAAAACCGGCGCTCGTAGCAACAACCGCGAAAACATGATGCATATGATTGCTACCAAAATGACCGACGAGGATATTAAAGCGGTTTCTTATTATATTTCGACGATGAAATAATCGTGCGTCGTTCGGCGGAGCTCCCCGCTCCGCCGGAATTCGGCTTGGTCCTGGCATCGCCAGGAGTAATCTCTTCTCTAATTCATGCCGCAACCGACCAATTCGTATTCCGTTCCGCTTTTCGGATTCTACAAACATCATAATTATCCCGTTGACGGCAATGGCGACGGCGATCCGCACGGTGCTACATCAAATCGGCCTTGCTCCGTTTATCTCTTAATGTGCCAGCCGGCATGGTCTGATGTCTCTTCAATAAGGTGAGGTAGTTGTGCGGAAATTGAATCCAGGGAGCCGGTCCTCCGAATTTTTATCCGGAATAGATGTCGGTATTGAGCTAATTGGATAATTCGATGTCGGAAGTTATTGTGCCGGGTTTTGCTTTTTTCGCGCCGGCGGCTATATTGGGGCGCTTTGGATTGCCAGGGCCGGGATTGGCAAGTCGATGGCTTGGTGGGCGGTACTGGACTTTTTGTTAGCGGGTTTACGTTCTCGGACGTGAACGTGTTTTTGTCGGGATTACATTCTTACGGAGAACTTTGATGTTAAAAATAATCGCATTGTTAGGGTTGTTGGGCTTTTCTTCACTGGCAAATGCCGAGGGCGGTTACGACCCGGTAACGCCGGCGCAACCGGTACAAAATTCGGATAAGGTCGAGGTGATCGAATTTTTTTGGTACGGCTGCCCGCACTGCTATAGCCTGGAGCCTGCAATGGTGGAATGGCTGAAAACCAAGCCAGCAAATGTCGAATTCATACGCCAACCGGCGGTGTTCAGCGACTTGTGGGGCAAACATGCCAAAGCATATTTCACTGCCGAAGCCTTGGGTATTTTAGAAAAGATGCATGCGGATTTTTTCGACGCGATTCAGAACAAGAAGCAAAAATTAGTCAGCGAAGACGAGTTAGCTAAATTCTTTGCCGATCATGGCGTCAAGGACGAAGACTTTCGGGCGGCCTATAACTCGTTCGGGGTCGACGCTAAACTCCGTCAAGCCGAGTCTATTGGGCCGCGTTACGGGATTACCGGTGTGCCGGCGATTATCGTAAACGGCAAATATAAAGTCACCGGGCAGTCGGCTAAATCGCAAGCCAATATGCTGACCGTGACTAATCAGCTGATCGCTCAAGAAAGCCAGAAAAAATAAGCGGGTTATGCGTTAAATTGCCGCACATGGACGTGAATGGCCAATGTTGATTATTAGATCGCCTTCACAAATTCGGCGATAGTCTATAATCAAGCGACCAAGAATTTCTGAATTAGGGCATGTTTCATGGTTTTTTTTAAAAACAAGGATGGCAGTCCGGATAGGTGGAAGGAAAAATACCTAAGGCTGTTGGATGACCAGGAACAAATTGAAAAGCAGTACAAAGCTAATGAAGAGTTGCTATGTAAGACTATCGTTCGTTTTGCATTAGCCGTTAAAGGCCTGAACCGGCAACTCGATCCCCATCTCAATCGTATCCGCAATTTATTGAAGAGTGGATTGCAGAGCGAGCTGTTGCAAAAAGAGCTAACGGCATTTTCCAATGCATTGGTTATGCTGGAAGAGTCGTCCTCGGCCGGACAGCTGGATGCGTCCATGTTATTCGAGTTTCTCGGCAAGCAATATCCGCAGTGGCAAGACCAGCTCGACGAAATACAGGCAAAGTACGAGCACCGTCAATTCACGACCAATCAAGCTTTTTATCTGGCTTTGCTGGAGCTGATCGAGGACAACAACCCTACGGCCAGCATCGATCTGGCTCTGGAACTGACCGGGACGGATGCCAAAGCCATCAACATTCAATTAATCCGGTTGTTGGACAACGCGGAAATCCCGCTGATTTTTGTCGAAGACGCGGAAAAAATCAAAAGCCGATTACATGCGGAGCAAGCCTTAGGGCCGATTTTCGACGACACCGTTGCGCTGCTGTTGGCTGTAAAAAAGCATTTGGAATCGGAACAGCAGGAAATGGCGGCATTTTTGTCGAAATTGACCGACCAATTAACTGAGCTGGGTGTGAAAGCCACCGGGGTTAATGCCGCTAACGAAATTAGCGTTAAAAAGCGTAATCTGCTGGATCAGGCTGTCTCCGAGCAAATCATGGAATTGCGGGAAAAGTCTGAAAACGCCACGCAATTGGAACCACTAAAACAAATTGTCAGTACTCGCTTAACCACCATCACCCAGCAAATTCAGGCGCATAATCTTCAGGAGCAGCAAGAACGCGATAAAACACAGCGCGAAATGCGGGCACTGTCGGAAAGGCTAAGGGAAATGGAGTCCGAGTCTTCCGAATTGCGTTTGAAACTGGATCTGGCTCAACACCGTGCTACCCGCGATCCGCTGACCAATCTGCCGAATCGGTTGGCATTCGAGGATAGATTGGCCGACGAAATGGCGCGCTGCCGGCGGCATAAAACGCCAATGTCGTTGATGGTTTGGGATGTGGATTTATTCAAGAAAATTAACGACACCTACGGGCATAAATCCGGGGATAAGGCTTTGATTGTGATTGCCGAGCTGTTATCCAAGCATTGTCGGGAAACCGATTTTGTGGCGCGGTTCGGCGGCGAGGAGTTCGTGATGATACTGGCCGGGTCCGATGCCAAGTCGGCCTTGCTGGTCGCGGAAAAACTCCGGAAAACCGTGGAAAAAAGCAGCTTCAATGCCAATGGCGAAAAGGTGTTCATTACCTTGTCGTGCGGCATCAGTCAATTTGTCGATGGCGACAGCAATGAGTCTATCTTTAACAGAGCCGACACCGGTCTGTATAGAGCCAAGCAAACCGGACGCAATCGTTGCGTTGTTGTCTGACGAAGTATAGTAGACATGGCAACTAGTACCCCCTATTCGGCTCCGGTCGATAACGAAAAGTTTTTATACAAACTGGTCATTCAGCTGCTGATTTTTTGCCAGGGCAGCCACAGATTGTTGGAGCCGCATCTGTTGGCGATAGGTTCTAAGTTGCGTAGCGGGGCTAATTTGCAGGATTTGTTGTCGGAACTGCAGGCGGTATCGAAAACCTTGTTGCATATTTCCAAACAAGGCAAGCAGAATGCGGAAGCCGACGGCAGCGATAGTGCCGCGTTGCAAAATAACTATGCGATGGAGCGTCTGGAAGAGCTGCTGGCGGATGCGCAAGTGCCGTTACGCTTCCAACATCAGACTTCGATGCTCAAGCATAGAGTCAGGGGCAATCACAGCGAACAGTCTTACAAGAAAGTTATCGATTCGGCGATTACCTTGCTGATGAATATCAAAGATTACGGGGTTGCCGAGCAAAAAGGCATTGATGTATTTTTGGCGGATTTAACCGCGCGGCTCGACGAAATCGGGCAGGACGTGGAAATCGCGGGGCAAGCGAACAGGCTGGCGATCGACAATCGTGAGATGCTGAATACCGAAATTAATCGGCAAGTTGGCGACCTTAGAGAGACTACACAATCGGCTCAAGAGTTGAGTACGCTGAAAATTCACACCAGCGAGCACCTGGATCGCTTATTGGCGCAGTTGCTTGAGCACAAGCAACTGGAAGACGAGCGGCAGCAGGAGACACAAGATAAAATCGAATTGATGACGCAAAAGTTACAGGAACTGGAAACGGAAACCGAAACTTTGCGGGTCAAATTGAAAATCGAGCACGATAAGGCTTTATGCGACTCGTTGACCGGGTTGCCCAATCGCATGGCATACAACAGTCGAGCGGAGATGGAGCTAAGCCGGTGGAAGCGTTATAAAACACCGTTGGCGCTGATAGTGTGGGATGTCGATTATTTCAAGCGTATCAACGATACCTATGGGCACAAGGCCGGCGATAAAACTCTGGCCCTGGTTGGTCATCTATTGCAGAGCAATTGCCGGGATACCGATTTCGTGGCGCGCTACGGAGGGGAGGAATTTGTGATGTTGTTGCCCAATACCCAAGAGTGTCAAGCGTTGGAAATGGCGGAAAATACCCGGAAAATGATCCAGAGTTGCGGTTTCAACTCTAACGGCGAAGATATAAACCTAACGATTAGTTGCGGCATCAGCGAGTTTAAAGAAGGCGATACGCATGACGATACGTTCGTGCGGGCCGATCAGGCGCTATACCAATCCAAGCAAAATGGACGCAATTGCTGCACGGTATTCGGGCAATAGTCGGAAGCGTCGCAGACCCAGGCCGGCAAAGCCCAAGGTTTTGGTCTAGCGTTAAATCTTAGCCGTCGGATGGTTGCAGGGATGCCGGTTAGCCGAAAAGATACGGGTAGTGTGCCGACCTGAAAGGTGTGTTGGCGAGTAGGCAGCGGTCGAATATGCCGATGGCTTCGTCGCAGGAGATGACTTCCTGTTGACTGTCAAGAATGTAATGGGCCAAGTTCAGGATGCATTTCCAATGCCGGCGATTGTCTATGAATCTAAACGCCTGAAATAGCAGTTCCTGCATTTTTTCTTCCCGTTGCGCTTTCGAGGCGATGAAATGATCTAGGTAGCTGAGAGCTTTTTCCAGGTCGCTATAGCCGCCGTAGTTATGTAAGGCATTGAAGTTAATTAAGTTTATGTTAAAAACTTCGTCGTCGCGAATCGAAACGTATTTTGCCTCCGCCAGTGGCCCGACCAATAAATTGACAACATCGGCTTCATAAGCGCGTTGGCAGGCGTGTTGCGGACTATCGGAAAGGTCGTTAAAACTTTCGACAACCGCGATCGGCAAATTTTGAATCAGATTGCCGTCGATGACTTTAGCAAAAAAATCCTCGTAACCGTTGGTCGGCCTTTGGACATGAATTTCAAAAAATACCGGGGGTAATTGCTTTTGTCGGTTGCCTAGGTGAATCGCGGCGGCGTGCCCCGCTTCATGAAAAGCTGTGCGCCAATCCAATTCGTTAGGATGTACGAAAGTTGACGTAGTTGAATAATAGTTTCGTTCCATAGACAGCAACCTCATCCAGAAAAAAGATGCGGCGCAAAGGCCGCATTGAGGAAGGATATTAAAACTCTTTACCCTTTAGGAGAGGGAGCGCATACATAAGAGTTGCATACAGTTTAATCGCTGACTTTGGGTTTGCAAATGTGACAAATTGACGCGCGGCAAACTGTCATACCAATTGGCATGGGGATTTCGGCCGAAAAAACGGGTGCGGCGGCATGGCACCCGTTAGCGGATTGGTTAAGGATACTGTTTTTGGCCGCTGTTGGTCCAGAAAGGTAAGGATAAGACCACTAGGCAGGCCAGCCAGCCCAGTAGTTGCTGATTATATAAAGTGTATCTGAGCGCAAACGGTATGCCTTCCGAAAAGCCGGGGTGTGCTTGAATGAAATCCCGGCCGTCCATAAATGCTTTGGTTTCGCCAAGTACAAGCGCAACAGCGCTGAAGTTTAGAAAATAGGCGAACAGCCGGTCATGCCTGCTGCGTAGATTCCCGCCTGTCAACTGATCAAACGCGAAAGTTTGACTGTGCAGATTGTGCGTCCGTAACCCTTCGCAGAGTATCAGGCCGAATATGCCGAATACCGGGATGGTGAATTGCTCGATCGGAAAGCTTAAATATCTGCCATTTACGGTCAGGCCGTAAGTCTTGAATAAGGCCAAAACAATAAACAGCAGATAGCCTGTTCTTAACGCAGTTGCCAGCCGGACACTTCCCGGCTTATCACTCAAGATGTTGAAATTTCGCCGAATCAACAGGGCGCCGAGACCGGCGTTCGCCATAACCAGTACTGCGGTATACAGCCGTTGCCAGGTGCTGTAACTGGTGTACCAAAGGAAGTCGGCCAATCCAACCAGGCAGACGCTGAATACTTGGGCTAGCGCCAGGAATGCCAGCAAACGAATGAGCGATAACAGTTCCAGCTTTTTATAATAGCCGGCGGTGATCAGGATCCAGATTAGTGTTGCTATCGCGAAACGCATTGACCAGTTTGGCGACTCATAGACCGGGCCGGTCAAGGGAAATACCGGCTCCCGGTTGGCCGAGAATAAGCCCCAATTTGCGCCGACCACGCCTTCCAGTTCGCTCTTCCAGGGCTGGTTAAACGCTTCAACGATGTTGTAGTCTAAGCCGTGACGATTGGCGACTTGGATCATGCCGCGAATGAATTTGGCCTCGTTGACTACGCCGGGAATTGCCATGCCGCGCTGTCTGCCAGCACTGGGCCAGCCGGACTCACCAATTAATATGGGTTTGCCGGGGGCGACGCCGCGGGCTTCGTCTTCCACTTGCTTGACGATTTTTTCCAGGTGTTGCGACGCGTTTTCCACTGAAATCGGTTCATCTTCCCAGTAGGGTAAAATATGGATGGTGATGAAATCCACCTCATTAATTAGCTTGGGGTACTTCATATACATCGACCAGACGTCCGCATAAGACACGGGTTGCTTGACGGCCTTTTTTACTTCTCGGATATAACCGATCAGTCTGTCGACATCCATGTCTCCGCGTAACAGAACTTCGTTGCCGACGATCACCCGTTTCACCACGTCCGGGTTTTCGTTGGCCGATTTGATCAAGGCGTTTACTTCATTCGTGTTGTCTTTATAGCCGTAGCCAAGCCAGGCGCCTTGTATCATTTTCAGGCCGTATTTGCGGGCCAAGTCCGGCGTGGGCTGTTGACCTCCAAGGCTGGAATAGGTGCGTATGCTTTCGGTTTTGTCGGCAAGGAGGCGCAGGTCTTCGTCTATATGTTCCGTCAACGGAAATTTTTCCAGCAATGGGCTAAAGCCCTCTCGAAATGGCGCGAAGGACAGGCTCATCAATTTGCCGGACGGTACGTCGGTGCCTGCTTCCCGCGGCTGGTTGCTCAGCCAGTCGAAACTGCCGTGAACTAAAAAAATTAAAATCAAACAAAGCAGTACTCTGATGCTGGGCATAATTTGGCTGTGTTGTATGTTGCAAAAAGGTCGGGGATTGACTGGTAATAATCGCTGGTCATGGAATTATAAGGCATTCGCCGGTATGCCGAATTAGATCGTTTGACGGCGGTTCAAATCCGGCCGGGATTGTCGGGGTGTTTAATAAATAATTACTGTACTTTACCCATGGGTTCTGGTTACAGTATCTGGCTTTTCTGATATTCG
>CAZGUM010000185.1:0-7922 GCA_964529085.1 uncultured Methylomonas sp. | reverse complement strand
TTAGCGCCGATGATAGTGTGGCAGGTTGCCATGTGAAAGTAGGTCATCGCCAAGCGCCTAAACCAAAAGCCCTGCTGATACCAGCAGGGCTTTTTTTTTGACCGTTTGCTCCGCAGCGGTAACCGCTTTAAATTTGCAACAGCGGTTGCTAGAATCGGGGGATGTTAATTTTTGAGTGAGAATAGCCATGAGTGCAATAGAACGAATCCAAGCCCAGTTAACCGGTAACCCGGTGGTGTTGTACATGAAAGGTACGCCCGATTTTCCGCAGTGCGGGTTTTCCAGTCGAGTGGTTCAAGTCTTGGAGGCCTGTAATGCGGCGTATGCGCACGTTAACATCTTTGACGATCCGGAACTGCGCGAAGCCCTCAAGGCCTATTCAAACTGGCCTACCTATCCTCAGCTATATGTCCAAGGCGAGTTGATCGGCGGCTGCGACATCGTTTTGGATTTGTACAGCAAAGGCGAGCTGACGACATTACTGGCAGGTGCCGGCGCTACGCTTTAAATATATTCAATGGCTTTAAACTGCTAGGAATGTAGAGTTCTTTTAATCAACAAACCTTCGTCGTTACTTTCTGCCCGATAAACACAGTGAGGACTTAGCCAATAAATAACGGAGGTTAAGCGCGGCTCGCCGTCACAGGTTTCTGATGGGCGTTATGTGTTCTAGGTCGCTAATTGAATAGATTTATGAAGCTTCTAACTCGCTTAATTTTTTCCAACGGTTGATAATCAAACAAAATAATTCAGCGGTTTGTTCGGCGTCGTAAAGTGCTGAATGGGCTCGTTCGTTATCCCACGCTAAGCCGGCTGCTTGAGCTATTTTTGCTAGTACAGTTTGGCCATAAACTAAGCCGCCCAGTGTTGCGGTATCGAAGCTGCTGAAAGGGTGAAACGGGCTTCTCTTATGGTTGGTACGCTCAATCGCAGCATTTAAGAAGTTTATGTCGAATGCGGGGTTATGGCCGACCAGAATTGCCCGTTTGCAGTCATTACGTTTTACTGCTGCTTTGATTGGAATAAATAGTTTGTTAAGCGCATCCTTTTCTTCTATTGCCATACGGAATGGATGATAGGGATCGATGCCGGTAAATTTCAGCGCGGCTTCATCCAGCTCGGAGTTTTTAAAAGGAATAATGTTGCTGTGATGTTTTTCGGTGATATGCAACCAACCCTCGGCGTCCGGCTCGACGATCACAGCTGCGATTTCCAGCAGTGGATTTTTTTTTGAATTAAAGCCGGCGGTCTCTATATCGACAATGACAGGAAGGTAGCCTCGGAAACGGTTACCTAACGGATTTTGGGTTATTTCCATTGAGTTGTGGTTGGCTAGAAAAGTTAGTTGTATGGTATGTTACGTGAGTTTTGGATAGGTATAAACAATATTCAATTGATGAGGTGATGGTTATGCAAGACGGGAAAAAAGGTTGGATGATCGTAGGGTTCTTAACAATACTGAGCGGTTGCGCAACAACCCATGGCGCTAACCCAAAAGACCCTTGGGAGGGTTGGAACAGAAGTGCGCAATCATTTAACGACGGCGTAGACGACTATGTCATGAAACCGGTTGCCAAGGGCTATGATTGGGTTATGCCCGATTTTGCCAACCAAGCTGTTACCAATTTCTTCAGCAATATTGACGACATTGGGGTTTGCACCAACGACGTGTTACAAGGAAAGTTCGCCCAATCCGGTCAGGACGGCGCACGTTTTCTGGTTAATACTACTGCGGGTGTGGCCGGTCTGATCGACATCGGGACGATGATAAACTTGCCTAAACACAATGAAGATTTTGATCAAACTCTCGGTTATTGGGGAATTCCGACGGGTCCTTATCTGGTATTGCCATTTTTTGGACCAAGTTCGCCGCGCGGCGTATTTGGGTTGGTAGGGGACGCGGCGATGAATCCCTTTACCTATGCCGGCATTTACTTGAATCCTAGCTGGATAGGCGCTGCCTCCTCAATAGGTCCTGGAGCATTGAAAGTGATCGATGCGCGTTCCGACCTCCTTGGTATGGAAAGAGTGGCCTCGGAAGCCGCGATCGATCGCTACGAATTTTTCAAAAATGCTTATCTTTCCAGACGTAACTATCTGATTCACGATGGCAATGTGCCGGAAGACGACGTGTTGAAATACGATGAGTCGCAAGGCGGTGGGCGCGGACCGCTCGACCCCAATCCGTATTAATACGGCTCTTTTACTCGGATATAATTCGGCCGTAAAGCGTTTGCTTTACGGCCTTTTTTATGGCGCTAATTTTATTTGGACGAAATCTTGTTCGGCCTGAATCAACATCGCAGGGATAATTTGATTCTCCAATAATGTATCTGCGGATACATCGCAAGCAGTCCGGATATAGTTTGGTGTATAGCCAAAATAGCGGATATAACCGTTAGTTAGCGATTCCGTATGTCCTTCCCATAAAACATGTGCCAGTAAGCCCATGTTTTCCTCGACAAACTTCCGCTTCATCGTTTCAGCTAGTTCGTGCAATAGCCGGCTTCGATATTTTTTGATTTCTTGGCTGATCTGGTCCGGCAAATTGGCAGCTTTCGTGCCTTCGCGCGGCGAGTAACTGAAAATGTGGATGTGGCCGAAACCGATGCTTTTAATGTATTCGTAACTCTCCTGCCATTCTTGTTCGGTTTCGCCCGGAAAGCCGACGATAATATCGGTGGTGATATTGAAATGAGGAATGGTCTTTCTGGCCAGATTGACAATTTCCCTAAATTCCTCGGTTTTGCAGCGTCTAGCCATACGTCTCAGCACACTGTCGCTGCCGCTTTGCAAAGGCAGGTGCAGATGAGGCATCAATCTTGGATTCTTAAATAAATCGAAGAATCCGTCTGGCAGTTCCCAAGGTTCCAGTGAACCTAGCCTTAAGCGGGGAATCTCGGTTTTTTCCAGGATTTCTGAAATCAACTCAACCAGATTGCTGCCGATTTCGCCGCCGTACCCGCCCAAGTGTACGCCGGTAATGATGGCTTCTTGAATGCCTTGGCTGTGCAATAAATTGATTTCGTCAACCACTTCCTGAGTTGAGCGGCTGCGTTCTTCGCCACGGGCGACGGTGACGATGCAAAATGTGCATCGGTAGCGGCAACCGTCTTGAACCTTGACGAATGCACGTTGACGGCCACGGCTGAACAATGAGACTTCCCCTGGCTCGGCGGACATCACCGGCATGCTATCCAGATTCAGCTCGGTCAGAGTTTTTTCCACCAATTGGTTTTTATCCTTGTTGCTGACGATTAAATCCACGCCCATTAATTGCGCGGCTTCGCTTTCGTTCAAGGTCGCGTAGCAGCCGCTCACCACCAGTTTGGCTTGCGGGTTGTCGCGGTGAATGCGCCGGATCAGTTGCTTGGACTTTTTTACCGCATCCTGTGTCACTGCACAGGAATTGATGATCACCAGTTGCGCGTCGCTCAAGTTGCGGGTGATGTTGTGACCGCCGGCTTGAAAGGCTTGCGCCCAGGTTTCGAGTTCGGCTTCGTTGAGACGGCAGCCCAGAGTTTTAAGATGTATCTGCATGTATGTGTTTAAAAGCCTAGGGTGCGTTGGTATGGCGCCATGCACCTTTAATCAAAATAATTAACCAAAAAACCAATAAGTTACCAAAATAGCGGAAACAATCCCGCCTAGATCGGCGATGATGCCGCAAGCGGCGGCATGGCGTATTTGCTTGATATTGACGGCACCGAAATACACCGCCAACACATAAAACGTGGTCTCGGTGCTGCCTTGCACCACCGACGCTAGTCGGCCGGCAAAGGAATCCGCGCCATGAGTCTGCATCGTGTCTATCATCATCGCTCGCGCACCGCTGCCGCTGAACGGCTTCATTAACGCGGTCGGCAGGCCGTCGATGAAGCGGTTGTCGATGCCGGCAACATTGACCAATAGCCTGACGCCGTCGGTAATCAATTCCAAGGCGCCGCTGGCCCGGAATATCCCGAAAGCCACCAGCATCGCCACCAGATAAGGAATGATGCTGATCGCGGTTTGAAAACCGTGCTTGGCGCCTTCGAGGAACAACTCGTATGCATTCAGCCCTTTGAAGGCGGCTGCGGCGATGAAAGAAATAACCAGGCTGAACAGAATCACATGGCTGACCAAGGCCGATTGTTGCAGCATTTCCGCTTGATCCAAGCCGGCGAAATAAGCCAGTATCCCGCCGACCAAGGCGGTAATGCCGCCCAGATACGCCAATACCACCTTGTCCAGCAGATTGATTTTCTGCACGGCCGCGACGGCCAGCAATCCGGTCAGAGTAGACATGTAAGTGGCGATCAAGATCGGGATGAACACATCGGTAGGATTGGCCGCGCCGAGCTGTGCCCGGTAAGCGAAGATGGTCACTGGAAACAGCGTCACCGACGAGGTGTTGATCACCAGAAACAAAATCTGCGCGTCGCTGGCCCGTTCGGGGTGCGGATTCAGGGTCTGCATTTCCTGCATGGCTTTGATGCCCATCGGCGTCGCCGCATTGTCCAGCCCCAGCATGTTGGCGGCGATGTTCATCACCATCGCCCCCAGTGCGGGATGCCCCTTGGGTATCTCCGGCATTAGCCGGCTGAACAGTGGGTTCAACGCCTTGGTCAACAAATCGATGAAGCCGCTGTGCTCGCCGATTTTCATGATGCCCAGCCATAAGGCCAGCACGCCGCTAAGCCCCAGTGAAATCTCGAACGCTGTTTTGGACAGGCTGAACATCGCATTCATCAATTCGGAAAACACCTGGGTGTCGCCAAGCGCCAGCAGCTTGAAGGCGGCGGTGGCGAAGGCGGTCAGGAAGAAAAATATCCAGATGAAGTTCAGCAACAACCTGTCCTGGTGTTTAACCGATTTTCTTGGCTAAATCTGCCGCATAACCGGTGTAACTGTGCGGTGTCAGCGCCAGCAATTCGGCCTTGGCGGAATCTGGGATTTCCAGCTTTTCGACGAAGGCGCGCATGCCGTCGCCGGTGACGCGCTGGCCTCGGGTTAGTTCTTTCAGTTTTTCGTAAGGCTTTTCGATGCCGTAACGACGCATCACGGTTTGAATCGGCTCGGCCAGCACTTCCCAGTTTTGGTCCAAATCCTGATCGATCAACGCCGGATTAATTTCCAGTTTGGAAATGCCTTTCAAAGTCGACTGGATGGCGATACTGGTGTGAGCGATGCCGACGCCGATGTTGCGCAACACGGTGGAATCGGTCAGGTCACGTTGCCAGCGGGATACCGGCAATTTGTCGGCCAGGAAGCCGAAAATCGCATTCGCCAAGCCGAGGTTGCCTTCGGAGTTTTCGAAGTCGATCGGGTTGACTTTATGCGGCATGGTCGAGGAGCCTACTTCGCCGGCGATGGTTTTTTGCTTGAAATAACCCAGCGAGATATAACCCCAGACATCGCGGTCGAAATCCAGCAGGACGGTGTTAAAGCGCGACAAGGCGTGGAAAAATTCCGCCATGTAATCGTGTGGTTCGATCTGGATGGTGTAGGGGTTGAAGGTCAGGCCTAAGGATTCGACGAAGTTTTGTGCGAATTGAGTCCAATCAACATCCGGATAGGCGACGCTATGGGCGTTGTAATTGCCGACCGCACCGTTGATCTTGCCCAGAAGTTCGACTTTAGCCAGCTGGTTGCGTTGGCGCTGCATACGGGCGACGACGTTGGCGAATTCCTTGCCAACCGTGGTTGGCGTCGCCGACTGACCGTGGGTGCGCGATAGCATCGGTTGTTCGGCGCTATCCAAAGCCAGTTTTTTGATGGTGTCTATCGTGGCGTCGATCTCGGCCAGCATCAGGCTGCGGCCTTCTTTCAACATCAAGGCATACGACAGGTTGTTGATATCTTCCGAGGTGCAGGCGAAGTGGATGAATTCGTTGACGGCATGCAGTTCAGTGTTGCCTTTGATTTTTTCCTTAAGGAAATACTCGACCGCCTTGACGTCGTGGTTGGTGGTTTTTTCAATGTCTTTGACGGTTTGGGCATCGGCTTCGGAGAAATTGCTGACGATGCTGCTCAACATCGTAATCGCATCGGCCGACAAAGCCGGCACTTCGACTATCTTGGCTTCGGCGGCCAAAGCTTGCAGCCAGCGAACTTCTACTTCAACCCGATAGCGGATCAAGCCGTATTCGCTGAAAATAGGGCGCAAGGCGTCGACTTTGTTGGCGTAACGGCCGTCGATGGGGGAGATGGCAGTGAGGGTCATGATGGTTTCCTATCTTGAATGTGAGATGAGCTTTATTGTGTTCATCCCATCTTGCATGGATTTATTGGTTGTATTTGGATTCGATGATGCCGCCGCCTAAGCAAATCTCGCCGGCATAAAGCACAACGGATTGCCCTGGTGTAATCGCTCTTTGCGATTGCTCGAAGCGAACTTTGATGCGCAGACCGCCATCCAGCGGTTCGACAACACAATCTTGATCCGGTTGGCGGTAACGAGTCTTGGCCGCGCAGCGTAGCGGTCCGCTCAACGGCTCATTGCCGCACCAGTCCAGTTGTCCAGCTTCCAGGGTGTTGTGCAGCATCAACGGATGTTCGTGGCCCTGGCCGACTATAAGCACATTGTTGTCCAAGTCTTTTTCCAATACGAACCAAGGTTCGTCAGGCGCGTCCTTGACGCCGCCTATGCCTAAACCTTGGCGTTGGCCCAGAGTGTAATACATCAGGCCGTGGTGCTTCCCGATATATTGGCCTTCGGGAGTGCGCATTTCGCCGGGTTGATGAGGCAGGTAGCGTTGCAGGAATTCCTTGAACTTACGCTCGCCGATGAAGCAGATGCCGGTGCTGTCTTTCTTGCGACTGTTGGCAAACCCTGCTTTATCGGCCATTGCCCGAATTTCAGGTTTATGCAGGTGGCCGATCGGGAACAGGGTTCGCGACAAAGCTTTCTGGCCCATTGCGTAAAGGAAATAGCTTTGTTCCTTATTGGGATCCAGCCCTTTCAATAGTTGAAATTCGCCGTCTTGTTCGCGAACGCGGGCGTAATGGCCGGTGGCAATATATTCGGCACCCAGGTCTTCGATTGCGTAATCCAAAAACGCTTTGAATTTGACGTGTTTATTACAAAGGATGTCGGGATTGGGTGTCCGGCCGGCTTTAAACTCCGACAAAAACACTGCAAATACGTCGTCCCAGTATTCGGCGGCGAAGTTGACAGTCTTAAGCTCTATGCCCAATTTGTCGCAGACCTGCTGTGCATCGGCCAAATCTTCCATTGCAGTACAATATTCGGTACCGTCGTCCTCTTCCCAGTTTTTCATGAACAAACCTGTGACCTTGTGGCCTTGTTCTTGCAGGATTAATGCGGTGACGGAAGAGTCGACGCCGCCGGACATGCCGACGATGATATGTTTACTCATTCTAAATCGAGAAAAGACTGTAAGATGGTAAGCGGATAACGGTGGCCTTTCAGGTATTCGTCCACTGTAGTTAATACCAAAGGGCTGCGTAATTGTTGGCGCTTAGCGTAAATTTCATTGCGGCTTAACCAATGAGTGTCGATAATGCCGTCATCGAGAGGTTGTTCTGGATTGTGGTTGTTGACCGTGCCGGAAAAGCAGAAGCGAACAAAACTGGGCATATGTGGATTTCTACGCCATAGTTGTGTGGCGATTAACGCCTCCGGTTCAAATTGCCAAGCGGTTTCCTCCCACACTTCGCGTTTGACGGCGCTGATTAAATCTTCACCTTCTTCCAAATGACCTGCCGGCTGATTGAACGCAAGGCCTCGAGCCGTTGTCTCTTCAACCAGCAGAAAGCGGCCGTCTTTTTCGATCACGGCGGCTACGGTGACGTGAGGTTTCCAAACCATGATGTTGATAGAAAACGGTAAAAGGCGCGCATTTTACTAGAAATGTTTTTTATATGCCTAAAGATTGAAATTTAATGTTTAAGACGCTATTTTTAAGACCACAATGATT
>CAZGUM010000184.1:2941-7945 GCA_964529085.1 uncultured Methylomonas sp. | reverse complement strand
GATGTAGCAAACATGGCATAGGCTTTCAGTGCCACCGAAACTTTGCGGGCGCGCGGCTTGACCGGTTTCCAGCCCAGTTGGTCTTGTTCCGCGCGGCGTTGGCCCAGTTCCGCGTCGGATACCAACACATTGATACTGCGGTTTGGAATATCAATTCGAATACGGTCGCCGTTGCGCACCAGACCGATGGCACCGCCCGCGGCCGCCTCCGGCGAACAATGGCCGATGGATAAACCGGAAGTGCCGCCGGAAAAACGACCGTCGGTTAATAGGGCGCAGGCTTTGCCTAGGCCCTTGGACTTGATATAGCTGGTCGGATACAGCATTTCCTGCATGCCGGGTCCGCCTTTGGGGCCTTCGTAGCGCACCACCACTACGTCGCCGGCCTTCACCTTATCGCTGAGGATATTCTCCACCGCTTCGTCTTGTGACTCGACTACATGCGCATTGCCTTCAAACACCAGCAGGCTGTCGTCTACACCGGCACTTTTAACGACGCAGCCATCCAGCGCGATATTGCCATACAGTACCGCCAGACCGCCCTCTTTGCTGAAGGCGTGCTCAAAAGAACGAATACAACCTTCGGCACGATCCAGGTCCAGGCTGGGCCAGCGCGTGTTTTGACTAAAGGCTATTTGGGACGGAATGCCGGCAGGCCCTGCCAGATAAAAGTTTTTTACCGTTTCGCTCGGATTAGCGGCAATATCCCATTGCGCCAAGGCATCGCCCAGAGTTTTGGCATGCACGGTGGGGACATCGGCATGTAATTTACCGGCCTTGTTAAGCTCAGCCAGAATCGCCATGATGCCGCCCGCGCGGTGCACGTCTTCAATATGGTATTTATTGGTGTTGGGCGCCACTTTGCATAACTGCGGCACTAGTTTGGACATGCGGTCGATATCCGCCATCGTGAAATCGATGCCGGCCTCTTGGGCGATAGCGAGCAGATGCAAGATAGTGTTGGTAGAGCCGCCCATCGCAATATCCAGCGCAATGGCGTTTTCGAACGCTTTAAAGCCGACGGAGCGCGGGAGTACAGATTCGTCGTCCTGCTCGTAATACTGTTTGGCCAACTCGACGATACGCCGCCCGGCTTGTTTGAACAACAGTTCCCGGTCGGCATGAGTGGCGACCACGGTACCGTTACCGGGTAAGGATAGACCTAAGGCTTCTGTCAGGCAGTTCATGGAATTGGCGGTGAACATGCCGGAACAGGAACCGCAGGTTGGGCAGGCGGAGCGTTCGACTTCCGCCAAATCGCTGTCGGACACTTTGCTGTCAGCCGCCATTACCATCGCGTCGATCAAGTCCAGTTTTTTGATTTCGATCGTGTGGCTTTGCGGATTGGCCAAGCTGACTTTACCAGCCTCCATCGGCCCGCCGGAGACAAAGATCACCGGGATATTGATGCGCATCGCCGCCATCAACATGCCGGGGGTGATTTTGTCGCAATTGGAGATACAGACCAGTGCATCGGCGCAATGCGCATTGACCATATACTCGACGCTGTCGGCGATCAAATCGCGGCTGGGCAAGCTATACAGCATGCCGTCGTGGCCCATCGCAATGCCGTCGTCGACCGCAATGGTGTTGAATTCTTTCGCCACGCCGCCGGCTTGCTCGATTTCGCGTGCCACCAGCTGGCCCAGATCTTTTAAATGCACATGGCCGGGCACGAACTGCGTGAAGGAGTTGGCAATCGCGATAATGGGTTTGTCGAAGTCGCCGTCTTTCATGCCTGTCGCGCGCCATAACGCGCGCGCGCCCGCCATGTTGCGGCCTTGAGTGGTGGTATAAGAACGATATGCGGGCATGGTAATTCCAACTGAAAGCAAAAAGCGGCACTAAAACTGCCGCAGTGGAAAGGATGTCATCAACCGCGGGGCAAGCCGGCGGTTAAATCCGCTAAAAATTAAAAACTGTCCCAGCCGCTGGAACGGCGGCGCCAACTAAGTTTGGGCAGAATAAATCCCAATAATACGCCGAATAAGGCCAAGCCGCCGCCGTATAAAAACCAGTCCTGGTTGCTGCTGTCGGTCAAAGCCTGGTTTTCGCGCTTCAGTTGTTGTAATTCGCGTTCGACGGCGATCACGCGCTCCTGCAATTGGTCGCGTTGTTGTTTGAGTTGTATCGCATTGGCAGCGGTTTGCTGTAATTCGCTGAGTTCGGTGCTGAGGCGGTCACGCTCTTTGCCGGCTTCCTGGCCGGTGGCTTGCGCGGACTTCAACAGTTTGTTTTCTTCTTGCAGCACTTCCAGTTTTTTGGCGGCCGCTTCCAGTTGGGTACGGGCGCTGGGCTCGCCTGTCAAGTAACGGCTAAGAATGAAGCCTTCCGCACCGTTATTGGTTTGAATATAGGTGTAGCCGTTTTCGGTGCTTTCTTGCAAAACGCTGACAGGAATGCCGTTTTCCAACATTTTGACGATCTTGGTGCGCTCGCTTTCGCCGCTGCGTAATGGCACCTCGACCTTGTCCGTTACATAAGCGGTTCTGGCCGTGGCCAGCGGGCTAATCAGCAGACAGGCAAAAATGTAGGCAAAAGACTTTTTCACAGTATCACTCTTTGTTCGGCTTAATAAGAAAGCGGCGATTCTAGCGAAATTATCGGCAGATGAGAAATTCCAGTAGCGCTTTCTGAGCGTGCAGCCGGTTCTCGGCTTCCGGAAATATCACGCTTTGCGGACCGTCGATGACCTCGGCAGTGACTTCCTCGCCCCGGTGGGCCGGCAGGCAATGCATGAACAGCGCGTCGGATTTAGCGGCAGCCATGGTTTTGGCGTTGACCTGAAAATCCTTAAACACGGATTCGCGCTTTTTCTGCTCTTCTTCCTGACCCATGCTAGCCCAGACGTCGGTCACCACCAAATCGGCTTGCTGAGCGGCTTGCTCGGGCGTATTGAAAAACGCCACCCTATGCCCGGCGGCATCGACGATGCTTTGTTGCGGGCGGTAATCGATAGGGCAGGCGATGTTCAACTTAAAGTCGAATTGGCGGGCGGCATTGATATACGAATGGCACATATTATTGCCGTCGCCGATCCAGGTCACGGTTTTGCCGGCGATGTCGCCGCGAAATTCAAAATAGGTTTGCATATCCGCCAGTAGCTGGCAGGGATGCAATAAGTCGGTCAGGCCGTTGATCACAGGCACCCGGGAATATTTGGCAAAGGTGGTGACCGTGTCATGATTATTGGTGCGCAACATGATGCAATCCACCATGCTGGAAATAACTTTGGCGCTATCTTCCAAAGGTTCGCCGCGGCCAAGTTGGGTGTCGCGGGGCGATAGAAACAGTGCGCTACCACCGAATTGGGCCATGCCGGCTTCGAAAGAAATGCGGGTGCGGGTGGATGATTTTTCGAAAATCATCGCCAGCACTTTGCCTTTGAAAGGTTGATAATCCGGATCGCGATGGTTCTTGAGCTGAATTGCCCGTTGGATCAGAGTGTGTAGTTCTGCGCTGGACAAATCCAGCAGGCTGATGAAATGTTTGGGTTGCATGGCGAGCTACCTGCTAAATTCCTGAATGAGCGCCGACAATGTCTCGGTCAGCATGGCTATTTGCGCGTCGTCGATAATCAACGGCGGCAATAAACGAATAGTGCTATCGGCGGTGACGTTGATCAACAAGCCTTGTGCCAGGGCTTTGCCGACCAATTCGCCGCAAGGGCGATCCAATTCAATGCCGATCATCAAGCCTTTGTGGCGAATATCGACAATATGCGGGTTGTCGGCCAGCGCTTTTTTAAACTGATCGCAAATCCGTTCGCCCTTGGCCTGTGCATCGGTAATCAATGTGCCGGATGTTAACGTTTCCAATACCGCCAAAGCCGCACTACATGCCAGCGGGTTGCCGCCAAACGTCGAACCGTGATTGCCGGCTTGCAATACGTCCGCCGCTTTGCCGCGTGCCAGGCAGGCGCCGATCGGCACGCCATTGCCTAAAGCTTTGGCCATCGTACATACATCCGGCAGGATGCCGTTATGTTGATGGGCAAGGAAGCGCCCGGTTCGGCCGACGCCAGTTTGAATTTCGTCCAGCATCATCAGTAAATTATGCCGGTCGCATAGCTCGCGAATTTGATTCAAATAATCCGCCGCCGGGATATTCACGCCTCCTTCGCCCTGTACGGGTTCGACCAGGATTGCAACGATGTTTTTATCGGCGGCGACGGCGGTTTCAATGGACGCAATGTCGTTGTAGGGCGCATGGACAAATCCTGCCAGCAGCGGGGCGAAACCCTGCTTGATCTTACTATTGCCAGTTGCGCTCAGGGTGCCCATGGTACGGCCATGGAAGCTTTTTTCCATGGTTAATACCACGGGGTGTTCTATGCCTTGTTGGTGGCCGTATTTGCGGGCGATTTTTATAGCCGCTTCGTTGGCTTCCGCACCGGAGTTACTGAAAAACACATTGTCCATGCCGCTCAGTTCGATCAGTCGATCCGCTAATTGCGATTGCAACGCCACGCCATATAGATTGGAGGTGTGCAGCAAGGTTTTGCTTTGCCGGCATAAGGCCTCATGCACGGCCGGATGGGCGTGGCCGAGGTTGCAAACCGCGATGCCTGCAACCGAGTCGAGATAGCGGCGGCCATCGATATCCCACAGCCACGCGCCTTCGCCGCGTGCAAAAGTGACCGACTGGCGGGCATAAGTAGGCATGATGTGATTGGGCATTTTAATAAGGCTCTGAAAGTGTTTTAAAAAACGCTATTCGCTCGAAAAAAGCGCGCGATTATATTTTTTCCAACCGATATAAGCAATAAATAGTTTTTCATGGAAACCCGGCCGTTTTTATCGCTGAAAAGTGCCGTTTGGGAGGTGCGGATCAATGTCAAAAGTGCTGATTTTGTTGTAAAGGTTTTAGTCAGCGGCGGTAGTCGCCGTCGTCGGCATAGCGGATAGGGTTGTTAGGTCGTTGAAATTTCAGAGGCATGTATTCTGGAAGTTGGGTTTTAATAGCGACTTTTAGAGATCGCCCTAAGTCGGCTTGGATAGTACG
>CAZGUM010000184.1:0-2841 GCA_964529085.1 uncultured Methylomonas sp. | reverse complement strand
TACGCTGGACACCGGTCTTGCCATTTAGCTATGCTGCCGTTTGATTTTACAGTTACGCAGGAGGTAGCGTGTCATTGACCCCTTTAATATTTCCGGAATTGATTCAGGCGCTCCTCGACAATATTGAAGCGCATGCCGAGGAAGTCACCGAGCTGGATCAAGCAATAGGAGATGGTGACCACGTGTTTAATTTGCAGCGCGGGTTGCAAGCCTTGCGCGAACATGCCGGCGAGATCGCACAGTTAGACTGGGTCGCGGCATGGCAAAAAATCGGTATGACGGTAATGGCCGCTGTCGGCGGTGCTTCCGGCTCCTTGTACGCCACATTGTTTATAGCGTTGGCGAAAAACGGTAAAGATAGGGTTGTGGATTTAGCCGGGTTTGCCGACGTATTTTTGCTGGCGGTGGAGGCCGTCAAGCAGCGCGGAAAAGCCGATGTCGGCGAAAAGACGATGCTGGATGTGCTGGTGCCAGTGGGGTTGGCCTTGCGGGATGAGGCTGCCGCCGACAAACCGCTGGCGGAGGTTTTGGATAGGCTTTGCGCCGTGGCGGCGGATGGAGTGGAGGCTACTCGCGAGATGCTGGCTACCAAAGGCAGGGCTTCGTTTCTGGGCGAGCGCAGTAAAGGCCATATCGATGCCGGCGCCAAGACGGCACAATTGATGATCGTGGCGATAGCCGGTGTGTTGAAAAAGTCCGATAATTAGGCGTTCCGGACCGGTCGGTTGCGGTTTTCTCCGGGCGCCAATTCAAATTTCTGGGGCTTTATTTTTTCTTTAACAGCCCCAGCGTAGTGCGGCGGTATTTACCGGTGCATCCCACAAAGTCAGCATTTCTTCATCCAGCAGCGTCAGGGTCAGTGAGCAACCGGCCATGTCCAATGAGGTGGTGAAATTGCCGACCAATGAACGCTGGATGTTCACGCCGCGTTGGCTGAAATATTGCCAAGCCAGCTCGTAAATTAAATGTAATTCGATTAAGGGGGTGGCGCCGAAACCGTTGACATGCAGTAACGCGGCTTGGCCGGCCGCCGGTCTTAATTCGTCGAAAATATGTTCGGCCAATTGCTCGACAATTTCGCTGGCGCTCACCAGTTTCGCGGTTTCGCGGCCACGTTCGCCATGGATGCCGACGCCCATTTCGATTTCGTCGTCGGCGATGGCGAAAGTCGGATGGCCTAGCGCTGGCACCGTGCAGCTACTTAAGGCTACGCCTAGCGAGGCGGTAGCTTGATTGACACGTTCGCCTAGTGTTTTGCAAGCCGCTAAATCCGCGCCTTTCTCTGCGGCTGCGCCGACAATTTTCTCGACGATGGTGGTGCCTGCCACTCCGCGCCGGCCGATGCTGTGGGTTTTGGGCAGGGAAATGTCGTCGTTGATTAAAACGCTGGTGTTAGGTAAATCCAGCATTTCGCCGGCCATTTCAAAATTCATCACATCGCCGGCATAATTTTTCACGATAAACAGTACACCTGCGCCGCCATCCACGGCGTGCGCCGCCGCCAACATCTGGTCCGGCGTCGGGGAGGTAAATACTTGGCCAGGACAAGCGGCATCTAACATGCCGACACCGACAAAGCCGCTGTGTAAGGGCTCGTGGCCGGAGCCGCCACCGGAAATAAGCGCTACCTTGCCGGTTTTGCGAGTGTTTCGATAAACGAAGCGCGGTTCCGGGTTGAATTGCACGATGTTGGCATGGGCCTTGGCAAAGCCTTGCAGACTGGTTTGCAATAAGGTGTCCGGGCTGTCGATAAATTTTTTCATGATTTGCCTCCGCTGTGTTGGCGTGGACCGAAATTAAAGAGTGTTAGTCCGCAATATGGCGGTAATGTCGCGGATGTCCGGCACGACCCAAGTCGGACCGAAATCGGCCGCCGCGACGTCTTTTTCGGTGGATACGCCGCTAAGTACCATCAAACTGCGGATGCCGGTGCGCACCGCGCCGAGAATATCGGTGTCCAGCCGGTCGCCGATGGCGACAGTATAGGCCGGGTCAACATTCAACAGGGCCAATGCTTGCCGGTAAATAATAGGCTCCGGTTTGCCGATAATCATCGGCTTAATGCCGGTGGAAGCAGTCAAGCCTGCCAAAATAGCGCCGTTGCCATGTGTTTCACCGCGTTCGGTCGGTAGAGAAAGGTCGCCATTAGTGCCGATAAAATGCGCGCCCGCCCGCAGATTCAGGGTGGCGGTCGCCAGTTTGTCCCAGCTCAGCTCCCGGTCCATACCGCACACCACCAAGTGCGCGCGCTGGTCGGGTTCGGTCTCGTAGAGCCCGGTAAGCTTAAAGCCCATATCCAACAGCGGCTGTCGGGCGCCGATGCCGCCTATGACAAATACGCGCGTCATCTGTGGATCGTAGCGTTCGGATAGATACAGCGCGGTGGCCATGCCTGAAGTCAGAATCTCGTTCAACTCGACCGATACACCCATTTTCGCCAGCTTGCCGACATATTGTTCTGCTGTCAGGCTGGCGTTATTGGTGGCCAGAATGAACGCCAGCTTTAGGTCGCGCAAAGCTTGAAAAAAATCAACCAGACCGGCTTGAGCTTGGTCGCCGTGCCACAGTACACCATCCATATCGATGATCAGGGCGCGGATGTCGGTAAAAGCTTGCATAAAGGGTCTCGGGTATATGGGCGATTTGAAAAATAGACGTGTGTACTGCTGGTGTCAGATGTTTCATAGTTGAAATGCAGATATTCTGCGGTGCGCAAGAATTGCACAAATCGTCGATTACTGTCCAGCGAGGCGCCGCTAAAGGTATTTTCCTTGACTATTCGTGTATAACCTAGTTTAATGCGCGGCTCTTGACGCCCAGGTAGCTCAGTCGGTAGAGCAG
>CAZGUM010000183.1:0-7952 GCA_964529085.1 uncultured Methylomonas sp. | reverse complement strand
TACCCATTCCGAAACAGCGTGCTTACCATCGACTACCCGGCGCGCCTCTGGCTAGTTGAGGACTCGCAATGACGCCTAACCGCTCGCTCAAACCTTAGATATAACTAAACACAACTGCGTATTTTTGAACAAACTGGAAGCTATTTTATGAATTCGAACCAAAATGCTGTGATGTCTTCTTTAACCTCACACAATCCGTTTACTGGCCGTATCGGCGAAGAGTACGATTTTCTTGGGATGATGTGTCCCAATGTAGTGGTTCTGACGCAGAAGCTCGGCGCCACTATCGCCGCATGGCGTCCCGGCAACACTTTACAGGGACTTGAGATCGGCTGCGGCACGGGCCTGAGTACGCTGTCCTTACTTTCTCTGTGCGAGGGCCTACATCTTCGCGCTTTCGATGCATCATCAGCAATGCTTAAGCAGGCGCGCGCGAATTTGGCGGAGTATGTCGACGGTGGCCGTGTCGAATTCATCGAGAGCGATGCGTTAGCTTTTTTGCAGGAGCAACCGGATGCAAGCGTCGATGTTGTTGCCTCAAATTATGCCATTCACAATTTCCTGAATGACTATCGGGACCAAGTCTTTGCCGAAATCTTGCGCGTCCTTAAACCGGGAGGACTATTCGTGAACGGCGACCGCTTTGCTATCGATGATCCGGCTCAACATCTGGCCTCGACACAAGCCGACATTCGTCATTGGTTCAAGACTTTCGGGGAACTGAAGCGTTACGACCTCCTGGAAGACTGGGTCGTGCATTTGCTCAGCGACGAATCGCCGGACCACATCATGTATGCTTCAACCACGCTAGCCACATTGCAATCTCTCGGCTTCTCCGATGTGCACTCGCTCTATCGCGAAGGCGTCGACATGCTCATAACGGCGGCAAAGCCCGCGTAGGATAGGTAGAGCGCAGCGAAATCAATCATTCCAGCCGGGTATATCACGGGCATCCTTCCAGTCTCTAACATGGCGAGCAACCGGAGCGCTGGCATATGCGGTTTTATTTTTTCGGCTAACCGGGCCGCGCCCGGTTAGCTTTAGGTTAGGCCACAGAATGAATCAGACGCTTCTTCAACGAGTTCTCGACGGCGACCAAACGGCCCAAACTCAGTTCGGTGAGGCCGAGCATTGCGTCGTAATCGACTGGCGTGACGGGCCGGCCGAAGTCGTCGAAGCCATTGCCGCCTTCCTGCCAACTGGTTATCTCGCCCTTGGCACGCTGTCGGAACAGACCTGTGAGCTCATCGTGCAGGGGCGTCCGCCGGTTCTGGTCGAAATTTCTCCGAACGCAATGCAGGAGAAACTCCTCCTATGCATAAGCAACGCAATTGCACCCGAGTACGAAATTCGACAATACAGACCGATGGACGGCGACGGCTATTCTGTCTTCGTAGCACCGCAATCCGTATGGGCCAACATAGAAAGCGCGCATCCCAAGGCTGTACAACGGCTGTTCCTCAGTGCGCAAAGGCTTGCTGCGTATTGGAGCAAGGGGTACTTGGCCCGTGTCTTCAGCAAGCCATGATCGCTCGGCCTAAACCGTCGCTCAAGCGGACTCGCGTCGGCAGGCCGCCGCTCTCGGTTTCTCTTCGAGTTTCCGAGACCTAAGAGGAGTTTCCCGAAGAACTACGAATCGAAATGGCCGCTGGTTTTCTCGCTTGTACAGACGCCTTGTTCGAATACCTCAAGGGTTGGGCGTTTACGAAGGAGAACCCCGATGTCGTCCGACAATGCGCTTGGCAACTAGGACTCTAGCCTCGGCACCAAACCCAGGCTTGCGGCGGGCATCGGAGTATCGCTAAACTCCATACCTTATTCTCTGGTCTTTGGAGGGGCGCATGTTCGGCAATCTTTTCAAAAAACTTGCGAGGAAGTCTGTCGAACCGCACAGATTCATCGTAGCCCAGCTCAACGCCCGGATACAACCCATGCACCGGGGCGAGTTTTTCGAGGACCCTCTGGCTGCCGAATTGAAGAAGCACGCCATCGGCATTGTCAGCGGCGGCGGTACCATGCAAAACCCGAGCGGCGAAATCGAGTACTGCGACATTGAGATCGAACTATCCGGTTCAGCCCCGGAAACGCTGAAACAAATCGTGGAGATACTTGAAAGTCTCGGCGCCCCGAAGAGTTCAAAGCTTAAGCTGGAAGCCGACGGAAGCGAAGTCGCATTCGGCGTATGCGAAGGCTTGGCTGTTTACCTTAACGGTACCGAGCTGGCTCCCGAGGTTTACGAAGCCTGCGATTCGAATTTTGTCTATAGCGAACTCGACCGCCTGCTCGAGGGCGCGGGCCGGGTTTTGAGTTACTGGCAAGGCCCCACCGACACCGCGTTTTATCTCTACGGCACCTCGGCCTCCGCAATGAGAGACCGGATATCCGATTTCCTTGGCAACTATCCGCTGTGTCAAGGCTGCAGAATCGAGCAAATCGCATGACAGCAGGCCAAGCAAAGCTTGGACAGGATAATATGCGGTTTATCAATTGCTGGACTGGAAAATGAACCTGCGCCGATTCGGCATCTACTGCGGCATCGTCGCTCCCGTGCTATGGCTGTCGCTGATTGCAGTAGCCGGCGCCATGCGCCCGGAATTCAGCCACGTAAATCAATACATCAGCGAGCTCGGCGAACGCGGCAGCGCCACGGAAATATTGATGCGCTATATCGGCTTCGAATTCTCCGGCTTTCTGTATTTGTGTTTCGCGGCGGCGCTCCCCGCAAACCTCAGAGCGGGCTGGCGCTCCGCACTGCTTGCGGTATTTATCGGCCTGGACGGGCTGGGACGTATCGGGGCCGGCGTCTTCGCCTGCGATCCCGGCTGCGACGGCTTGTCGTCCAGCCAAGCGTTGCATCGGCTATTCGCCACCACCGGCTTTTCCGCCGCCATCCTGGCTGCTATTGCCTGCGGCGTGCTGCTCCGAACCCATGCCTGGCTGGGCAGCCTTAGCGGCTATTCGATCGGAAGCGGCATTCTGGCAACAATTTTTCTGTTGCTGATGACTTGGGATAGCAATCCGATACTCGCTTCGGGCCTGTCTGAACATCTGGCAACCGGAGCGTTATCCCTTTGGCTGCTGGTGTTCGCCACCCGTTTGTTGCGGGCGCCTTAGCATTTGCCCGGAACGCAATCGTGAAATATTCCAGTTCCGGCCCTCTTCACCGCGACTATCCGGCCGGACAAAACCGGGGTGCGGCAATGCATTACCCCATTTTCCCGACGGACGACACCCCATGCCAAAACCCACCACGCCGATCGCTATCCGGGCCTCCGACGCGCCTGCCCGCACTAAGCCATCCAATTACCCGGAACCGTTCGCGTCGCAGATGGCGGGCCGCGAGAAACGCAGCCTGGGCGATCCGTTCGGCCTCGGCAATTTTGGCGTCAATCTGACGCGGCTGGCGCCGCATGCGGTATCGGCCTTGCGCCATTCGCATTCCAAACAAGACGAGTTTATTTATATCCTGGAAGGCTTTCCCACGTTGCACACCGACGAAGGCCGGACACCGCTAGCGCCCGGCATGTGCGCGGGTTTCAAGGCCGGCACCGGTAACGGCCACCAGTTAATCAACGAAACGGCGGAAGACGTGGTGTATTTGGAAGTCGGCGACCGCAGCGCCGGAGATGAGGGGACTTATCCGGATGACGACCTGAAAGCGCTGCAAGTGGAAGGCAAGTGGTTGTTTTTGCATAAAGACGGCACGCCGTATTAATATTTTTTGACCTTTAGATCCGTTTATTCATGCCCGCAAGGAGTTAAGAAAAGACAAATTACGAGCGTTTGCCCATGCCGATGATACCCGTAGCCAAGGTAATTTCCCGCAGAAAGCATAATAAACCGCCAATTAAAGCCAACATCGCCGCAACAAACAACAACGAGACCGCATCCGACAAATCGATAGCCAACTCCACGCCCAAGAACATCGCGACAATCGACATACAAATTAGCAGGGCGCAGGTGGTGCATAAAGTGATAGCCAAATGTATCCAATGCGCTCTGCGTACGAGGGTACGCATCTCGCCATGATATTCTTCGGCCTCGGCGCCGTTAAGCTTGCATAACAAGCGAAACCGATCCACTGTTCGCCCCAAACGGTTAGTCAAAACGCCCAAAATACCGGCCACGCCGGTCAGCAAAAACACAGGAGCAACCGCCTGTTGAATCACATGCGCAACTGTCGGAATGTTGGCTATCGTATCCATAATGGCTATCCAAAACGTTGATAAATAAAAAATCCGGCGACCAATTTGTTTCGCTCACCGCACATCGAAGTTCGTCGGCTGTCGAAATTCTTTACAATGCGTGTTGCATTTAGCCGGCGTCCGGTTAAATTGACCCATAAAGCAAATCCGACCGCAACCTCACGGAGAGCCAAGTGTCTTTCATTCAATTCTGCAAATCCGCCCTATTCGGGCTTCTGATCGAAGCTTTTTGTTATTCGGCATATGCGGCCCCGGCATCACCCATGTACCGGCCGGCGCCGGCGCTGACCGGCCACGATCTGGCGGTCATTGTCAACGACGCCGATCCTTTAAGCGTACAAATCGCCGATTACTATCAGCAGCAACGGCGGATTCCCGCGGAACAGATGATTCATGTGCGCTTCGCGCCGAATCAGGCAGTGTTATCCAAGCAGCAATTCGAGCAAGTGAAACAGGAGGTCGATCAAAAAACGCCGGAACATGTGCAAGCGTTTGCATTAACCTGGTTACAGCCGTTTCGCGTCGAGTGCATGTCTATTACCACGGCTTTCGCCGCCGGATTCAGCGAATCCTTTTGCGCAAAAGGCTGCGTGCAAACCCATAACAGCCCGTATTTCGCCTCGGAAACCGACAAACCCTTTCAAACCCACGGCTGGCGGCCAACCATGGCCGTGGCCGGCAAAACCTTTGCGGATGCCAAAAAACTAATCGATACCGGCATGGCCGCCGACTATTCGCAGCCGCAAGGCTCGGCGTATCTGTTAAAAACGTCCGACAAGGCCCGCAGTTCCCGAGCCGCACTATTTCCACAAGTCGCGGAATCGCTGAAAAACTTTTGGCCGGTGGTTTACCTGGAGCAGGACTATATCGCCGGCCGGCCGGATGTGATGTTTTATTTCACCGGTCTGATCAAGGTGCCGCATCTGGCGGAAAACCGCTATTTACCCGGCGCCGTTGCCGATCATCTCACCTCAGCGGGCGGCGTAATGTCGGGCAGCGACCAAATGAATATCATGGAATGGCTACAAGCCGGCGCCACCGGCAGCTACGGCGCGGTAGTGGAACCGTGTAACTTTCCGGCCAAATTCCCGAATCCTGGCGTCTTAATGTATTTTTATCTGCGCGGCAGCAGCCTGATCGAGGCGTATTGGAAAAGCGTTGCCCAGCCCGGCCAAGGCATTTTTGTCGGCGAACCCTTGGCTAAACCGTTTGCGTATCGGCCCCGCGCTTCGGCAACGGACTAATTGTGCTGGGCATCCAAGCCGTTATCGGCAATAATCAGCCGGTTGCGGCCGGCCTCCTTGGCGACATACAGCGCTTGATCGGCCCGGTTCAGCAAATCGAGGCGATTGCCGCCGTGCGCCGGATACAGCGCTACGCCTATCGATACCGTCACCCGTGGCAGCTGCTGATTGCCGAATTTGATCGATAATTTTTCGACAACACGCCGCAAAGCATCCAGACGCTGCAAAATCTTGTCCGGCTGAATTTCGGTGGTTACCACCACAAACTCTTCGCCGCCGTAACGGCAAACAATATCGCTGCCCACCCGAAAATCCATCATCAGCTGCGCTGCCTTCTTCAATACCTCGTCGCCGGCATCGTGCCCATAACTGTCGTTAAATGTTTTGAAATGGTCGATGTCTATCATCGCCACGGCCAGCATTTTACCGCAGCGGCCCATTCGCAACAGTTCCCGGTCCAACACTTCCTCCAGAAACCGCCGATTGAATAGACCGGTCAGCGGGTCGCGAATCGACAACTCATGCAATTCCTCGCGTAGCGCCAGATTGGCCAAGGCCAGCCGGGCGCTATCGGCCGCGGTTTCCGCTATCGATAGTTCTCGTTGAACGTCTTCGGCATTGAGGCTGCCGAATTGGCACTCGATATAAATCAAGCCCAAGGCGCGCGAGTGCGCCAGCAGCGGGATACACAGATAAGGGCCGGTACCTTGCTTCACATGCCCGCAGACCGGATTGATGGTCTGGCCGACTCTGGCAATATGAATGTGGCCGCGGCGCATCCCCCAACATTCGTCGGGCGTAAACACTGTTTCCAGCTCGCTTTCGCTTATCCCCCAGGCGTCGACCAACACCAGGGAGTTGCGGGCGGCGTCCAGCATATACAGGCCGCCGCTTGAATTGGCAAACAAACGCACCAGCGCAGCCTTGATAATGGGATAAGCCTCGTCCATTTTTTGGCAGCTCTGCAACAGGTCTGTCATTTCCCGCACCAATTGCATCTGCAAAATCGCCGCTTCCAATTCCTTCTGGGCCTTTTTTAAAGCGGTAACATCCCTGGCGGCGGCAAAAATGCCGGCGACATCGCCATTCTCGTCGCGATATACCGTGGCGTTGTATAACACTTCGGTAATATGTCCGGAGACATGGCAAATCGCCAGCGGATAGTCCGTGACCTTGCCTTGCGAAAACGCCAAGCGATAACCGTCGCGGGCTTTTTGCGGATCGGTAAAATAATTGGAAAAATCGCTACCGATCAATTCCTGCCGCGGCACGCCGGTCACTTTTTCCGTTGCACTATTCACATCCATGATTTTGCCGTCGGCGCTGATGGTAACCAGCGGATCGAGACTGGCCTCGATCAGGCTGCGCGCGTAAGAGGTTTTAACGTTTTTCATGAATGCCGCTCTGCACCGTCGAGCCGGGAGTGATTTACCGCCGCTTACTGATAAGCCCGGCCCCATTGCCCCAGATAAAACCGCTGCTCCAGAGCCGCCCGGCTGCGTTCCGCCTGTTCGCCGGCTTGAAAGTCTTCGGCCAAGGTATCCGCCTCGGCTTGATAGCCCAATGCCAACATCGCCATCGGCGTACAGTCGTCTGGTAAATTCAGCACTTGTCGGGCTTTATCGGCATCGAAACCGCCCATTTGATGGGTAATTAAGCCTAACGCGTTGGCTTGCAGGCACAAACCCAGGGCGGCGGCGCCAGTATCGTAAGCCGCCCAGCGATTGGCTTTGCCGTTGTGGTTGAAGTTTTCCATCGCCACCGTCAGGACTAATACCGGTGCATTTTTCGCCCACAGCTGATTTTTTTCGGCAATTACCGACAGCGCGTTCTGCCAGGACGACGCGTCGCGAGTTTTATCGCAAACCACAAAGCGCCAGGGCTGATCGTTAAAGCAGGACGGCGCCCATCGCGCCGCTTCCAACACAGCGGTCAAATCCTCTTGGCTCACCGTTTTATCCGGATCGAAAGCCCGCGGGCTCCAACGGCTGGCAATCAAGTCGTGGATGTCTACCTGGGTGATGGCGCGTTTATGTTGCATAGTGGAGCCTCTGGTGTGTGCTTAAATAATTTTTAGCGCGTGTCGAAACGGCCTATGGCAAACCGAGCGCCACGCATAAACCCGGCGGTAAACTGCGTAAATCGGCAAACCGGATATCGCAGCGGATGGTAACTCGCTAACGCCGCCGCGTCCATTTTTAGCACGGATCGCCCGCCAGGCGCCGAGTATGCTTTATAGCGCTTGGCAGTTGGTGCTAAAATCGCGCGTTTAATATTATCCTTAGAATCATTCGGCTAATCGGCGCAACCGTTATTTTCAGCGGCCTAAGTCCGCAACCCAGCCGCTGGAATGCAACGCAGACAACATCATGACCATGGATTACAAACAAACCCTGAACCTCCCCAAGACCGAGTTTGCGATGAAAGCCAATCTGGCGCAACGCGAACCGGAGATGCTGAAAAAATGGAACGAAAACCAGCTCTATCAAAAAATTCGCGAGGT
>CAZGUM010000182.1:0-8022 GCA_964529085.1 uncultured Methylomonas sp. | reverse complement strand
ACAGGATGCCCAATCGATAATTAAATCCCGTTTACACAAAATTCAGGACACACTCAGCCAGAATTCCGAAACAACTGTCGGAATACTTCAGCAGCTCAGAAATCAAAAAATCACTCAAAACAAACAGCTACAGGGTTGCAGTCAAACTGGCGTGCGTTTGTCGCGTTGAATTAGACGAGGAAATGGAGGCTTGAAATAGGCACTTATGGTGTGTTTGAGCTGTAAGTTACTCGCATTATTCAACGCCCCTCATCAAGGAGGAAGGATGTATCATATACGCTTTGATCAGCAAAGCCGCTCCAGGCCTTAGTCACCGCCTGATAATTAGAGATTGACCAAGTGTCATTTGGATTAGCTGGAAGATAGGAAAAAATGAAGTTGAGCAGATACAGGCAAAGCTAATGCTTTTAAGCCTGGCAAATAGCTAGTTTGAATGCGTAGCAGAGATAGGTATTTTTGAGGATTTTTCTTATTATCAGATTGATAAATAAGATGAAATGGTGGGGTGAACGATGGGGCTCGAACCCACGACAACCGGAATCACAATTAAATACACATTTATTATTTTTCAATAAGTTATGTATATTATTTGTCATCATGACTCATGTTTAGGCTGTTGATTTATAAGATGTTATTTTTTATTTGTCATCAAGTTTTTTGGACATCAGAATGCTTCTTTTAGTCGTTACTACCGAGAATTTCTTGGTAGTAAATCCATTTAGATCATGATCCTTATCAATCAGACCTCATCACCGTTCCAACTTCAAAATTACACGGAACCAACGGAATGAAAGCCACTTAAGTTGTAAATCAAATAACCACTTAAATGGGTTACCACTGGCAGATCAAAACTGAGCAGTTAAAGGATCAGCGATCAAAAAATCGCTGATCCTTTAGGAGCGAACAAAACATTCATTTTTACAGGCGCACAAGAGCTACACTGCTTTTGCAACGTCTATGGATCATACTCTATTTCGATAAGCGCCCATTTACTAGACTAATTATTTCTCTTGATTTAACAATATAACCGAGGTGCATTACTTGTTGATATTCCAAAATATTTTGGCCGTTCTCTTTGGGACTCTCAGAAGCCTCAATATTTTTAATCTCTGATTGAAAAGTAGTCTCGGGACCTTCAAAAAGAACTCCAAGTAAAAAATAACGCCCTCCACCAACTCCACTGCCATATTTATCTGTATAGTTCCATTCATTAATAATGACTACTGGGGAGCCTGAATTACCATTAAATGTCGCTATATCTATAACAGTTGTTGGATCTCCATTGTAATCGACTATAGGATGTGTAGCCGTTATTCCTTTCCTAATAAGGGGAAAATTATTTTCTTCATCCCAAAGTCCTTCTGGATAGCCAGCCATAAAAACATCCTCTAATGCTGAAAGATTCGATAAGTCTTCATTGGATGGTATTTCGTTATCAGTAATGTAATGTGCATATAGGCCTTCCCCTTCCAAATTATCCTCTATTACACTTACAGGCATTGCACAAAGGTCAATATCAGAATCAGGTGTGATCCAGTCACTGCCGCTGTAATTTATGCTTAGATATCTTAACTTAGGGGTGGCGAGTGAAGACCCTGAAACATGAACAGTCATGCGCAGAGATTTCGAATCTTCAACAACATGCCTATTTGTAATAATATACTTATTAGATTTATATTGAAAATAGAATCCAGTTCCTATTTTTTCACCGCCCTTCGGCAAATCAAATACAAGCCTAACAGTTGAGAACAATAATCTTTCGCTTTTTGATAAATTATCTTCCATACCTAAATGCCAACTTATTGAGAGACTATACGAATAGTCCAGAAATCCCTTGCAAGCCCCGGATTAGTAACATAAGTATATGGCATAGTAAAATAACCTTCTTGCCCCCAATCCACTCCCCAAGAGTTTCTAATTATTAGCCTTTGCTGAGCATCATCATATCCAACTGCCATTACTGCATGACCACCAATAGGTTTACTATCAGAGGATGGAAGATTGACTATACCTGATTTCTCCACTTCAAGACTTTCAAATTCAGCAAAGACGGTGAATCCAAAAATAAATGGGTACCCAGATGCCAAACAAGAACGCATTACATCGATTTGCTGATTCAGCCTGGAATAGCTAACAGCTCGATCAGTTAAAGCATATTTATAACAGTCTTCTGGAGGTTGCTTGTCGAATTTACTGATATCATAAGGCCAACTATGATCTCCTGCCTCAAAGCAATCTCCTTGCGAGGCAACCGTTTTAATCCCATCACGAATTTGTGCACCACTATCAATGGTTGTAGTACCCTCGATTTTCCTTTCGTTGTAATAAATAAACAATCTAGAAGGAATATCATCGGAATTTGCTAATTTCTGCCGATACCGGTCAAATTGAATTGCGGCGGCAATAGCATTTGCTGTGCATGAACCAATATTACCCTGATCATAAACAGCAGGCAGAGTATAGCTAGAACGCAAGTCAAATTTTGGCTGTAGTTTTGCAGCCATTAACGGAGCATACATATGGTCACGATGATCAGGCATATCGGAATGCCACCCATATTTTTTAATCTTACGAGAAGGAATATTCACAGATTTTTCTAATACTGGTACCACCTGAGCTGCAGATTCTGTATTGATGATTTCATGCTTCAGAAAAGGAAAAACAATATTGCTCACAAAAACCTCCTAGTTATCCAAACAATTATTTAACAGGTATAACGCTGATCGATTGACTTGCAGGTACGGGGTTGCCATTCTGGTCCCGACCAACTGCGCGGATTGTTACACTTCGCCCTGAAACCAGACCTTGCAATACAGTATCACAAGCAATTTGGCCTACGTTGCTAGGGGTGAGCAGCGTGCCGTCTGTTTGTAAGCTAGCGTTCGTTACACTATTTAAAGTTGCCCCGCTGATACTGAGTTGTATATCTTTATAAGACTTGGATCCCTTGATTAAAACTCGCAATTTTCCAGATCCGTTGCTATCAGCTGTCAAAGTATCGGTAGCCAATGCAAGACTGATTGTTGGTGAGCCATCTTTTTTGGGTATGGCATGGTAATAAAGTTTGTTAATCTCCGCAGTATCATTTAAAGACTTGGCACGAGAGAAACGTTCATCATGATTTTGTTCAATAATTAGCTTTAACGAGTCTAGTTTGCTGCTCTTTTCTTTTTTACAGCCATCCTCATGAATAGCTTGAGCCTGCGGAAGATACGAATAAATTGGTGGAAATTGCACTTGAATTGAACCAGCTAGAGGTTGGGATATACTCAATGCAGGAATTTCTATCAGGTCAGACTTTAATTTCGCTTTCACCTGTTTGTCAGTAACTTGTCCCATTCCTAACACCGTTGTACTTAGATTACCGTTGCAATCGTCAGTCAGGGTGATCGGCTGGAGGGATAATTCGTTTTTGATTTGATTGACGGAACCACGCTTCATGGGAATATCAAAATGCATTGACGACCATTCCGAAATATTAGCAATTGCTTGCATTCCTAACCATAACACTTCAGAGTATTTGTTATTGATACCCATTCTGTCAGAAAATTCTTCAAATGCGTGAGTGTCACCCTTTGATATATTGTTTTTTGATGCCAATAATTTGCTATAAACTTCTTCAACGTTATCTGGACTACTAGTTCTTTCAGCTAGCTTATGAACCAATTCGCCACTCAAATTTGGATCCACATCAAGTTCTTCTCCATTGGTGGTTTTTTTTAATTTTGTGTAGCTTAATACATGCAATTCAGGGAGAGCTTCTTTACTGCATCCTTTATTTAGATTTTTACCACTATTGTTAAATGTTAACTCCTTAGTATCTACTGTATGAATCGGTAAGAAATCTTGATCCACCAAAACTAAGAAACTGACTTCATGTGTTTGCGGAACCATAGCATACACAGGGGAAGATGATTCTTGTGGCGAGCGCGACGCTCCAATTCTGACTTTAATCGAGTTCTCTCCAGATCGAGCCACGCTATACAGGCTATTAAGGTCGCTACCCAAAATCGCGTTATATTTACTGCTTAACTCACTGGCTTGCCCCTGAAGCGCAACATTTCCAACAATTCCACCAAGAGTAGCTGCAAGTTGTTTTGCAATATTTAAGGCACTATTCGTCTGACTGACTTCCAAGTCATCTGTAACCAGCAATGGAATAATAGGCGTAAGAGCTTTAAGTGAATCGCCACAGTTCAGGAATGCCCCTAAATGCACGTAAACATCATATGGCTCGTTGCGCGCCACCGGCTGTACTGAAATTTGTACCCGCGCTAAATATGGAACATAGTTATGGCGTAATGCGGCATCTTTAACGTACTTGTTTAATAATCCAACCTCCTCATAAACTGCAGTTGCGGCCTTATAAAGCAGCAAAGGATCCAAAACTACATTGCCAGATAATTGCTGGAGGTTGACTGCACTGGGTAAGCTGGCGCTTGGCAAATTAGAAGTGGGGGCAGAACCTGGCGCTGTTGTAACGGTTGTCGTTTGGGTTGTTCCCTGGTTATTATTGGTGGTAACAGTAGTGGTGTTGGAATTTTTGGTTTCAGAAGTGTTTGAGGTGCTATTTGCCACACCATTTTGCCCCAGCGTAGTACCATTGGAAATTCCAGTGGCAATCGAACTACTTTCAGAACCATTGTTGGTTAGATTATTTCCTAGCGTTTGTGTCAGGCTGTTACTTGACGTTGTTTGTGGCAGACCAACTTGCGCTCCTAGGCTGAAGATACTAGCCAAAGCATTTTGACTAATACTCGTTTTGGGCAGAGCCAGTTTTACTGCATCATCGCTACTGACCGTAAACTTAGGTTGTAGATCATCTACATAATCCTCCCAACTGTTAATGGCAATGGGTGCAATTTGGACTGATACTGCCTCCTGAATCGAGTCGAACTCACCATCTTTCTGACACCACAATTGCTCTTTACAATACGGTTTTACCCAAGCACAACCCGAAAGCAATAGATCTATTATTAAAAAAGCCACCAACAGACAGATAGGTTTTTTCTTGTTCTTGTTCTTGTCCATTTTGAATACCTTAACGGATGAAAATAAAAATGCAGAAAACGGGCGAATAATTTAGTATTTTTAGGAATTTCAAGTCTTTGGCTGCACATCAAAATGCAGCATCATCCCCATATCTTCGTGTTCCACTAGATGACAATGATATGGATAACTACCTGTGTATCCTTTGGGAAAATGCACAAGGAGTTCAACAAGCTCATTCGCTTGGATTCTAACTGTGTCGTGTCGCACCTTTTCATCAAAATCCAGCGACCGCGACTGTGCAACAAAGATTGATTTTGAAGGATCGTTAGGATCTTTTTGCAATACAAACCTTTTCGTTACTACGAAGTTGACGAGATGCATATGGAAGGGATGCATATCTGGCAAGGAATCTGCGCTAGCGGGTTGATTGTTGCCAATATTAGCGACATACCAACGCTCATAAGATCCTTCCTTGGGTTTAATAACTTGCCGCCCTTTGTCATATCGTTCACGATACAGATGAGGGTACTTATAAACGGCGGGTTCACCTGGAACTGCCAAATTCTCTGTTACCAGTCCCCAAAGTGGGTCGCTGTCTCTCCGGGCATGTGGCATTTGTGGTTCTTCTGGCTCAAAGAAAAATGAGCGTGCAACCTGATAAGGAATCGCTATATTCGATGGTGCGCCGGACAGAGAAGTGGAATTCAAATGGGCCTCAAACGGTAACTCGAATGCAGGAGGGGCATCCGATGCGCCGGTTGGCGAAATTAACTCCCAAATCTGAGTATCACGCCATGGCCCATCGGTATGAGGACTTTTCCCTTTTTTATCCTCGGTGTTGTTCATGAGCAATATGAAGCGATTTTTACGAATCGGCGCATTTCTCTGCGCCTTTACGAGTTGCTTCGAAATGGAATTCCAGTGAAAGCTTTCGTCATCTGCATGCCGAGCAAGGATGGCATCCAAAGCCTGCAAATCAAGTGGTTGCATTCGCATACCATGTTCAGCCGGATTTATCTTGAATTGCAAAATTTGTGCTTTTGGCTCATCCGCCAATAACGATCCTTTATATATGTTCGGCAATGGTGAGACAACCGAGTCGAAATCTGTTCGGAAAATAGGTTCTATAGGTTCGGCTGCATTTTTCACAGCAAGGTTAATCAGTCGCAATGCCTTTACTGTAGTAGTGTCGACGTCTGTCAAATCTAACAGGAGATCGAGTCGCTCGCCTGGCGCAAGTAGCAAGTAATCTTGTTCATTGGGAAGTTTCTCGTGGGTCGAGAACAAGCCCGCGTCATTACCAATAGCGGTAATGTGATCTCCATACCATACCTTGCCAGTCGTCGCTTCTGGATCAACTAGTGCTAATGCATAGGTGCGTGCATTAGAGCCGTTAAGTACACGTAGACGGTAAACCATGGGATGCACATGAGCATGTGGCCATGGTCGCCCATTAACCATAATCGTATCGCCCAGAAACTCCGGACGGTCGAACTTCGTCTTATCCGCAGCTAATGGTACGCCGCTTTGGTAGTCGGCTTGTGTGAAATCGGCATTAAACCGTCGATCCTGAATAACAAGCGGAATCTCCTGAGACTCGTCGCCGATGAGTTGAAATAAATCAGCATCGGACTCGTCGCGCACGAAATACAGCCCGGCAAGTCCCGCATATACCTGCTGCGCTGTGTTATCCATGCCATGATCGTGGAACCACAGCATCGCGGCACGCTGATCGTTGGGATAGACATAGGTACGATGTGTCTTGAATTTAAATGAGTTGTTCTCGTAGCTCGCCGGTAACAATGGCCAGCCATCTGAATCGGGTTGAACCTTGCCACCATGCAGATGCGTGACAATGCCAATCGAAGAATTCATCGATTTGAATTGATCGATTTGCTCTAAATCCGTCATGTCATGCAACGAAACTGGAGGGAGTGCTTGGATACGCGCTTCTTCGGGATTCATTGATGGCATTGAGTGAAGCGTATTAATCCAGGTGACTTTTAGTGCTTCACCTCGTTGCACATTAATGACCGGGCCAAGATAAGTTGATTTTACAGCCACATACTCCTCGCGAGCTCCTTCTCGGACATAACACCAAGCATTAGAAGAACCCGATATCGGACCCGTGTCCGTAAATTTGACAGTGCTAGACTCAACGCGAATATTGAATTTACCCAAACCGCCAGATATACCGGTTGGAACAATATCGAGAATATCCAATGGTAAATGTTCTGTGTACTTTGTAGGCATGGTAAATCTCCAAAATATTTAAATAAATTTTCCGGTAAACATTATTTTTGGCTTCCTCATTGGAAAGCCTTAGAGTTCGCACGATAACATTTATGCGGTATTCCAGTTATTTTGAAACACGTCTCGAATATGTCTAACTGTCGCGTCGTATCGATACTTATATTGCTGAGCATAATCATCACCTTTATATAAGATGTGCTCACTTGCCGGTTGATCTTCATCCACAGCAATTTCATTATGATGCGGCAATGCACCCCTTAGGTTAAAACCGGTTTGTTCTTGGAGTGATGAAGGAATAAAAGTCACTAACTCAATTGCACCATGAGAATCGCCATGTTGAGCATATCGACCAGAAATAATTTTTCCGTTCCACAGTGCTGCCACGGCTTCCGGAGAGTCATTCCATAGATTTTTGTTAATAGAAAAACCTCCAGAGACTAAATTGAACTTTGAAGTCGCATCGTAAATAGGCGTGGAGATTGCAGCATTTTGAGAATACAACTCAAGAGAACCATTGGTAATCTTGCCAAAATGGGCATAGCTTGTGTGCGCATAAAAATCAGCAATACCGTGGGCTGCCTTATGAAAAGAACCCAATTCCTGAAGATTCGCATTTTTAAATCGTGACAATCGATCTGCGACCCTAGCCCAGCTCTCGTCTATATATCCATTATCAAAATGATCAAGAGGATCATAGGTGTTCGGGTAATCGACATCGTCAACGGCTTTGTTGCATAAATCGACTGTTGGCCCCATGTTGCAAGGAAATTCACTGAT
>CAZGUM010000181.1:0-8076 GCA_964529085.1 uncultured Methylomonas sp. | reverse complement strand
TTTACCGAAGGCTTCGACGAACTGTCCGGTTTGTGCGACGCGATTTCGATTTTCGGTTCCGCTCGTTTGCCCCCAGAGCATTTTTATTATCAAAAAACCGTGGAACTGGCGGAAATGCTCAGCAAGGAAGGGTTTGCGGTGATCAGCGGCGGCGGGCCCGGCGTGATGGAAGCCGCCAACAAAGGTGCCATTCTGCACGATCAACCGTCCATCGGTTTGAACATCGAATTGCCGATGGAGCAAAAGCCCAATCCGTACCAAAATATTTCGCTGAATTTTCGTTATTTTTTCGTACGCAAGGTAATGTTCGTGCGTTACTCGATCGGCTACGTCTGTATGCCGGGCGGTTTCGGTACTTTGGATGAGTTCTTCGAAGCCTTGACCTTGATGCAAACGCATAAGATTTATCCGATTCCGCTAGTATTGTTCGGTACCGATTTCTGGAGCGGACTGATGGATTGGATGAAAGCCAAGATGCTGGAATACGGCACTATTTCCGAAGAAGATTTAAAGCTGATCACCGTAACCGACGATCCGCAAAAAGTAGTCGACATCATGGTTGCCCATCGCGAATGGAAAGATCTGCAGCGGAAAAATTGAGCGCCACGCAACTTTCAGGCCTTAACCCAGTCGAAGACCCATCAAATTTTAGGACTTTTTTATTAACATGACTGCGACAAGTCTCAGCTCCAGCCAAACCGCTTTACAACAACTCAAATCCCATATCAACACCCAGATCATAGGCCAGGAAGTACTGGTGGAACGGATGTTGATCGCCCTGCTGGCCGATGGCCACCTATTGGTGGAAGGCGCACCGGGTTTGGCGAAGACCCGCGCGATTAACGTACTTAGCCAAGGCATAGAAGCCGATTTTCATCGGGTGCAATTTACCCCGGACTTGTTGCCTGCCGATTTGACCGGTACCGAAATTTACCGGCCACAGCAAGGCAGTTTCGAATTCCAGAAAGGGCCGTTGTTTCATAATCTGATTCTGGCCGACGAAATCAATCGTGCTCCGGCCAAGGTGCAGGCCGCGTTGCTGGAAGCGATGGCGGAACGGCAGATCACGGTCGGCAAAGCCACTTATCCGCTGCCGCCTTTATTCATGGTGATGGCCACGCAAAACCCGATCGAGCAGGAAGGCACTTACCCGCTTCCGGAAGCGCAACTCGATCGATTTTTGCTGCATGTGAAAATCGATTATCCGAATGCCGAACACGAACAGGCGATTCTGCATCTGGCCCGCGCCGAAGCCAAGGGTGCCCTGCTGCATACCGGCAACGCCTTCGGGAAAATCAGCCAGCAGGCTTTGTTTGCGGCGCGCGGCGAAGTGCTGGATTTATATCTGGCGGACAGCCTGGAGCAGTATTTACTGCAAATCGTGCTGGCGACGCGCAATCCTGCCGCGTATGGTCAGGATTTGGCCGGCTGGATCGAATACGGCGCCAGTCCGCGCGCCAGTATCGCGCTGGATCGCTGTGCTCGAGCCAAGGCTTGGTTGCAACAACGCGACTTTGTCGATCCGGGCGACATTCAGGATATGGCGTACGATGTGTTGCGGCATCGTCTGATTTTGTCTTACGAAGCCGAAGCCGAAGGCATTACGCCGGACCACGTGATTAAAGAATTGATCGCCAGAATTGCGGTACCCTGATGAATAAGCCGCAAGCGGCCGGCAACCCCCGGGTTGAAGTTACTCTGAAAGCCTTGGTCGATCTGGCCAAGCCGGCCGGCATGCTCAGCTTGGGCCATGCCAATATCCGCGCGGCGCAAAGCGGCAATTATCTGTCGCATCTGAAGGGGCGCGGCATGGCTTTCGATGAAACCCGCTTATATCAACCCGGCGACGATGTGCGGCGGATGGATTGGCGGGTTACCGCGCGTACCGACAAACCGCATAGCAAAGTGTTTAAGGAAGAGCGGGAAAGACCGATGTTCATCGCGGTCGATTACCGTGCGACGATGGCTTTTGCCACGCGCGGCGTGTTCAAATCGGTACAGGCGGCCCGGCTGGCGGGTTTGCTGGCTTGGGCCGCTTTAAAGCAAGGCGACCGCATCGGCGGGCAAATTTTTAGCGAAGACGGTTGCCAGGAATTAAAACCGCAAACCGGTAAGCCGGCGTTGTTGCGGTTTTTTAACGCGCTGATCAACCCTGTCTATAGTGGAGGGGGAGTATTCAATTTGGCGCAACCCCTGGCCAGATTGCTGCATCATGCCCGCCCCGGCAGCCGGGTGTATATCCTCAGCGATTTTCGCGGTATGAATAGCGCGGCCGAAAACCATTTGGCCAATTTGGCTCGGCATTGCGACGTGGTTTTGGTGCATATCGCCGACCCGCTGGAGAGCAGTTTGCCAAGCCAAGGCCGTTACCGATTTACCGACGGCTGGCGCGAGGTACTTATCGATAGCGGCGATAAACAACGACTGCAAGCCTATCGCCAGCGGTTTCAAGAACGGCAGCAGTATTTACAAAGTCTCGGCAACAGGCTGCGTTTGTTGTTGGTACCCTGCAGTACCCAGCAAGCGCCATTAGAGGCGCTGAACGGCTCGCGTTCCCGTCCGATTTAAGCGCCCCATGTCTTATATCAAATCTCCCGCTAGCGGTAACGCGCACTGTTTGCCTGGGTCAGGCGAAGCCCGGCAAATAGGATTTGTCAGCCTGCCGGCGCTTTTGTTGCGGATTAGCTTGTTAACTCTGGCGATGTTTGTGGGTGGTTGGTGCGGCTTAAAAATGGTGATTCCGCCCGGATACGCCAGCCCGCTTTGGCCGCCGGCCGGTATTGCGCTGGCGGCGTTACTGATAGGCGGGCGAAAATTTTGGCCGGGTATCTGGCTGGGCGCCACGCTGAGCAATTTCGTGGCGGCAGCCGATTTTTCCGGACAATTGACGGCCGGCGGCGCGCTTTCCGCTTTCATCATCGGCGCCGGCAGCACGCTGCAGGTATTGATGGCCGTGGCATTGTCGAAAAAATACCTGCAGCCCGGCTTACCCAGGCTGGATAGTCCTGGTTTGATTTTGCGATTTTTAGTATTGACCGGACCGCTGGCTTGCTTGATAGCGCCCAGTGTCGGTATCTGCGCATTAAGCCTGATGAAGTTGATGCCTGCCTCGCAACTTTGGACGGCATGGCGCAATTGGTGGATAGGCGACAGTTTGGGGGTCATGATTGTTGCGCCTCTGCTGTTTTGCTATTTCGGCCGCCCGTTCGAACTCTGGCAAACCCGCCGCCTGAGCGTGGCCTTGCCGTTGTTGGGCATATTGATGGCTTTGATCTTGGTGTTTCTGCAGGTTTTTCAGGCCGAACGCGCGCGCATTCAGCAAGCCTTCGACAGCCGGGCCAGTGAAATAGACCGCTTATTGGTAGAGTATGCCGCGAACGTGATCGACAGTACCCTGAGTTTGCGCGATGTATTTCTGGCCTCCAGCGACGTGGACAGGGCGGAATTTACAGTATTTTCGCAGGGGATATTGCAACGTCATCCAGAAATACAGGCTCTGGAATGGCTGCCGCGTATCAGCCATGACGATTTGCCGGCCTTTGAATCTAAAGTCCGCGCCGAAGGTTTTACCGGCTTTCGTGTCACCGAACCCGGTGTCAACGGCGCGGCTGTATCCGTGACATCGCGGCCGGAATATTATCCCGTGATGTTTGTGGAGCCGATGACCGGTAATGAAAAAGCGTTCGGTCTGGACTCAATTTCCAATCCGTTAAGCCGGCAATCCAAGGAGATAGCGCGTCTTAGCGGTAAACCCAGCGCGTCGCAGGGCCTGATGCTGATGCAGCGCCAGGATTTACAGCCTGGTATTTTGGTGTCGATTCCGGTTTATAAAAATGCTCTCAATACCAATCCCGCAGCCTTAAAAGGCTTTGTGTCGGCGGTGATTCTGCCGGTTCGCATGGTCGAAATCGTCACCAAGGGGCTTAACGTCGACAGCCTGGGTATCCTTATCCAGGATCTTGGTGCGGTGGACGGACCATCCTTGCTGTTTAATAAACCGCTGCTGAATCCGATTGCCAAGAACTACGAGCTGCGGAAATGGCAACGCCAATTTACTTTTGTCGATCGTAATTGGCAGATTACGATTACACCCGATAGTCGATTCATTATCGAACAAGGCTCCTCGCTGCCCTGGATTACTCTAATCGGCGGTTTGTCCTTCACCAGTTTGCTCAGCATCCTGCTGCTGACTGTCAGCGGCCGGGCCGCATCGGTGCAAGCCTTGGTGGACGAACGTACCCGAGAGTTGGAGTGCGCCGTCGCGGAGCTGGAAGTCTCCGCCAACATCGCCCGGGAGTCGGAGTTGAAGTTGCGCACCGTCCTCGAATCGGAGCCGGAATGCGTGAAACTGCTGGCGCACGACGGCCGATTGTTGCAAATGAATCGTGCCGGCCTGGACATGATAGAAGCCGATAACTTGGAGCAAGCGCAACAAGGACGCATGGAGGATTTGGTGTTGCCCAAGTATCGCGAGGCCTTCAAAAAATTGAGCCGGCGCGTCTTTGCCGGCGCCTCCGGAACCCTGGAATTTGAGATTGTCGGTCTGAGGGGCCGCCAACGTTGGTTCGATACCCATGCGGTGCCGATGCGCGATGCCGAAGGCAATATCACCGCTTTATTGGGCCTGACCCGCGACATTACCGAACGCAAGCAGGCGGAAGAGCATCTGAAACTGGCCGCGCGGGTATTCAGCGAAGCGCACGAAGGTATTTTGATCACCGATGCCGCCGCGACCATCATCGACGTGAATCCGACCTTTTGCGACATTACCGGCTATAGCCGCGAAGAAGTGATCGGCCGTAATCCAAGGATCTTGCAATCCGGCAAATACGGTCCGGATTTTTACCGGGATATGTGGCAGGCCTTGCGCGAGGCACAGCATTGGCAAGGCGAGTTGTGGAACCGGAAAAAAGACGGCGAGTTGTACGCGGAATGGCTGACGGTTTCCGCACTGTGCGATACCGATGGTAACGTTACCCACTATATCGGGCTATTCTCCGATGTCACGCAAGCTAAACAACAGCAACAGCTACTGGAGTTGTTCGCCCATTACGATCCGCTCACGCGCTTGCCGAACCGGATTTTATTCGCCGATCGTCTGAATCAGGCCATAGCGCATTGTAAGCGCGAAAAATCGATGTTGGCGATCTGTTTTCTGGATCTGGACGGCTTCAAGCCGGTCAACGATCAATTCGGTCACGATGTCGGCGACCGGGTATTGGTGGAAGTGGCCGAGCGCATCAAAAACGTCATTCGCGAAGAAGACAGCGTTTCCCGGCATGGCGGCGACGAATTTGCCCTATTGCTGGGCGACGTGGATTCGATAGAGCAATGCGAACAAGCCATCATGCGTATTCATCGGGCGATTGCCCAGCCGTACTTAATAGGCGATCAGCCGATTGCGGTCGGCGCCAGTAGCGGTTTTACCGTCTATCCGCTGGACGACGCCGACGCCGACGCCTTATTGCGGCATGCCGACCACGCCATGTATCAGGCCAAATTGGCGGGCAAGAATCGTTGTCAGTTGTTCGACGCCAACCGCGACCAGCAGATCATTCATCGCCACCAGCAGTTGCGGGATATCGAAGCGGCGTTTTTGAATAATGAGCTGCGTCTGTATTTCCAACCCAAGGTCGATATTAAAGCCGGCCGGGTTAGCGGTGTGGAAGCCTTGATTCGTTGGCAGCATCCCCAGCGCGGCATGGTGCCGCCGCTGGAGTTTCTGCCGGTGATCGCTTCTACCGATCTGGAAATTCGCATCGGCAATTGGGTTATCGCCCAAGCCTGCGAGCAGTTGGCGGGCTGGCATGCTAAGGGCTTACTGCTGGAAGTCAGCGTCAATATCTCTTCCTATCATCTGCTGTGGTCTGGTATCGGTGCCTATATTGAAAGCGTACTGCGCAGTTATCCGGAAATGGATGCCGGTTATCTGCAATTGGAAATTCTGGAAAGCACCGCGCTGGACGACTTGTCGGCAGTCAATCGGATTATCAAAAGTTGCCGGGAGCAGCTCGGTATCAGCGTGGCATTGGACGACTTCGGCACCGGATATTCGTCCCTGACCCATTTGCGGCATTTGTCCGTGGACACCGTGAAAATCGATCAGACTTTTGTGCGGGATATGCTGGACGATCCCGACGATTACGCCATTATCGAAAGTGTGATCGATCTGAGTCAGGCCTTTAGCCGGGAAGTGGTGGCGGAGGGCGTGGAAAGCCAGGAGCAAGGTATCGTATTGTTGTTGCTGGGTTGTCATCTACTGCAAGGCTACGCGATTGCCCGGCCGATGCCGGCCGCGGCCATTGCCGATTGGGTCAGCGCTTACCAGCCGTTTAGCGATTGGCAGTTTTACGCGGAAGCCGAACTGTCGGCGGAACAAATCGCGATAGCAATCCGCCGCTTCGACACGCGGCAGTGGCTGCGGCGGGTGCAGGCCTGCCTGTTTGCCGGGGCGCAGGACGGCGGAAAAAACTGGCCCATCATGGATCCGCGTCGCACGCATTTGGGACGCTGGCTAAAGCAGGCGCAACAAGACAGGCTTTATGCGCAGGACTGGCTGGAACATGTCCAAGAGTTGCAGCGTCAATTGCATGTGCTGGCCGGGGAATTGCTACTGCGCCACGAGGCCGGCTATCGGGAAACCGCGCAGGCCGGCTTCGCGGAATTAGCGGCCATCCAACAACAAATCGACGACCAACTGATTTTGTATACCCAACTCCCCGCTTTATAAGCGTTGTAAATACTCAGTATGGAACCCTTGCCTTTAAAAGATATACATTTGCCCAGCCCGGTCAGTTTTTGGCCGCCGGCGCCGGGGTGGTGGTTATTGGCGGTGCTGTTGCCGCTATCGATAGTAGCGCTGCGGTATTTCTACAAACGCATTCGCCGCCAGACCGCAGCAAAAACGGCCGCCAGACTGTTGTCCGGTATTCGCCGGGATAGCGGGGCCGATGTCAGACAAACCCTGGTGGCGGTATCGGCATTGCTGCGACGGGTGGCGATCAGCACAGCGCCGCGCGGCGATGTCGCCAGTTTGCGCGGCGAGGCTTGGTTGGCATATTTGGACCGGTCATTGGCCGATGAGCCGTTTAGTCGGGGGCCCGGCCGTTGCCTGGCCGACGGCCACTATCGGCAAACGCCGCCGGCCGAAACCGAGCTGGCGGCCTTGTTCGAACTATGCGAGCGCTGGTTGAAACAGCAGGCGAAACAACGATGATTGAATTACAGTGGCCCTGGTTGCTATGGTTTTTGCCGTTACCTCTACTGTTGCGTTGGTGGCTGCCGGCGCGAGCCGTTGCGCAACAAGCCGCATTGAAAGTACCGTTTCTGGACGATTTCGGTCCCAGCGAAACTCGGGTTGTCAGTAGCGACCGACGCTGGCCCTTGTGGCTGGCGGGCGTGGCCTGGCTGTGTCTGGTGTTGGCCGCGGCGCGCCCGCAGTGGCTAGGGGAACCTTTGGAGCAAGCGGTCAGCGGCCGCGACCTGATGCTGGCGGTGGACGTATCCGGCAGTATGCAGGAAGAGGACTTTATCCTTGGCAAGGAACGCGTGGACCGATTAACCGCGATCAAACACGTGGCGGGCGATTTTATTCAGCGCCGGATCGGCGATAGGCTGGGTTTGATCCTGTTCGGTACGCAGGCGTATCTGCATGTGCCGTTGACCTTCGATCGCAAGACCGTGCAAATTCTGCTTAACGAAGCGTTTATCGGCATCACCGAGGATGAGCCGAAAACCTCGATCGGCGATGCGATCGGCTTGGCGATCAAACGCCTGCAAGAGCAAAAGGATGCCAGCCGGGTATTGATTTTATTGACTGATGGCGCCAATACCGCCGGTGAACTGATGCCGTTGAAAGCCGCCGAACTGGCTGCGGAACATAAGCTGAAAATCTACACGATAGGCATCGGCGCCGACGAAGTGTTGGTGCGAAGCCTGTTCGGGACGCGCCGGGTCAACCCCTCCGCCGATCTGGACGAAAAAACCCTGACCGCGATTGCCGACACTACCGGCGGCCATTATTTTCGCGCCCGCAATACCGAAGAACTGGAACGGATTTACCGGATGCTGGATCAA